>JANXTB010000092.1 GCA_025356415.1 Hyphomicrobiales bacterium
CGCTGGCCTACGGCATCCAGCGGCGCGAAGCGGTGATCATCATGGGGCAGGTGCTCGCGGTCTTCATCTACATCCGCAACATGATGCTGATCATCAAGAGCCACGCCAAGCAGAGCGAGGCGGAGTAGGCCAGCTCAGTCAGCCGCCCTTAGCCGTGCAAAGCCCGCGTCGAGATCCGCCTGCAGATCCTCGATATCTTCCAACCCCACCTGAAACCGCAAGCCCGGGCCGCCGGGGTTCCATGTCGTCGCGGTGCGATAGGTTGCACAGTCGAACGGGATGACGAGGCTCTCGTAGCCGCCCCATGAATAGCCCATGCCAAACAGCTCCAGCCCGTCGAGCATGGCGTCGACCGCCCGCTCCGAGCATGGCTGCAGGATGATCGAGAACAGCCCGGTCGAGCCCAGAAAATCGCGCTTCCAGATCTCGTGACCGGGCGCGCCGGGCAGGCCCGGATGCAGCACCTGCTTCACCTCTGGCCGCGCCGCAAACCATTGCGCCAGCGCCAGCCCCTGCTTCTCGGCCTCGCGCAGCCGCAGCTCCATCGTGCGCAGGCCGCGCAGCGCCAGAAACGCGTCTTCCGGTCCCGCGCACATGGCGAAGGCGTCGAAGGTCTGGCGCAGGCGCCGGTACCATGTGGAATTGGCTGAGACCAAGCCGAGCAGCAGGTCGGAATGGCCGCCGAGATATTTCGTGCCCGCCTCGACTGCGAGATCGACGCCGCGTTCATGCGGCGGAAAAAACAGCGGCGTCGCCCAGGTGTTGTCCATGATGACGCACATGCCGTGGCGATGCGCGACTTCGGCGATGGCCGGAACGTCCTGCACCTCGAAGGATTGCGAACCCGGCGCCTCGACGAGAACGCTCGTCGTGTTCTCGCGGATCAGGCTTTCTATGCCGGCGCCCAGCAGCGGATCGTAATAGGTCGTCTCGACCCCCATGCGCGCCAGCACGGTCTCGCAAAAGTGACGTGTCGGAAGGTAGGCGCTGTCGGTGACGAGCAGATGGTCGCCCGCCTTCAGCGCGGTCATCAACGCCAGCGTGACCGCGGCAAGTCCGGTCGGCGCGAGCACCGTGCCTGCGGCGCCGGCGATTTCGCTCCACGCCAGCTCCAGCGCTTCAGTCGTCGGCGTGCCCTTCGTTCCGTAAGAAAAACGGGGGCGCGGACCCCTCATGGAGGCCGCATCGGGGTAAAGAACCGTCGATCCGCGAAAAATAGGTGTGTTGATGAAACCGAAGTGCTCCTCGCTTTTTCGCCCGGCGGTCACCAACCTCGTGCGAGATTTCAGGCGCTTGCGTGTCTCGTCGCTCAATTTCGCCATGTCTCCCGCCAAAGCTCCCTGTCTCTTGACCGTGGTATGAAACTCGCTTGAGATAAGCTCGGAACGCTGCCGTACCGGCATACGTGCCGTTCGGTCGCCTTGAGTGGCATAATTTTAAACAGGTCGCCAGACCGGGAGCTTATTGATGAAAGCCATCGCAGCAGTTTTGCTCACAGCGGTCGCGCTGGGCGCAGCCGTTACGGGCGCGCAGGCGCAATCGGGCTCGAAGACGCTCGAACAGGTGAAGCAGAAGGGTTTCCTGACCTGCGGCACCAACACAGGCCTCGCGGGCTTCGGCCTGCCGGACGACAAGGGCAATTGGACGGGCCTCGACGTCGACTTCTGCCGCGGCGTCGCGGCTGCGATTTTCGGCGACGGGACGAAGGTGAAATTCATCCCGCTGTCCGCCAAGGACCGCTTCACCGCCTTGCAATCGGGCGAGATCGACGTGCTGGCCCGTAACGGCACCTGGACGCAATCACGCGAGGCTGAACTCGGCCTGCTCTGGGCCGGCGTGAATTATTACGACGGCCAGGGCTTCATGGTCCGCAAGAAGCTCAATGTTTCGTCCGCGCTGGAATTGTCGGGCGCCTCGATCTGCGTGCAGCAGGGCACGACGACCGAGCTCAACATGGCGGACTTCTTCCGCACCAAGAGCATGAAATACGAGGCCGTCGCCTTCCAGAATATCGACGAGGCCGTGAAGGCCTATGACTCGGGCCGTTGCGACGCCTACACGACCGACGCGTCGGGCCTCTATTCGTCGCGCCTGAAACTCGTCAATCCTGACGAGCATATGGTGCTGCCCGAGATCATCTCGAAAGAGCCGCTCGGACCGGCCGTTCGCCAGGGCGACGACCAGTGGTTCAACATCGTCCGCTGGACGCATTACGCCATGATCAACGCCGAAGAGCTCGGCATCACCAAGGCGAATGTCGACGAGCAGGTGAAGACCGCGAACCCAGAGATCAAGCGCTTCCTCGGCGTCGAAGGCGATTTCGGCAAGGGACTCGGCCTGCCGAAGGAATGGGCCTTTCGCATCATCAAGGCCGTCGGCAATTATGGCGAGGCTTTCAACCGCAACGTCGGCGACGGCTCGCCGCTGAAGATCAAGCGCGGCTTGAACGCGCTCTGGAGCCAGGGCGGCATTCAATACGCTCCTTCAGTGCGTTGATCGACCATGGAGCGGGGCAAGCGCCCCGCTCCTTTTTTGTAGCAGGCGGCGGGGGCGGCATGTTTGATACCGGCATTCTGGAGACAGCTCGATGAGCGACGCTAACGCGCGCCAGCAGCCGTCTGTCTCGCTGCTCTACAATCCGCGTGTGCGCGGATTTCTGTATCAGGCCGTGCTCGTCGCGATCGTCGGCTTTTTGGCTTACGAGGCGGTCGTCAACGCCTCCACCAACATGCGCGCGCGCGGCATCCCGACGGATTTTTCCTTCTGGGATCGCGTCGCGTCCTTCGACATCAACCAGACGCTGATCGAATATTCCGCGGCGTCGACCTACGGCCGCGCGTTTTTCGTCGGCCTGCTGAACACGCTGCTCGTCGCAGCGGTCGGCGTCGTGCTCGCGACGTTTCTCGGCTTCTTCGTCGGCGTCGCGCGGCTTTCGCATAATTACGTCGTTCAAAAACTGGCGACGATTTACGTCGAGGTGATGCGCAACACGCCACTCCTGTTGCAGCTGCTGTTCATCTACAATGCCGTGCTGACGCCGCTGCCCAATCCGCGCAACTCCATCTCGCTGGGCGCCGGGGTCTTCATCAACAATCGCGGCCTTGTGCTCCCCGATCCGCAATTTGCGCCGGGCGCGATCTGGGTTCTGGTTGCGGCCATCGCGGGCCTGCTGCTCGCCGTTGCGTTCCGCTTCTATGCGCACCGCGACCAGGAGAAGACCGGGCGCAGCTATCCCGTTGTGTGGATCGGCATCGGCCTCGTGCTCGGCTTGCCCGCGCTCGTCTATCTCGCTCTCGGCGAGCCGGTGACTTTCGCCGCGCCCGTTCTGCGGGGCTTCAACTTCCAGGGCGGCGTGCGCGTGCTGCCGGAATTCGTCGCGCTGGTGCTCGGGCTCGTGCTTTACACCGCGGCCTTCATCGCCGAGATCGTGCGCGCCGGCATTCGCTCCGTGTCGCATGGACAGACCGAGGCCGCCATGGCGCTCGGCCTGTCGCGGCAGCAGACGCTGAAGCTGGTCGTCACGCCGCAGGCGATGCGGGTCATCATCCCGCCGCTCACCAACCAATATCTGGCGCTGACGAAGAACTCTTCGCTCGCGGTCTTCATCGGCTATCCGGATCTCGTGCAGGTGTTTGCCGGCACGGTGCTCAACCAGACGGGCGCCGCCGTGCAGGTCATCGCCATCACCATGTCGGTCTATCTCGTGATCTCGCTGGTCACCGCCGCCATCATGAACTCGTACAACCGCCGCAAGGCGCTGGTGGAGCGCTGACATGCAAAACGCTCCCTTGGGCACCGCTCCGCTCAACGACGCCGCCTTCCTGCGCCGCGAAAGCGCGCCATCTCTGCCGCCCCCGGTTGCTATCGGCGGAGTGCTCGGCTGGCTGCGCACGAATCTGTTCTCCGGCTGGGTGTCGGGCCCGCTCGCGCTGCTGTTCATTGCGCTGCTCGCGTGGACGCTGCCCGGGCTGATCCGCTTCTTCATCATCGACGCGGTGTGGAGCGCCAATGACGGAACCGCCTGCCGCGTGCCGGGCACGGGCGCCTGCTGGGCCTTCGTCGAGCGCAAGCTCGATTTCTTCCGCTACGGCTCCTATCCGGAATTCGAGCATTGGCGCGTCGATCTGACGCTCATCATCGGCGCCGTGCTCGCAGCCCGGTTGCTGTGGCCGCAGGGCAAGAAGAGCACGCTGGGGTTGCTGGCTTTCGCGCTCGGCGTGCCGCTGTTCTTCTTCATCATGCTGCCGGGCCCGCAGGCGGCGATGCGCGCGCCGCTGGTCGAACTTCCGGTCCTGTTCGCGGGCGTCGGGCTCGCGCTGGCGCTGGAATATTCGCGCCTGCGCACGGCCTGGGTCGCCGCGCTGTTCTTCGTGGTCTATCCGGTCGCCGCCGTGCTGATGCTCAAGGGCTGGGCCTTCATCGGTCTCTCGAAGGTCGACACCGACCTTTGGGGCGGCCTGTTCCTGAGCCTGCTCGTCGCGACCGTCGGCATCGTCTTCTCGCTGCCCGCCGGCGTGATGCTGGCGCTGGGGCGGCGCTCGCGGCTGCCGGCGGTCCGCTTCGCCTCGATCCTGTTCATCGAATTCGTGCGCGGCGTGCCGTTCATCACGGTCCTGTTCATGGCCAACACGATGCTGCCGCTATTCGTGCCCGACAATTGGACGCCAGATCGCCTCCTGCGCCCGGTGATCGGCTTCTCGCTCTTCGCCGCCGCCTATATGGCCGAAGAAATCCGCGGCGGCCTGCAGGCGATCTCAAAGGGCCAGACGGAGGGCGCGCAGGCGCTCGGCCTGTCCTATTGGCAGATGATGCGGCTCATCATCCTGCCGCAGGCGTTGACGCTCGTCATTCCCGGCATCGTCAACATCTTCATCAGCCTGTTCAAGGATACGACGCTCGTCGCCATCGTGGGCATCTTCGATTTCCTGCGCACGATCGACGCCGCGCGCATCGATCCGGTCTGGTCGGGGCCGACCATCTCGGCCACCGTCTACACTTTCGCCGCCGCCTTTTACTTCATCTTCTGCTTCGGCATGTCGCGTTATTCCATGATGATGGAACATCGCCTGTCCGCCGGCCGCAGACACTGACTTTTCAGGAGCGTTCCATGAGCACCTCGCCCTCTGCCCTCGCCACGTCCCCGCAGAACGACGTCGCCGTCGATATTCGCAACATGAACAAGTGGTACGGTTCGTTCCACGTGCTGCGCGACATCAACCTCACCGTGAAGCGCGGCGAGAAACTGGTGATCTGCGGGCCTTCGGGCTCCGGCAAATCGACCATGATCCGCTGCATCAACCGGCTGGAGGAACATCAGCAGGGCTCCATCGTGGTCGATGGCGTCGAGCTGACGGAAGACCTGAAGCGCATCGACGAGGTGCGCCGCGAGGTCGGCATGGTGTTCCAGCATTTCAACCTCTTCCCGCATCTCACAATCCTCGAGAACTGCACGCTCGCGCCCATCTGGGTGAAGAAGATGAAGAAGAAGGACGCGGAAGAGATCGCGATGCACTATCTCACCCGCGTGAAAATCCCCGAGCAGGCGCACAAATATCCGGGCCAGCTGTCGGGCGGCCAGCAGCAACGCGTCGCCATCGCGCGCTCGCTCTGCATGAGCCCGAAGATCATGCTGTTCGACGAGCCTACCTCGGCGCTCGATCCCGAAATGGTGAAAGAGGTGCTGGACACGATGGTGTCGCTGGCGACCGAGGGCATGACGATGCTCTGCGTCACGCACGAAATGGGCTTTGCCCGCCAGGTCGCCGACCGCGTGATCTTCATGGACGCCGGGCAGATCGTGGAAATGAACCGGCCGGAAGAGTTTTTCGGCAACCCGCAGCATGAACGGACGAAGCTGTTCCTGAGCCAGATCTTGCATTGAGGGAAGGCGTCAACTCGCGGGTATGATCGGATTCGACGGGTCGTGTGGACCGGGAACATGGCCGGCAGGAACAACTTGTGCGGCACCAAGCACGTGTTTTTCCTGATCGTCGAAGAAAATATGGGCACCAAAGGCTTGCAGGATGGGCGCTTTAGCAGATGCTCCTACAAAATGAGCTTCATCAGCTGGGGTGCCCCACGCGCGTAGAGTACGAATAACTCGTTCATGGGCTGGCGCATTACGCGCTGTAACTATCGCAATTCGAACCTTGCTCGTTCCATCACTCTGCAAGAATATTCGTCTTAACATCGAGAGCTTCTTCAGAAAATTTCCGAACGGACCATCGGACATCGGATGAGAAGCATTCTCGGCTTCGTGTTGAAGGAAAGCCTCAAGGCCTTTCTCTTTGTACAACTCGTCTGATTCCGGACTAAAAACCACAGCATCCCCGTCGAAGGCGATCCGGACTTCATCGAAAGAAGTGGCTCCATTGTCTTTTGGAAATTTTCCGAGTTTTGCAGCGGCAGTTCCCGCGAAAATAGCACCTTGTACGTCTTCAGTTTCGTTAGACAGAAACAGGTCAATTTCCCAAGCAGGGATGAATGGTGCTAAGGACCTGCCACTCGTAAAGCTGCTCCGCTTAATCCCGAGGTTGTACTCTCGCACGGAATTGAACGCTCGGAGTGATAGGTCAGGTGAATTGCGGGATAATAGAATCACGTCTACATAAGCTTTCTCTGAATTTTCATTCAATTGCAGCAGTCTACTAACCACTTCAAAACCAGCCCCCTTGCCTAGAAGATTGTTTTCCCGCTCTAGTTGAAGCGCTGCATACGTCTGCACGCCCTTAGTAAGGAAAATCTCGTGTTCTTCCTCTAAGTCAAAGAGCGCTCTCGTAGAAATGCCTATTCTTAGAGGGCGTTCGGCAAGCACTGCTTTGCAATCTTCAAGGCTGAAATCTTGCGTAATCATTGGACTTGGACCTCGCCGTGCGATGATATCGATCAATCACTGCGCAGCGAACCTTTTTAGGCTGCGCCGATAAGTAGTCTTTGCTTTGCCTTCGCAATGAGCAGGAGCAACCTTTCGAGGTGCCGACTAATATCTTTCGTTTGCTTCCACCAAAGGCCTAAGCCAATCGTACTTTCAGGAATGTCAAAGGGCGACCAACTCGGCTACTTTGGCCGCGACCACTGTCATTGGCTCTTCTGCGGTACTAAGACCGCTTCGCGATGCGAGCAGGGGGCTGACTTCGCGGAGCGATTCGTACGTCGTGTCGTGCACGATAGGAACGAGCCGCTCACCCGCAAGGAGCGCGGAAAGCTCCTTGTCGGCGATCCCTTCCCTCGGGAGGGCACGCAGTAGCGCAGGCGTCACCAGCACAAGGCCGATCCGCGAGTTTGCTAAGCCCTTGTCGATGGCGCGGAGCAATGGCGTGCCGAGTACGACGTCCTTTTCACTGAACCAGACCTTCACGCCAAGCGACTCAAGCAGGTCGTGCAGTTCCTTGGCGGGACCCTGCCGGTCATCCCACGCGTGGCAGAGAAAGACGTCGCGAAGGTCGAGGGAAGCCCGCCTCTCGATGTTCTCGCGTATGGGTGTAAGCGCTCGCACCTCGGCGATTGTGTACGCCACGGACGAACCGGACCGCGACCAGCGCGGCCTTGCATTGCTGCCGGATCCGCCGCTGCGTTGACCGCCCCCGCTACTCGCAGGCGACAGAGAAGACTGGGATGAGTACGACCCATAAGCACTATAGCCGCCATAGCTGCTATTACTACCGTATCGGCCATAGCGGCCGCGGCATGCGGGACAGTTTGCGGCGGCGCTTGACGAGCGATGACCTTCTCGGGGTGCTGTGCATCTAGCCATGGCCCTTACTTCTCCTTCCGCACACCTTTGAACGGCGTTCCGTCCTTCTTCACATCCATGAAGCGGCCATCATTCGCATCGCGCTTCACCCATTGGTCTGTCTTTGGATTATGCGTTTGCGAGCGGTCGCGAACTGCGCCGTTACGGTGACCGTCGCCTTTGGGGGGATTGGTAGCCATCTGAAACTCCTTTTAGTGATTTAAAACCGGTCTAGGCGAAATATTCACTGTTTGTTCAATTAAGGACTTACGCCCGAGGAGTAACCTCCCCGGGCGGCAACTACTTCAAATCAAATCACGAGCAACCCGTCGTCGACCCACAAGTCTCGCACTTCAAACAAGTCCCGTTCCGCACCAGCGTAAAGTTCTGGCACTCGGGGCACGACTCTCCGACATAACCCTTCATGCGCGCCTCAGCCCGCTTGTCGGCTGCCGACTGCTTCGGGGCTGACGCTGCCGACCATTCCAGGTGCTCGAATTCCGCCACTGTCGCAGCCGTCACGTCCTCGCGGAAGGCAGCGTCTTTCTTCAGCGCCGTGGCGCCGGCGGTGTCGAACATGGTGGTCGCCGTCACCGTCGTCTCGAAGCCGCCCTGCACGAGCATCAGCTTGTCGGTCTTCGAGCGGACGAAGCCCTTCGAGACGAAACGCTGCGTCGCGGTCTGCGCCGGCGTTCCTTGCTGGCGGCTCTGGTCGTCGCCCTTGCCGATGACGGTGTCGCCGATGTCGGACGGATCCACATGGGCGAGATCGTTGCGGCCGAGGTAGGAAATGGCGAGCTCGCGGAACACGTAGTCGAGGATCGACGTCGCGTTCTTGATCGCGTCATTGCCCTGCACGAAGCCGGCCGGCTCGAAGCGCGTGAAGGTGAAGGCGTCGACATATTCCTCGAGCGGCACGCCGTACTGCAGGCCGACCGAAATCGCGATGGCGAAATTGTTCATCAGCGAGCGGAAGGCGGCGCCTTCCTTGTGCATGTCGATGAAGATCTCGCCGATGCGGCCGTCCACATATTCGCCGGTGCGAAGATACACTTTGTGCCCGCCGACAACGGCTTTCTGCGTATAGCCCTTGCGGCGATCGGGAAGACGCTCGCGCTCGCGCGTGCGCTCGATGCGCTCGACGATGCGTTCGACGATCTTCTCGGCGACATGCGCTGTGCGCGCCGTCGCGTTCATCGCCACCATGGTCTCGAGGCCGTCCTCCTCCTCGTCCTCATCGTCGGAGATGAGCTGCGAGTTCAGCGGCTGCGAGAGCTTCGAGCCATCGCGGTAAAGCGCGTTGGCCTTCAGTGCGAGGCGCCAAGACAGCATGTAGGCGTCCTTGCAATCCTCGACGCTCGCGTCGTTGGGCATGTTGATCGTCTTCGAGATCGCACCCGTGATGAAGGGCTGCGCCGCAGCCATCATGCGGATGTGGCTCTCGACCGACAGATAACGCTTGCCCGTGCGGCCGCAGGGATTGGCGCAATCGAACACATTGTAGTGCTCGGGCTTGAGGTGGGGTGCGCCTTCCAGCGTCATCGCGCCGCAAACATGCACGTTCGCCATTTCGATCTCGGCCTTGGTGAAGCCGAGGAAGGGCAGCAGTTCGAACGTCGGATCGTCGAGCTTTTCAGCCGGCACGTTCAGCACGCCGGTGAGGAAGTCCGCGCCCAGCGCCCATTTGTTGAAGACGAACTTGATATCGAAGGCGCTGGCGAGCGTCTTCTCGAGTTGCTCGAGCTTCTCGTCGGTAAACCCCTTGGCGCGCAGCGTCGAATGATTGACGCCGGGCGACTGGCGCATGGACGCGTGACCCACCGCATAAGCTTCGATCTCGGCGATATGCGCCTCGCCGTAGCCCAGCGCACGCAGCGCTTCGGGCGCGGCGCGGTTGATGATCTTGAAATAGCCGCCGCCCGCGAGCTTCTTGAACTTCACCAGCGCGAAGTCAGGCTCGATGCCGGTCGTGTCGCAATCCATCACGAGGCCGATCGTGCCCGTGGGGGCGACGACGGAAACCTGCGCATTGCGATAGCCGTGCTCTTGGCCCAGCGACAGCGCGAGATCCCACGCGGCCTTGGCGTGCTTGGCGAACACCTTGCCGTTGGTCGGCAATTTGTCGAGCGTCGCGAGGTCGAGACCGACGGGGGCCACCGAGAGTCCCTCGTAACCGGACGCCTCGCCGTAAGCCGCGCGACGATGGTTGCGGATGACGCGCAGCATATGGTCCTTGTTCGGCGCATGGCCGGGGAAGGGGCCATGTTCCTTCGCCATTTCGGCGGAGGTCGCGTAGCTGACGCCGGTCATGATCGCGGAAAGCGCGCCGCAGATCGCGCGGCCTTCATCCGAGTCATAGCTGATGCCCGACGACATGAGCAGGCCGCCGACATTGGCGTAGCCGAGGCCGAGCGTGCGGTACTCATAGGAGAGACGCGCGATTTCCTTGGACGGGAACTGCGCCATCAGCACCGAGATTTCGAGCACGACGGTCCACAGGCGCACCGCATGTTCGTAGCCTTCGATGTCGAACACGCCGGTCTTCGGATCGCGGAAGGTCAGCAGGTTCATCGAGGCGAGATTGCACGCCGTATCGTCGAGGAACATGTATTCGGAGCAGGGGTTCGACGCATTGATCTGGCCCGACGCCGGGCACGTGTGCCAGTCGTTGATGGTCGTGTGATATTGCAGGCCGGGATCGGCGGAGGCCCAGGCGGCGTAGCCGATCTTTTCCCAAAGGTCCTTGGCCTTCAGGGTCTTTGCAACCTTGCCGTCGATGCGCTTGATGAGGTTCCAGTCGCCGTCGTCTTCGACAGCGCGCAGGAAGTCATCTGTGACGCGCACGGAATTGTTCGAGTTCTGGCCCGCGACCGTCAGATAGGCTTCCGAATCCCAGTCGGTGTCATAGGTGTCGAACTGGATCTCGGTGTAGCCCTGGCGCGCGAACTGGATGACGCGCTTCATGTAGCTGTCCGGCACGGCGTCGCGACGGGCCATCTTGATGGCCTTTTTCAGCGCCGGGTTCTTTTCCGGGTTGTAGCAATCGTCGTTCGGGCCTTCGCAATTCACTGCGGCCTTGAGGACGGCCTTCATGTGCTTCTTGACGATCTTGGAGCCGGTGACGAGCGAGGCGACCTTCTCCTCCTCCTTCACCTTCCAGTCGATGTAGGATTCGATATCCGGATGGTCGGCGTCGACCACCACCATCTTCGCCGCGCGGCGCGTGGTGCCGCCCGACTTGATGGCGCCCGCCGCGCGGTCGCCGATCTTCAGGAAGGACATCAGGCCCGACGACTTGCCGCCGCCCGACAGCTTCTCGTTCTCGCCGCGCAGCTTCGAGAAGTTGGAGCCGGTGCCCGAGCCATACTTGAACAGGCGCGCTTCACGCACCCACAGGTCCATGATGCCGCCCTCGTTGACGAGGTCGTCGGCGACCGACTGGATGAAGCAGGCGTGCGGCTGCGGATGCTCGTAGGACGACTTCGACTTGGTCAGCTTGCCGGTCTGGAAGTCGACATAGTAATGGCCCTGGCCGGGGCCATCGATGCCATAGGCCCAGTGCAGGCCCGTGTTGAACCATTGCGGCGAGTTCGGCGCGGAAATCTGGCGCGCGAGCATGGCGCAATGCTCTTCATAGAAGGCGAGCGCATCGTCTTCCGTGTTGAAATACTTGCCCTTCCAGCCCCAATAGGTCCACGCGCCGGCGAGGCGATGGAACACGTCGGTGGCCGCACGCTCGGAGCCGTAGCGTTCTTCCTTGGGAAGCAAGGCCAGCGCCGCCTCGTCAGGGACGGAGCGCCACAGGAACGAGGGAACGTCGTTCTCTTCGACCTTCTTCAGGCGAGCGGGCACGCCGGCCTTGCGGAAATATTTCTGCGCGATGACGTCGGTCGCGACCTGACTCCAGCTCGCGGGCACATCGATATTGTCCTGCAGGAAGACCACCGAGCCATCCGGATTACGGATCTCGCTCTTGCCCTTACGGAATTCGATGCTCGCATAAGGGCCCTGGCCTGCTGTGGTATACCGCCGCTCGATCCGCATTTTTCTGTCCCTGAATCCACGTCACAGGCGGTCGCCTGCGCGGAGCCGCTCACGCAGCCCTGATGTAACCCTGATCTCTGTTCGACGAACTGGCCGGGCTCTCACGAAGAGCGCCCGGTTACTCGGCGGAAACGCCCCCCATTTGGGTCGGGATCCGACGCACCGCTCTTCCCCTCGGGCGCAGCCCGAAGGCGCGTTGCGGGGGGTGGTCAGCGGTGATGACAACCTGAACTCACGCGGCCTTTTCGTCAAGGTCTTGTGCCCGATCTTGGTTGCAGATCTAGATGTAGTGCTGCTTGTGGACAATGGGGACGGCCTCATTGGGGTTTCATTAAGCCTATGACTCGGAACGGATTTCGGCTTTTCGGGGGCTCGCGGCCCACGCCCGGGGCAGGGGATAAGCGCGACGGTTCTGCAACACTCGCCACAATCTCGCCGCAACTCGCGATAGCCAAGCTTGCGCGTCTGCGGGTTTTGGAACAACCGCAGCCACGCCTCCTGCGCGCCAATGTTTCAGGCTCTTTCCCTTGGGGAAGGCTGATTCGGCTTGTCCACAAGCGCTTGGGCGCCCCCATACGAATCGGCGGACGCATGCGCGCGCTTGGCGCTGGACAGGACGGGGCCGCGCGGTCATATTCCGCGCCGCAATAGGGCCCTTCGGCCCGGCTTCGGGACTTTTCAGCATGCTGACATGGCTCACCCAGTTCTTCACCTGGTGGAATGGACAGACGCTCAACACGCGCTTCCACACCTGGCGCAATGGCGAACTGGTCGGCCATGACGAAAACGGCAACGCCTATTACCGGACCAAGGGCGGCAAGCTCGATCCGGCGCTGGGTTTTGAACGTCGCTGGGTGATCTTCAGCGGCCCGAGCGAGGGGTCCGCGGTGCCGCCCGGCTGGTACGGCTGGCTGCATCACACGGTCGCGACGCCCCCGACGGCTGAAACATATGTCGCCCGCGATTGGGAAAAGCCGTATTTGCCCAATATGACCGGCACGGTGAACGCCTATCGCCCGGAAGGCTCGATTCTCGCCTCTGGCGTGCGTCCGGCCGCCACCGGCGATTATCAGGCGTGGAAGCCCGGCGCCTAATCAACAGGGCCTGCGTAAGGCGGGCCGGACAGGATTTCCAATGTTTTACGTGAGCGCCGCGGCGACCGCCGCCGGCTTCGCATTGTTTTTGTCGGCTGCCCCCGTGATGGCGGCGGACGCATTCGCCGACGCCTGCGTCTCGCGCGGCAAGTCCAGCCCTGCGCATTGCGCCTGCGAATCGAAACTCGCGCGCGCTTCGCTCAATGCCAAAGAGCAGTCGGCGATGATTCGCGCGATGAAGGGCGATTCCGAGGGATTCCGCGCGGCGGTCGCCGCCATGGGGACGGCGCCGACGCAAGCCTTCGTCGCCAAGATGAAGAAGCTGCAGACCCGCACCGAGGCGGAATGCCGCTAGGGCGGGCGGAGCCTTGTTTCCGCCCCACCGCCCATGCATGAGCAAGCTTCCGTGTGACGCGCCGGCATGTTAAGCCCCGCGTCGCACATCCGGGACGTTCGCATGACTTTCAGCGCCAAGGCATTTTCCTCCGCCATTCTCGCGGCGTCGCTGCTTGCTGGCGGCACGGCCGCTTTTGCGGACAAGATCAAGCACCCGACGGCGATCTTCGCGGGGCTCGACAAGATCACGGGCCGGATCATCACCTTCGATGTCGCGATCGACGAGACCGTGCAATTCGGCACGCTGCAGATCACGCCGCGCGTCTGCTACACGCGCCCGCCCACCGAGGCGCCGCAGACGACGACCTTCGTGGAAGTCGAGGACATCAACGCCAACAACGAGGCCAAGCGGATCTTTTCCGGCTGGATGTTCGCGGCCAGCCCGGGTCTGCATGGCGTCGAGCACCCGGTTTATGACATCTGGCTGACCGATTGCCGCGGCGGCAAGGACATCATCGTGACCCCGCCGGAAACCGCGGATTTGCGCGACGAGACTCCGCCCGCGCCGACTCAGCCCTCGCCGCGTCCGCGCCAGCAGGCGCGTCCGGTGACGCCCGGCGCCTCGCCGCAGACTGGCGCCGCGCCCGCCTTGGGGCAGGCGATTGAAGTCGGCCCTGCGCCCGGCGCCCGCCCGCCGTCGCAACCCGCTCCGCAAATTACCGGGGGAGGCTCGCCGCGCCAGGCGCCGCAGCCCGCGCGTCAGCAACCGTCGCGCGAATTGCCGGGCGGCCTGCTGCCGCCGGGCGACATTCCGAGCGGGCGCTAAGCTTTTAGAACTTCGAGAACGCGGGCGCCGCTCACGCGCTCGCCTTTGGGCCAGACGTTGAAGTCCGCGACGCGGCCGATCGCGTCGTCCAGCATCAGGTGGTAGGCGTCGCGCGGCACTTCGATCGCGCCGAGCGTCGCCAGATGCGGCGTCACGAACTGCGTGTCGAGCAGGCGGAAACCGCCGGCGCGCAGCCGGGCTGCGAGATGCATCAGCGCCACTTTCGACGCGTCGGTCGCGCGGTAGAACATGCTCTCTCCGAAAAAAGCCGCGCCGATCTTCACGCCATACAGCCCGCCGACGCGCTCGCCGTCCGCAAACACCTCTACCGTGTGGACGAAGCCGAAATCGAACAGGTCGCGGTAGAGTTTGCGGATGCGCTGGTTGATCCAGGTGTTCGGACGATCCGACGTCATGGCCGCGCAGCCATCGATCACCGCCTCGAAATCCTCGTCGATCCGGACTTCATAGATGTCCGAGCGGATGGTTTTCGCGAGGCTCTTGGAGATGATCATGCGGTCGAGCGGAAATATGCCGCGCATGTCCGGATCGACCCAGAACAGCGTCGGGTCGTCCGCGCCCTCCGCCATCGGGAACATGCCGATGGAATAGGCCCGCAGAAGAATCTGCGGCGTGATCTCGGCGGTTTGTCCAGAGGTCGACATAAGAGAAGGGTGGGGCGCAGGCCGGCGTCCGTCAAGCGGGGGCTCTTGTCCTTCTCCCGCGCTGGCGGGAGAAGGTGTCATGCGAAGCATGACGGATGAGGGCGGCGCCGCGACTACCTTCTTTCAGGATGCTTGACGCCGCGGCGCCCTCACCCGTCTGGCTGCGCCAGCCACCCTCTCCCGCGCTGCGGGAGAGGGGAAGGCGCCTCACGTGTCGCCTACGGCTCCATGCCGCCAGTGGCCAGAAACTTCTCCAGCCAGTGAATATCGTAATCGCCGTTCTGCACATCGGCGTTGCGCACGAGCGTGCGGAACAGCGGCAGCGTCGTGTCGATGCCGTCCACGATGAACTCGTCCAGCGCGCGGCGCAGGCGCATCAGCGCTTCCGTCCGGTTGCGGCCGTGGACGATCAGTTTTCCAACCAGCGAATCGTAGTTCGGCGGGATCACATAGCCTTGGTAGACAGCGGAATCGACGCGCACGCCGAGGCCGCCCGGCGGGTGGTAATAAGCGATCTTGCCGGGCGAGGGCCGGAAGGTGGCGTGATGCTCGGCGTTGACGCGGCACTCGATCGCCGCGCCCTCGAAGCGCACTTCTTCCTGCGTGATCGACAGAGGCGAACCCGCCGCAATGCGGATCTGCTCGTTCACGAGATCGATGCCGGTGATCATCTCGGTGACGGGATGCTCGACCTGAATGCGCGTGTTCATCTCGATGAAATAGAAATTGCCCTCTTCGTAGAGGAACTCGATCGTCCCGGCGCCCGAGTATTTCAGCTTGCGCATGGCGGCTGCGCAGATCTCGCCGATTTCGGCGCGCTGCTCGGCGTTGAGCGCGGGCGAGGGGCTTTCCTCCAGCACCTTCTGGTGGCGGCGCTGCAGCGAGCAGTCGCGCTCGCCCAGATGAATTGCGTTGCCGAGCCCGTCGCCGAGAATCTGGATTTCGATATGGCGCGGCTTCTCGAGATATTTTTCGAGATAGACGGCGTCGTCGCCGAAAGCCGCCTTGGCTTCCGTGCGCGCGTTCTCGAGCGCGTTTGAAAGATCCGCCTCTGTGCGAGCGACTTTCATGCCGCGCCCGCCACCGCCGGAGGCCGCTTTCACGAGCACCGGATAGCCGATTTCGTTGGCGACTTTCATCGCCTCGACGTCATCGGTGATGCCGCCTTCAGAGCCCGGAACGCAGGGGATGCCCAAGGCCTTCGCCGTGCGCTTCGCCTCGATCTTGTCGCCCATGATGCGGATGTGCTCGGCCTTCGGGCCGATGAATGCGATGTTGTGGTCGGCAAGAATTTCCGCGAAACGGGCGTTTTCCGACAGGAAGCCGTAGCCCGGATGGATCGCGTCCGCGCCGGTGATCTCGCAGGCGGCGAGCAGGGCCGGGATGTTGAGGTAGCTGTCGCGCGCGGCCGGCGGGCCGATGCAGACGCTCTCGTCGGCGAGGCGCACATGCATGG
>JANXTB010000310.1 GCA_025356415.1 Hyphomicrobiales bacterium
CCCCTCTCCCGCGTGCGGGAGAGGGTGGCATGCGTAGCATGACGGGTGAGGGCGCCTGCGATATGCCGCAGCGGCTGCAAGTTGAACCGCCCTCATCCGTCGCGCTTTGCGCGCCACCTTCTCCCGCCAGCGCGGGAGAAAGGCTTGCGCGGCAGCTATTTCTTGTCGCGATCGATCAGCGCCAAAATAGACGCCAGACGATCGCGGATCGGCTTTGGCGTGTCGATGATGTCGCTGACGATCTTCTGCAGTTCGGCCCCGTTGATCGGGTTGATGTCGAGCCCCATCTTCTTCGCTTCTTCGAGGAAGGCCGGATCTTTCATGGTCGCGTCAAAAGCGGTGCGCAGCGCGTCCACGCGATCGGCCGGCACGCCCGGCGTCGAGAAGATCGGGCGCCCGACCGACGGCGGCGCAGAGACGAGTTTCAGCGCCGCGCGATCGTCGTCATTCTTGGCGAGATCCATCAGCAGCGGCACGTCCGGCAAGTCGGCGGCCTTGGTCAGGCCAATCTGCACGATGATGTTGATCTTCTTGTTGGCGATCCATTCCGGCTTGGTCGATTTCCACGATGTCCAATTGTTCGAGCCGCGGCCCGCCACCTCGCCGTTTTCCATCGCGAGGTTGATCTCGTTGCCGCCGGGATAGCCCATGATGACCTTGAATTTCGTGCCGAGCAGCGAATTCATGACCTGCGGATATTGCGACGACGTGTTGAACCCCGTGGCGCCCACCGCGACTTCTATGCGCTTGGCGTCTTCGATCGTCTTCACCGGCGAGGTATGCCAGGTGACGAGTGTATTGTTCTCGTAGATCGGCGTGCCGACCCACGTGAACTTGCGAGTGTCGATGGTGATGCCGGCGTCGCCCACCGCCTGTTCGAGCGGCATCGACTGGTCGGCGGTGGCGAGAATCGTGCCGTCCTTCGGCGCGACATTGTAGACGTAATTGGCGGCGACGCGGCTGCCGGCGCCGGTCATGTTTTTCGGCACGATGCGCGGCTTGCCGGGGATATTGTCGCCCATGAAGCGCGCGACCGTGCGGGCGTAAACGTCGTAACCGCCGCCGACCGAGAAGCCGATCACCATATCAAGCGATTTGCCCTTGTAGAAATCGGCTGGCGTCTGCGCGAGGGCTGGCGTGGCGAGTGTGCTTGCTGCAACGACAGCGAAGGTAGCAACTTTCATTCTTTCCTCCGGGTAGTATTTTTTTAATCGTGAGCGCCCCTCTCCCGCGCTGGCGGGAGAGGGTGGCATGCGAAGCATGACGGGTGAGGGCGCCGGCAACACCAACCGCCCTCATCCGTCGCGTTTCACGCGCCACCTTCTCCCGCCTGTGCGGGAGAAGGGCGCACACGATCATCATTCTTGTTTATGATTTACGGTGCGCAGCCTCCAGCTGGCAAGCTCACCCGCGCCAAGCTCAGCCCCGCATGGCGCGGCGCGTCTCGGTCGGCGATTCCCCGAACGCCGCGCGGTAGTCGCGGGCGAACTGGCTCTTGCTGGGATACCCCACCGCGAGCGCGACCACGCCAATGGAGCCGCCCCGCCCGTCGATCAACGCGCGCCGCGCGGAGGAGAGGCGCACATCGCGCAGGAAGGCCATCGGGCTCGCGTCGCGGTACTTCCGGAAGCCGTATTGCAGGGTGCGCACGCTCACCCCGCTGCCCTGCGCGATCGCCGCAATGTCCAGCGGTTCGGCATGGTGCTCGCGGATGAAACGCTCGGCGCGGCGCATATAGGCCGGCACGATGCGATAACGCTCGTGGATCGGCCGCCGCTCGACCTCGTGGCGCATCGAGCGCAGCAGCAATTGCAGCAGGACCCGCTCGGCTTCGATGCCGACCGCAGGGTCCGAGAAGGCCGAATTGTCGGTCTCGAGATCGCGAATGATCATCTCCACGAAGCGCGCCAGCGTCGAGGCCTCGGCGAGGTCGATCAGCGTCAGCTCGGGGAATTTCAGCACGCCGTCGGGCCCCGCGAAGGCCTCGCGGGTGACGCTCTGGTCGAGCGCGTCTCGGTCCACCATGATGTTGAGGAGATCGCTCGGCCCCACCCAGCGGCGGCGGGACTCGCCCGCCGCGCTGACGACCAGCGCCGAACCGGGCTCGACCCGGATCCACTCGCCGCCCTGGCGCGCCTCGAAGGCGCCGCGCAGGGGAATATGCAGCGCCATATGGTGATCGTGGTTGCGCCAGGTGGATGTCTCGCAGGGGCCCTCGCAGTCCCAGGACAGGACCTTGACGCTCATGCGCCCGACGCGCGCCTCGGCGCCGCGGAAGCCGTGGAACTTGGTCGGGTCCGCCATGTCGAATGTGCAGCGACCGCGCGACATTTCCAGAATGCGCCGCCGCGCCCCGCCCTGGTCAGCCGCAACCGTCGCGCCGGTGCGCGCCGCCAGCAGCGCGCAGGCGTCGACCCAGCCCGTCACCGGGGCAGGAATCCCGGCCTTTACCGGCACTTGAGCGGCTTCAACACGCGTCTCCATCCCGCGCCTCCCGGACGCTCGTCATTGCCAAGCTTGTAAGCTGGCTTACATATACCCCAAGGATGCGGTTTCTTGCGCTGGCAGTCAAACGCTTGCGTCTGGTGTAAACTGTTACTCTCTCGGCCGAGGCCGAACCGTTGACCCTTGCCTCGCGATTCTCCACCCTGCCCCTCAACAGAGCCTTCGGACAGCCCGGTCCACGGCTCCAATCTGGCCTTCAAGGCCAAGTCGGCGATCCATGTCACCACATTCAGCATTCCTGTCCCCCATCGAAGACGTCATCGAGGACGCCCGCCAGGGCCGCATGTTCATCCTCGTGGATGATGAGGGTCGCGAGAACGAAGGCGATCTCGTCATTCCGTCCGAAAAGGCCGATGCCGACGCAGTCAACTTCATGGCGCGCTACGGGCGCGGCCTGATCTGCCTGTCGATGACGCGCCAGCGCGTCGAGCAGCTTGGCCTGCAATATATGGCGCCCAAGAACCAGTCGCCGCACCAGACCGCCTTCACGGTGTCGATCGAGGCGCGCGAAGGCGTCACCACCGGCATCTCCGCCGGCGACCGCGCCCGCACCATCGCGGTCGCGATCGATCCGGCCATGGGCCGCGCCGACATCGTGTCGCCCGGCCACGTCTTCCCGCTCGTCGCGCAGGATGGCGGCGTGCTGGTTCGCGCCGGCCACACGGAAGCGGCTGTCGACATTTCGCGACTTGCCGGCATGAACCCGTCGGGCGTGATCTGCGAGATCATGAACGACGACGGCACGATGGCGCGCATGCCCGACCTCGTGAAATTCGCGCAACAACACAATCTCAAGATCGCCACCATCGCGGATCTCATCGCCTATCGCCGCCGCAAGGAAAAGCTCGTCGAGGCCGTCGCCGAGACCGAGATCACCAGCCGGTTCGGCGGCGACTTCAAGGTGAAGATCTACGCCAACCGCATCGACTATGCGGAACATCTCGCGCTCGTCTGCGGCGACGTATCGGGCGACGAGCCGGTGCTGGTTCGCATGCATCAGGCGAACCTGCTCGCGGATTCGCTCGGCGACACGACGCCGGGACATTTTTTCGGCGGCGAAGCGCGCGCGCGCGGCGGCGAACTTGAAGCCTCCATGCGCATGATCGCGCAAAAGGGCCGCGGCGTCGTCGTCATCATCCGCGAACCCGCGAAGGATGCGCTGTCGCGCGCCGTGCGCGAGCGCCAGGGCGACGCGACCAGCGTGCCGATCCACGAGCTGCGCCAGTATGGCGTCGGCGCGCAGATCCTGTTCGATCTCGGCGCACGAAACATCATCCTGCTGTCCAACACCAAGCGCACCGTCGTTGGCCTCGATGGCTACGGCATCACGCTGGTCGGGCAGCAAGCCATCCCGCCCATCTGAGGGCGCCAACACAAACCTTAAAGCCACAAAAGAAAGGCTGAAGAAATGTCAGGGAGTGGGAACATCACGACAGTGAAAGCGGGCGGCATCGCCATCGAGGTCGAGCGCCGCGGCGCCGGCCGCCCGCTTCTGCTGCTGACCAGCGAAGAGCAGCTCGAACTCGACGCGCCGTTCGTCAACACGCTGGCGGAAAAGTTCGAGGTCATCATCCCGCGCGCGCCGGGCTTTGGCCTGTCGGATCGTCCGGAGTGGATGACCGGCCCTGACGACATCTCCTATGTCATGCTCGATCTCATCGACACGCTCGGCCTGAAGGACGTCACCATCGTGGGCTTCTCGTTCGGCGGCTGGATTGGCGCTGAAATGGCCTCGAAGAACACCAGCGCCATCGCGCGCCTCGTGCTCGTCGATGCTTACGGCGTGAAGATCGGCGGCCCGTTCGATCGCGACATCTTCGACATCTGGACATCGCATCCCACGAAGGTCGCGGCTGCGAAATGGGTCGATCCTGAAAAGGGCAAGCGCGATTTCAGCCAGATGAGCGATGCGCAGCTCACCGCCGTGGCGCGCGCCAATGAAAGTTTCGCGCGCTTCTGCTGGGATCCCTACATGCACAATCCCAAACTGCGCCACCGTCTGCATCGCGTGAATGTTCCCACGCTGCTGATCTGGGGCGAGAAGGACGGCGTCGTCTCGACCGCCTATGGCGCGGCTTACGCCAAACTGATTCCCGGAGCAAAGTTCGCGACCGTTCCGGGCGCGGGGCATTTTCCCCATCTCGAAGCGCCGGACGCTTTCATGTCCACGCTCAACAGCTTCATTCAGTAATTCAGGGAGGGCTTTGACATGTACGCCTGGCACTTCACCGAAATGCCCTATCCGAACCTGCCTCCGATCGAGAGCCTGTCGACCATGCGCGTGTCGCTGGCCAACAAGCACTTCGATCCGAAGATCGGCGCGGATCTCTACAACCGCTATCTCGACGAATATATGATCGCCGACGATCTGGGCCTGAACCTGCTCTGCAACGAGCATCACCAGACCGCGACCTGCATCGATGTCGCAGCTCCGCTCACTGCCGCGATCCTGGCGCGCCAGACCAGCAAGGGCCGCATCTGCATTCTCGGCAATCCCATCGCCAACCGTGGCGACCCGCTGCGCATCGCCGAAGAAATGGCGATGATCGATTGCATCTCGCGCGGTCGTCTCGACGTCGGCTTCGTGCGCGGCGTGCCGTATGAAATCTTCGCGGCCAATTCCAACCCGACGCAGACCGTCGAGCGCCTCTGGG
>JANXTB010000319.1 GCA_025356415.1 Hyphomicrobiales bacterium
GCGAGCTCGCTGCCATTGTATCAACCGCCTTGCTGAACACGGTCTGGCCATTCAGCATCTGCATGGTGAAATCCTCCAGCGGAAGATCTTGCGCGAACGGCGTGCGGCTACCGCCAGCAGGTATCTTGATGAGATCATAGCCCGCGCCATCGGACACGAGATCGGCGGCGATGATCCCGCTGTCAGCGTCCGCCGCCGGCGACAGCACGACGGCCCCGGCGGCGTCGCCAAACAGGGCCGAGGTGGAGGCGTCCGCAGGGTTGATGCGCCGCGAGAGAATGTTGGCCGCCACCACCAGCACACTGCGTTTTTGCACGCGCACCAGCCCGTCGGCGAGCGCCAGCGCATCGATGAAGCCCGCGCAGGCGCCAGCGAGATCGGCCGCGCCACAAGTCAGGTCGAGCTGATGGGCGAGGAGCGGAGCGGAGGGCGGCAGCAGATGGTCGGGCGTGCTCGTCGCCAGAATGAGAAAGCCGATGTCGGGATGGCCAGCTTCCGCAAGCGCCATTTGCGCGGCGGGGCGGGCGATGTCGGTCAGCGCCTCATCGGGCGCCGCGTAATAGCGCGCACGAATGCCGACGCGGGATTCAATCCAGCCGGGCTCCAACCCGAGCCGCGTTTCGATCTCGTCGTTGCGGACGAGACGATGCGGCGCGTGATGGCCGCGCCCTGCGATGCGCGTTCCCATCAGCGCGCGCCGATCATGGCGGCTGCGTCGCGGATCGCGTCGTAGGCGAGGGCGAGTTCGTCCCGCGTGATGCAATAGGGCGGCATGAGGTAGATCGTGTTTCCAAGCGGGCGCAGCAGCAGGCCTCGCGACAGAAAGAAGTCATACAGCTTCGGACCGACGCTTGCGAGATAGCCTTGGTCCTCGACGACAAGATCGAGCGCCGAAATCGTGCCGCAGGTGCGGGCGTTTGCGAAGCGCGGGTCTTGCGCGAAGGCGGCGATGAAATCCGTCTGCCATTGCGAGAGCTGCGCGATGCGCTCGCGCACGGGTTCATGATCCCACACATCAAGGTTCGCCACCGCCGCCGCGCAGGCGATGGCGTTGGCGGTGTAGGAACTCGAATGAAAAAATGTCTTCGACCGGTCGGTGGAATAATGCGCGTCGAAGATTGCTCGCGTGCTGAGCGTCACGGCGAGCGGCAACGAGCCGCCGGTGATGCCTTTCGCGAGGCACATGATGTCGGGCGTCACGCCAGCCTGTTCGCAGGCCGTGAAGGTTCCGGTGCGGCCAAAGCCCGTCATCACTTCGTCGGCGATGAACAAAGCGCCGTGTTTGCGACAAATCGCCTGCATGTCGCGCAAGGTCTGTGCGGAGTAAGTCAGCATGCCGCCCGCGCCGAGCAGCAGCGGCTCGACGATCAGCGCCGCGACATCGCCGGCGCGGCAGGCGTCATCAAGCGCTGCAAGCGTGCGCTCTTCTTGTCCGGCGTGTGGAAACGGCAGGCGCACAACGTCGAACAGCAAGGGCTCGTAGGCCGCATTGAAAACGCCGCGCGCGCCAGCCGACATCGTGCCGATCGTGTCGCCATGATAGGCGTGTTCCAGCGCGACGATGCGCGTGCGCTTTTCACCACGGTTGCGCCAGAAGCCAAGCGCCATTTTCAGCGCGACTTCCACGGCCGTCGAACCGCTATCGGAATAAAACACATGCGCGAGATCGCCGCCGACGCGCGCCAGCAGGCGCTGCGCCAGCTCTTCGGCGGGACGATGCGTGAAGCCCGCGAATATCACCTGATCGAGACGATCCGCCTGATCCTTGATCGCCTGGACGATGCGCGGATGGCGATGGCCGTGCGTGATCACCCACCAGGATGAAATCAGATCGAGCAATCGCGCGCCGTCACGCGTCTCCAGCCATGCGCCTTCGCCGCGCGCAATTTCGATGGCCTCGGGCTGCACCGCATGTTGCGTGAACGGATGCCAGACGGGCGAGCTCACAAGGCCGCTCCGAAATCGGCGAGATCGAAATTCTGCGCAAAGGCTTCCGCGAGCGTGTCGCGATTGAGGTCTTTCAAGATAGGCAAGCGTCCGAGACGACGCACGCCGCCCATCGTGCAGATGGTTTTTTCGTTGTCGTCATTCGCGTCACCAATGAAAGCAACGCCGAGCAGCGGCAGATCGCGCAGCCGCAAAGCTTCAATAGACAGAAGCGTGTGATTGATCGTACCCAGACTCGTGCGCGCGCACAGCACGATCGGCAATTGCCATTCCGTGAAGAGATCGATGGTGAGCCAGTCGCGCCGCAGCGGGACCATCAATCCGCCGGCGCCCTCGATCACGAGCGGGCTCACGGAGGGCAGGTCGAAAGCAGCGCGGCTGATCACCATGTCCTCGCGCTCAGCGGCGCGATGCGGCGACAAGGGCGCCTGAAAACGATAGGCCTCGGGCACGATGCGCGAGCGCGGCAGGCCTGACAGTCGGCGCACGGTTTCGCTGTCGGTCTCGTCAACGAGACCCGCCTGCACGGGCTTCCAGTAATAGCCGAGCAGCGCGCCCGCCAGCGCCGCCGAAAACACCGTCTTGCCGATGCCAGTGTCCGTACCGGTGACGATGACGCTGGTCATGCCACGAGATCCTGCAAATGCCGCGCGAGGCTAGCGCCGAGCGCATCGACATTTTCCGCACGCAACGACGAGCTGAGCGTGATGCGCAGTCGCGCGGAGCCCTCGGGAACAGTCGGCGGACGGATCGCGCGCACGTCAAAACCCTCACGCGCCAACGCGTCAGCAACCCACGTCGCGCGACGATCCGCGCCCAGGATCACCGGCTGAATTTGCGTGCCGGTGGTGGGCAGGCCGAGCCGCGCGAGATGACCACCGAGTTTCGCAATGCGCGCCTGCAAAGCCGCGCGGCGATCGTCCGCCTGCGCCGAGATGCGCAAAGCCGCGCGCACCGTGCTCGCGATGAGCGGGGAGGGGGCGGTGGCGTAGATGAAAGGCTTGCAGCGATTGATCATGAAACGCCGCAACAGCTCCGGCATCATCAGCAGCGCGCCGGAAACACCGAGCGCTTTCCCGCATGTGTGCAGCGTCACGACATTCGCCGCGCCTTCCAGCGCCGCCGAAAGTCCACGACCTTGCGGGCCGAGCACGCCGGTCGCATGCGCCTCGTCGATCAGCAGCATGGCGTCGTAACGCGCGGCGAGCGCGCCGATGTCGGCGAGCGGCGCGAGATCGCCATCCATGCTGTAGAGGCTTTCCACCGCGATGAAACACCTCGACTGCGCATTATCCGCGCGGAAGGCGCGCAGCTCGTCTTCGATCTGGCCGACGTCGTTATGCGCGAATTCACGATGCGTGGCGCGCGTGCCAGCCAAGCCCTCGCGGGTGCTGGCGTGCACCAGAGCATCGTAGAGCAGAAGGTCGCCGCGCTGCGGCAACGTCGAGATCAGCGCAGCGTTGGCGGC
>JANXTB010000367.1 GCA_025356415.1 Hyphomicrobiales bacterium
GCCAGACTAGCAGCGCCGCGAAGACGGCCGTCGCCGGCATTCCCGGCATGATGGCGAGAAACACGGCCTCCATCACGCCGACGCCGCCCGGCACCTGCGACAGCAGGCCGGCCGAGAAGGACAGCAGAAAGGCGCCCAGCACGATGAAAAATCCGGGATTGCCCTGTTCGGGAAGCGCAAAATAGATGATGCCGGCCGCGCCGATCAGCTCGAGCGGCGCCGCGATATATTGCCGGGCGACCACGTTCAGCCGCGGATACATGAGCTCGAACGAGCGGAATCTTATCGGCGGCAGCTGCAGCCATGAGCCGATCGTGTAGAGGCCGCAGAAGCCCAGCAATGCAAAGCCGATGATCCGGGCGGTGGTTTCCCCGATGGCGAACCAAGGCGAGAGCTTGCCCAACGGCATGAGAATCTGAGGCTCGCCGATCAGCACCAGCGCCAGCAGCAGGATCGTCCCGAAGGCGAATGTGTAGGAGCAAAGCGCGACCAGAATGGCGACTTCTGCGGCGCTGAGCCCCTTGGCCGTATAGGCGCGGTAGCGGACCATGCCGCCCGAAAAGACAGTCGCGCCAATGTTGTGCGACAGCGCATAGGTCACGAAGGAGCAGAGCGCAATATAAAGATAGGAGATGCCGCGCTCGCGCTTCAGATGGATGAGCGCGATGCGGTCGTACCAGGCGAGCGCCGCATAGGCGAGCAGGGTGCAAAGCCCGGCCATCAGATAGCCATGGGCCGGAATGCTGGCGAGCTTGCCGCCGATCACCGAGGCGATGATCTTGATGTCGCTCCACAGGCCGCCGGCATCGAGCAGGGCGCGCACGTTGTCATCGGTGGCGGCTTCCAATTCGAGCTTCTGGAAGAGCAGCTTGACCGACCAGACAACCGCAACAAGCCCAAGGGCGGGCCAGAAAAAATCGAGAATTCGCTTCATTCAAATTGGCTCGCGCGCCTGGGGGCAGGACCACGAGAAGCCCTCGTGCGCCGGTGTCCCAATCCGTGCCACAGGGCGCAGGGGCAAAGCAAGGCGGCGCAAGATAACAAAAACGAATAAACCGGCGCGCCTTGACGCGGCCGGTCCCGGTCGGGCTGGCGTCAGGCCCCGGCGATGCGCAGGCTGGCGCCATTGGTCTCCGTGCGGTCGCGGGCGACCTCGGAGTTGCGGTCGCGGACTTCCATGGTCTGCACCTTGGAAAGTTCGGCGGTGGCTTCCTCGAGGCGGGCCTTGGCCTCGTCGAGCTGGCCGCGCAATTCCGTGACGGAATTGTGGAGATTGTCGCGCCGTGCGCGGGCGGCCCGCGCATAGGTTGAGTAAGCAAAATGGCCGGGGTCGCCGACGCCGGTCCGCTGCTCCTCATTGGCGATCTCGCGATCGAGATCTGTCGCCATGCGCGAGAACTCCGCGATCATGGCGTCGATCTGGGTGACGCGCCGGCGCTTTTCTTCGGCCTGGAAGCGCTTTAGCCGGACAAGGGTATCCCGCGACTTCATGAACAACTCCGAACGCAAACTCAAAAAGGGGCGTACGGGCGAGGGATCGCGCCGCACGCGGACAGCCGCGAGACCTCATGACCATGCATGGTTAAAGTTGCCAGTCCCTTACCGGAATGCCACGGCGCCGCAAAAAAGCCATCGGCCCTGCCACGGGGCTGGCTTCACATGCTATTTCTTAACAGGCAGGTGATTCGCGGCGTATTCGCACCCCGCAAGTAACGGGTTGTTAACCGGCAAGGTTAACATTCGCGAGTGAACTCAGTGGCGTTATGGCCCGGCATGCCGGGTCTCGTGACGGAGAAGGGTCCGGCGCAATGCCGCCAACCCGGTTGTTAAGCAGTGAATTGGACGGATTGCTTCAGCAAATCAGGCTTCTATGCGCACATTGCGTGGTGAAGACGAGGCAGCAGCTCCGCCGAAACATTGTTTGTTAACCATCTCTCGTTAAGGTTGATGTGCCGGATAATTGAACCGCGCTGCCGGGCCGTTCGCGCTGATCGCGAGCCTCGGGGGCTAGGGTGGGGACCTGACATGCGCGTATTATTGATCGAAGACGACAGCGCCACGGCGCAGAGCATCGAGCTGATGCTCAAGTCGGAGAATTTCAACGTCTACACGACGGACCTGGGCGAAGAGGGCATCGACCTCGGCAAGCTCTATGACTACGACATCATCCTGCTGGATCTGAACCTCCCCGACATGTCGGGTTACGAGGTTCTCCGCAGCTTGCGCGTCGCCAAGGTCAAGACGCCGATCCTGATCCTCTCCGGCCTCGCCAACATCGAAGACAAGGTGAAGGGCCTCGGTTTCGGCGCCGACGATTACCTGACCAAGCCTTTCCACAAGGACGAGTTGGTGGCGCGCATCCACGCCATCGTCCGCCGCTCGAAGGGCCACGCCCAGTCGGTGATCACGACCGGCGACCTGATCGTCAACCTCGACCAGAAGACAGTCGAAGTGTCCGGCTCGCGCGTGCATCTGACCGGCAAGGAATACCAGATGCTGGAGCTGCTCTCGCTCCGCAAGGGAACGACGCTCACCAAGGAAATGTTCCTGAACCACCTCTACGGCGGCATGGACGAGCCGGAATTGAAGATCATCGATGTCTTCATCTGCAAGCTCCGCAAGAAGCTCGCCAACGCCAGCCACGGCCGCAATTACATCGAGACAGTCTGGGGCCGCGGCTACGTGCTGCGCGAGCCGAATGACGTCGAAGAGCGCATTACGGCGTAACGTTGCGTTAGCCACAATAAATAAAAGCCCCGCGCGAGCGGGGCTTTTTTGTTGGTGAAATCTCGGTGCGCGCTCACCCCAGAAACGTATCCACCAGCACCTTCACGTTCAGCACCACGATCAGCGCGGCGATAATCCACCCCACCGCCGCAAGGCTGCGCGAGATCACGAAGGCGCCCATGGTTTTCTTGTTCGACACGAATTGCACCAGCGGGATCACCGCGAACGGCAATTGCATCGACAGGATCACCTGGCTCAGAATCAGCAGCCGCGCCGTGCCGGCCTCGCCATAAAGCGCGCCCACGACGACCACCGGCACGATGGCGATGCCGCGCGTCATCAGGCGCTGCGTCGTCGGCTTCATCTTCAGATGCAGGAAGCCTTCCATCACGATCTGCCCGGCGAGCGTCGCCGTGACCGTCGAATTGAGGCCCGAGGCGAGCAGCGCGATGCCGAACAGGGTCGCCGCCAATGTGACGCCAAGCGCCGGCGCCAGCAGCTCGTAGGCCTGTTCGATCTCGGCCACATCCGTGCGTCCCGTCTTGTGAAAGACGGCTGCGGCGAGCACGAGGATGGCGCCATTGACGAACAGCGCGAGCATCAGGGCGAAAGTGGAATCGATGGTGGCGTAGCGGATCGCCTGACGCCGTCCCTCGTCGGTGCGCTCGTAAGCGCGCGTCTGCACGATGGACGAATGCAGATAAAGATTATGCGGCATCACGGTCGCGCCGATGATGCCGATGGCGATGTAAAGCATGGCCGGGTTGGAGACGATCTCGCCCGAGCGCAGCAGGCCGGCGCCGATCTCGCTGGCGGAGGGTGCGGCAACGGCGATCTCGTAGATGAAGCATCCCATGATTGTGATGATCATCGCGATGACGAAAGCTTCCAGCCAACGGAAGCCGCGCTGCATCAGCATCAGGACGATCACGGCGTCGAGCGCTGTGAGAATGCAGCCGACGAGAAGCGGAATGCCGAAGAGCAGCTTCAGGGCGATGGCGGTGCCGATGACCTCAGCGAGATCGCAGGCGATGATCGCCGCTTCGCACGCTGCAAACAGCACGAGGTTCACGGGCGCCGGATAATGCGCGCGGCAGGCTTGGGCGAGATCGAGGCCCGAGGCGATCCCGAGCCGCGCGGCCAGCGCCTGCAGCACGATAGCCATGACGTTGGAGAGCAGGATGACGCTGAGCAGCGTGTAGCCGAATTGCGAGCCGCCGGTCAGCGAAGTCGCCCAATTGCCGGGGTCCATATAGCCGACCGAGACGAGATAGCCGGGCCCCGCAAAGGCGAGAAGCTTGCGCAGCACGGAGCCCGATTGTGACGGCACCGGCACGCTGGCGTTGTGGTCGCCAAGGCTTTGCCGTCCGGGCGCACGCTCTGCGACGCCGACGAGCGCGGCCGCAGGGGCGTGGACGGTTGTCATCCCGGCGGGCTCGTCGGCGCGCATTCTGTCCCCTCCTGCCAGCTTGGGCGTGATGCCCAGTCCTGAAATTGTAGCCTCGTCTACATTTTGGTCATGCTTGCCAGATGTCAAGTGCGGTTGTAGAGCGAGTTATCGCGGGGAGCGGCAAGATGACGAAGCTGGAGAGGGCCGAGCGGCCCGACATGCCGACGGAAGCCGCGCAAGCGCATCGCTTCGGAAAGGCGCGCTCCGCCCAGTCCGCGGCGCTCCTGGAAGACTATGTCGAGCTGATTTCCGACCTGATGGCGAGCGTGGGCGAAGCGCGCCCCACCGATGTGGCGCGGCGCTTGGGCGTGTCGCATGCGACCGCCATCAAGACGATTTCGCGCCTGAAACGCGAGGGGCTCGCCACCTCGCGGCCCTATCGGGGCGTATTTCTAACCGATGATGGCGAGGCTCTGGCCGAGCGCGTGCGCAAGCGCCACCGGCTGGTGGTCGACCTGCTGGTCGCGGTGGGCGTGCCGGGCGATTGCGCGGAGGCCGACGCCGAGGGCATCGAGCACCACGTGTCCGATGTGGCCTTGGCCGCGTTCCGGGACTTTCTGGCGCGGCGCTAGGGAACGCCGGCTTCCCCGAATTTGGCGATGATCATGTCGCGGTCGAACGGCTTCATCATGTAGCTGTTGGCGCCCGCATACATGGCCCGCGCCAGATGGCCGACTTCGTTTTCGGTCGTGCAGAACACGACTCGGGGCTGGCCGCCGTCCGGCATGGCCCGCAGGCGGCGCAAGAATTCGCAGCCATCCATCATCGGCATGTTCGAATCGACCAGAATGGCGTCCGGCATCGACGTAGCGCAGATATCGAGCCCCGCCTGACCGTCAGCCGCCTCGATGATGTCGTAGCCGTGCGTTTGCAGCACATGCCGCGCCACTTTGCGGATGATGGGGGAATCGTCGACGATCAGCACACAGGTCATGCACGGCCACTCGCGGGAGCCCGTCGGAAGCGGGGCTTTCGTCCATAATGACCGCGATTGATTAAGAGAGATTTTCCTAAGCGCCGCTTTATCTTAGCTCGCCGGAACTGGCGTCGCCGCAATGCTCACCCCATCCGCCGTGGCGTCGATCCGGACTTCCATGTTCGAGGCGCGCGCGACAAGCCCGGTGTAGAAGGCCTGAATGCCATGCGCATCGACCGAATCGCTCTCCGGCGTGCCCGCGACCAGCGACTGCACGTGGTTGGCCAGACGCGCGTTCGGGCCCTTGGCGTCGAGGCGGATTTCCGTCGTGTCGCCGCCATCGCCGATGATGCGGACTTCGATCACGCCGCCGCGCGGTACGGTGGCCGCCGCGATCAGGCAGAGATTGAGGACGAGCTTCACCTTGTTCTTGGGCATCAACAGGCGCGGCGCAGTCCAGACGATCTTCATCTTCTCGTCTTCGACGAGACCGCGCACCACCTTCTCGGCGTCGCCGGTATCGATCGAGGCGCCGGCCGAGCCTGCGGCGCCGAAAGCGAGCCGGCAGAACTGCAGGCGGGCGGACGCGGTGTTGGCGCTGCGCTTGATGAGATCCAACGCAAAGCCGCGCATGTCCTCGTCGGTTTCGTCTTCCAGAACCTCGAGCCCGTTGACGATGGCGCCGACTGGCGAAATCACGTCATGGCACACGCGCGAGCAGAGCAGGGCGGCGAGGTCGAGGGGATCGAGCGCAAGAACGGACATCGTCAAATCCATCATCAGGCGCGCGGATGCGCGCGACAGGGAGGAGTGGACGGCGAATCACTTGACGCCACCCTAGACGCCCGGGATAGCCGTGGGGCGAAGCCTTGGGAAGCGCAGCGGAGCAACAGGTGAACGGTAAGCGTCCGGTTACGTTGGATGAGGGCTTGAGCCGCCGACGTTTTGGGCGCAGGTAGGCGCCGATGGAAATGCCCGGTATCGATTCTGACATCCAGGATCTCGCCCTGGTTTTTGCCCGAGCCGCTGTGGCTGCGGGCGAAGTTGTCATGGACGTTTACCAGCGCGGCTTCGCCATGCGCGCCAAGGCCGACGCGAGCCCGGTCTGCGAAGCCGACGAGCGCTCCGAATTTCTGATCATCGAACGCCTGCAGGAAGCCTGTCCGTGGGCGCCCATCGTCGCCGAGGAATCTTTCTCGAGGGGCGTCGTGCCCGAGCTCGGGAATGATTTCATTCTGGTCGATCCGCTCGACGGGACGCGGGAATTTGCGAACCGCAACGGCGAGTTCACCGTCAATATCGCGCTCATTCGCGACGGCGCCCCGGTTTGCGGCGTGGTCTATGCGCCGGCCTTCGGGCGGCTGTGGGTCGCGGCCGGCGAGGCCTACGCCTGTGACATCGCGCCCGGCGACGTGGTGCCGCCGCTCGGCGGCATGCGGCAGATCAGCGTGCGTCCGCTCGAGGGCCGGGCGCCGCTCGCCTCGATCAGCCGCTCGCATCTCAATGTCGAGACGCAGGCGCTGATGACGCGGCTGGGCGTCGAGGAAAGCCGCGCGGCAGGTTCGGCCCTGAAATTCTGCCTCCTCGCGGAAGGGCGGGCGGACGTCTACCCCCGCATCGGCCCGACGATGGAATGGGACATTGCGGCGGGTGACGCGGTGCTGCGCGCCGCTGGCGGTCTGGTTACCGGCCTCGATGGCGCGCCGCTGCGCTATGGGCGCAAGGAGCGTGGCTTCGCCTCGCCCGACTTCGTGGCCTTCGGCGACCCGAGCCTCGTCACGCGACTCTGATTGCCCCGGCAACCAATTTTTAACCATAATAGGCTCAGGCTCGCGACCGTAGAATCCCGGGACGCGTCCGCCATGGCAAAGCCAGTATTGGCGTTCAGTCTCTCGAAAGCCAAAGGCTTTGGAACAGGAACGAACATATGAGCCAGACATCCCGACGCGAGCTCCTGAAGAGCGGCGCAGCGTTTGCGGCGCTCGGCCTTGCGGGCGGCGAGGCCTTGGCGCAAAGCGGCCCGCCGCAGCGTTTTTCTCCTGATGAACTGGTCGACAACGGCCACAAATTCTTCGGCTCCATGTCGCGCGGGCTCGCGCAGGTCGTCGAGGAGGCCACGCGCCGCTGGGGCCAGCCCAACGCCTATATCCTCGGGCAGGAGGCGTCCGGCGCCTTCATCGCCGGCGCGCGCTATGGCGAAGGCCAGATGTATACGCGCAACGCCGGCCAGCAGCGGGTGTTCTGGCAGGGTCCGTCGGTCGGCTTCGACGCCGGCGCCGATGGCGCGCGCACCATGATGCTCGTCTACAATCTGCCTGCCACACAGGCGATCTACCAGCGTTTCGGCGGCATCGACGGCTCGGCCTATTTCGTCGCCGGCCTCGGTTTCACGGCGCTCACGTATAATGACATTGTCGTCGTGCCGATCCGCTCGGGCGTCGGCGCGCGGCTTGGCGTGAACCTCGGCTATTTGAAATTCACGCCGACCTCCACCTGGAACCCTTTCTGATTCAGACGTTGGCGTCTTTTCGCGCGGCCTGATCGATTTGGATCACGGCCGCGCTTTGATTGACGGCGCCCGTCGTGCGATGTTGACCCGATCGAACGAAGCTCAGCGCGTGCAAAAGATTGATTGAACAGGCGATGTTTTTCGCCCTCGGCGTCCTCGTCGCAGGATTGCTGGGGCTCATGATCCTGCCGGCGCTTTGGCGTCGCGCGGTGCGGCTTTCCACGCGCCGCCTCGAAATGCAAACCCCGCTGTCGATGGATGAAGTGCTTGCCGATCGCGATCTGCTGCGCGCTGAATTCGCGGTGGCTGAGCGGCGGCTGGAGGAGCGCCTTGCGCATGAGCGTGAGGCGCGGGCGCGCGAGCGCGCCGATCTCGGCCGCAGAACGGCGGCGCTCATCACACAAGGCGAAGCGCTGGCGGCGCTGCGTAACGAACATTTGCAAATACACGCGCGGCTCGCGGAAACGCACACGCACACTATCGATCTGCAGGCGCAACTTGGCGCAGCGATGATCGAGGTTCACGACGGTCTGTCGGCGCGCGAAAAATACGAGGCGCTCGGCATGGACCTCAAACGCCTGCAGCATCTCGCCAACGACCGGCAGCTGGTGATCGCTGGCCTGGAGACGCGTCTTGCCGGCGTCGAAGCCAAATTGCGCGATGCGCAACGCGCGCTCAGTGAGCGCGAGCAGGTGCTCGTCGCGCGCCAGACCGTGCTGGACCGCCTGAACGAGGAGCGCACGCGCGCACACACGGACCTCGCGCATTATTCGCAAACGCAAATGGCGATGCGCACCGAGATCGACGCGCGCGAACGGCGCGTCGCCGAGCTCGAAGACGCGCTGGCTGCCGTGAATCGCAAGCTTGCTGCGGCGGAACGCAAGCGCGGTTCGGCGATCCTGCCGGAAGACGATGCGGCCTTGCGCACGTCGATCGCTGATCTCGGCGCCGAAGTGCTGCGCATCGCGCAAGCGATCGAAGGGCGCGCGGTTAAACAGCAAGACGAAAAGCCGCAAGAAGAAAAGCCGCAACGCCAGCCCAAGAAGCGCGTGGCGAAAAACGCCAGCGCCTCCGTCGAATAATCAGCGCGCGTGCAGGATCAGCGGCATGCCGCCCTTGGGGCGCAGCGTCACGCGCTGCACCGGTTCGACGATGTGGCCGGGCGCCGGATCGAGCCGGAAGTTCTTCAGCACATTGGCCATGATGATCACTGCTTCCTGCATGGCGAAACCCATGCCGATGCAAATGCGCGGCCCGGCGCCGAAGGGTATATAGGCGAAGCGGTCGATTTTCTCGCGCGCGCCGGGCAGGAAGCGCGCCGGATCGAACAGGCCGGGGTCCGTCCACAAACGCTTGTGCCGGTGCACGATCCACGGCGACACGACAATGCGCGTGCCGGGCGCGATGCGCTCCTTGCCGATCTTGTCCGCGTGAATGGCCTCGCGCGTCAGCGAGGCTGCGGGCGGATATAGCCGCAGCGCTTCTTCCAGAACCGCGCGCACGATGGGCAGATCGTCGGGCCCGGGCGTTTCGCCGTCGCGCAGATGTTCATCGACCTCGCGTTCCGCCCGCGCGCGCCATGCCGGGTTCTGGCTCAGCAGATAGCAGGTCCAGGTCAGCGCATTGGCTGTCGTCTCGTGGCCAGCGCCGATGAAGGTCAGGATGTTGGCGCGCACTTCGTGTTCGGACAGGCCGGCGCCGGTTTCGGGATCGGCGGCGGACAATAGGAGCGTGAGCAAATCCGCGCGCTCTGAATCGTGCGGCGACGCGTCATCAGCGAGTGACGCGCGGCTCTTGGCGATGATGGCGTCGACCGCGTCGGCAAAAAACGCCAGCGCCGGCGCCGCGCGGCGGCGTCCGAGGCGCGGCAGCCAATCGGGCAGGCCGAGCAGATCGAGCGGATCGATGCGGCCCGCCGTGTCGAAATATTCGGTCACGGCCTTTATGAAGGCTCCGGGGTCGCGGCCGAGCCCCTGCGGAAAGATCGTGCGCTCCAGCACATCGAGCGTGACGCGCGAGAATTCCGCCGCCACATCGATGCGGCGGCCTTCGCGCTGGCGGTCCCACCGCGCGACGAGCGCCTGCGCGGCGTCCGCCATGGCGGGGCGAAACCGAGCCGTCATGCGCGGCGTGAACAGGGGCGCCAGCACGCGCCGTTGCATGCGCCAGGTGTCGCCCTCGACGAGCAGCAGCCCGCCATCGAGACCGGGGCCGAGCAGGCGGCGGGTGAGATCGTCCTTGCGGTAGTTGGCGGCATTGTCGACCAGCACGTGGCGGATGCCCGCCGGATCGTTCACCACGCAGACCGAGCCGATGATGCTCTCGCCATGGAGGATCGGCTCCTCGAAATGCGCGCGGGTCCAGGTCGTGAGCGGGTTGCGGCGAAGCGCAAGCAGCAGCGAGATTGCGCCGAGCGGCTTCTCGCGCGGCTCGGGCGCGGGCGGACGGTGAAGAAGCGCTGTGTCTTTTCCGGTCATGTAGGAGACATGGCCACAGGCAGGCGCCACGGCAACGCCCCCGCGCGCAAATGTCCACCCCCGCGCCAAACAGCCCTTGCGAACCCCAGCCCCGCTAGGTATAGAACGCGCTCTCACGCGCCAAGCCGCGTGCGTCCGCTCCCTTCGTCTAGCGGTCTAGGACGTCGCCCTCTCACGGCGAAAACAGGGGTTCGATTCCCCTAGGGAGCGCCAGACTAACGAAATCAGTTAGTTGGGCCACTTCTTCCCATCAGTTTTGAAGCGGATCCCACCACTTCTCCCCGTCGTCGCTGCATCGCGCCTGGCGAGGCGACCGCTGAATAAATTAGTGGTGAGCCAGAAAATTCTTAACGACCAGATGCGGGCCGACAGCCTGCGCCGGCAACGGCGCGAATCCGAAACGCGCCCGCTATCCGAAACCCGGCACGGCCGAACCGTGATCACCGCCGTCCTGTCGGGCGAAAGCGAGCTGGCGAAGGCGCTCCAGGCGATGATCGATCTCGACCGGCCAGGCAAAAGCGCCAGGGCAGGGGACTTGCTCAACGCAACCGGCCTCACAACGAGGGTCATGGCGCACCTCAGCATGAAGGCGCTCGTCGACATGCTGCCGCAGATGAGCCCGGACATGAGCCGGACCTCTTGCTGCATCGGCATCGCCAATCGAATTCACGAGGAATGGCGGCTGCGCCATTTCGAGGAGAAGCCGAACCGCGCCGCGCTGCTCGACAAGCTCCTGCGCGATCTCGCCTCGCGCCAGGTCAAACGCGTACAGGCGCGCAAAACGGTCCAGCTTTATTTCAAGGCCGAGCGGGTCAGCTGGCAGGGCTGGACGATCAGCGAGAAGATCATGATCGGCGCCGCGCTGCTCTATGCCGTGCGAGATGCGACCGGCCTATTCGCCCTGACCGACAAGGCGCGCGTCGTGCCGGCGGAGGAATTGACCGACGCCCTGCGCCGATTGAGCGACCGCCAGGCGATGCGCTACGTCCGTCACCTGCCGCGCCTCGCGCCGCCGATTGCCTGGACGCCGGACAATATCTTTGCCGGTGGATACGCTGGCGACCTCGCCGTCCCGTTCGTCAAGGCGAGCGGCCGCCGCGACGCGGCGCGCTTGACCGCCGCCGATTGGTCGCGCGTCCTGCCGGCCGTCAACGCGATTCAGGCGACGCCCTGGCGCGTCAACCGCGACATGCTCGCCGCTGTCGAATGGGCCTTCGACACTCTGGCGAGCCAGCCGCACTATCAGGAACTCGGCAAGCTGCCGCGCTCGACGCCGGCGCCCTTCGATCCGGTCCCGGCCAGCGACGACGAAGACATCATCGCCCGCTATCGCCATGCCTGCTTCAAGACGCACGAGCGCAATCGCCTCGACCGCGCGCCGCGCGCCAGGGCCGAGTTCACCGTGCGCATCGCCCGCCAGCTCGCCGACGCGCCCGCGATCTATTACCCGCACAACGTCGACACGCGCGGCCGCGCCTATCCGGTCGCGTCATTCCTGAACCCCCAGGCCGCCGACTATGGCCGCGCCATGCTCGAATTCGCCGAGGGCAGGGCGCTCGACACGCCCGACGCGGAGGCCTGGTTCCGCATCGCGGGCGCTAATGCCTTCGGCTTCGACAAAGCTCCTCTTTCGGAACGCGTCGACTGGACCGTCCAGCAGGAGGTGATGATCCTCGGCGTCGCCGCCGATTTCCAGCATGATCGCCGCTGGACCTTCGCGAGCAAGCCTTTCCAGTTTCTCGCGTTCTGTTTCGCTTATCGGGACTGGCGCGCCGATCCGGCCGCGTTTCGTTCGCATCTGCCGGTCTCCGTCGACGCCACGGCGAGCGGCCTTCAGCATTACGCCGGCCTTTTGCTGAACCGCGAGCTGGCCGCGCGGGTCAACGTCACGCCGTCGCCGACGCGCGCAGACATTTACGGCGAGGTCGCCGCCGCCGTGCGCGCGAAATGCGCCGGCCATCCCTGGGGCGACGATTGGATTTCGTTCGGCCTCGACCGCTCGACCTGCAAAACGCAGGTCATGACCGTCCCCTACAGCCTGACGAAACGCGGCTGCCGCCTGCAACTCTGGGCCTGGCTCGATTCCCGATTGATCGCCGGCTACGCCACACCCTGGAAACGCGAGACGCCGGCCGAGCGCGCCGACCACAAGGCCCGCGTGCTTTGGCTCGACGCGCTGATCTGGTCGAGCATTCAAGACGTCGTCGGCCCCGCGCAGACGTGCATGAATTGGATCGCCAAGCTCGCCAAAGCGCACGCGAAGGACATTAACGCGAAGCTCGTCGGCAATCCCGCCATGCCGCCAGAAGACATGGCCATGTGCTGGACGACGTCCGACGGCTTCCCGGTCGCCACCTGCCGCGAGCAAGAGTCGCTGCGGTCAGTCGAGACGAAACTGAACGGCACGCTGCGCGTCCAGCTCCGCTACTACCAGGGGAAGCATCGGCTCTCGCTACCGAAGATGGCGAACAGCGTGGCGCCGAACCTTATACATTCACTCGACGCGACCTTGCTGCGCATGGCCGTCCTGCGCGGCGTCGAGATAGGCGTCACTGATTACGGCGTGACGCATGACGCCTTCGCGCTGCCGGCGCCCGAGGTCGCGCGCTTCCTGACGAGCGCATTAAAGCCGGCGTTTATCAGCCTCTATGACAACTACGACGTGCTGGGCGATCTCGCGCGCGACTTCGCCGCCGTCTTCGCCGAGCCGCCGCCGGCGCGGGGCGACCTCGATCTTGCGGCCGTCGCCGACAGTCAGTTTTTCTTCTCATGACGGGGCAGCGCGCCGCTTGACTGCCTTTACCAGAGCAACGAACGAGTTATATTGCTAGCGAAATGGGGGGCGCTTATGAGCAATTGGTTTTATATTGAAGACGGCAGGGAAATTGGACCGGTTAATTTTATTCGTTTGTTTCAACATCTGGAACGGCAAATCGAGCCCGGCTCAATCATGGTCCGGAAAGAAGGGGCTGTTGCGCTTGCCCCAGTTGCCTCGATCCCTGAACTGGGCGACTTCGCGCCATCTGACTCCGTGCCTGTGAACGTAGCACCAACTCCCGACATCAGCGCTGTCGAGCATAAGGGCGGGGGTGGGAAAAGACTCGCCATTACTCTAGCATATGTTGTGGGGTTCATGATCCTGAATGCTGGGTGGTCTGCTCTGCTCAAAGCCGCAAGACCTCACATATTCCTTTTCGAAGTCTGCGCCATTATCGCATTTTTAGCTGTACGTTTTCTTGGTCCTCGTGATGCGCGTGCGTTCTTGATTGGGGCGACACTCACCCGTTTGTTAGTTATGACAATAGCGTTCGCTGTGCTGGTTATGACTGATCTCAGATCCGACTTTGTTGCGGCAGCCATCGAGACGGGGATTTGGGCGGCAATCAATGGTGTGGTGCTCTTTTTAGCGATCAGCTCGCCGTCTCGACGAGTCTTCTATGCTGCAATCGCAGTTGCGTCTCTACAAGTCATCGAGCTTCTTACGCTGGGAAATCCTGGCCTCGGAACGCTCACTCACTTCATCATGCTGGGCTTGCAACTATCTGGGGCCATATGGGCTCTGGCCTATTGGGTGCGTCCAGCAGTCGAGATCGGAACGGAACTTGCGGGGGAGATCGCCTGAGTTTGCGAGTAAGCTGCACATTAGCCGCGCGATCACTTAAAGCCTGCGGTCGCTATGTCAGGTAGCGACCGCGGCCATTTTCTTCCCGCTGCCGATTGTTAATTATTGCAGCAACCGCGTGCGTTTTGAGATCATGCGTCATTGATTTTTTCGGAGCCTGTTTTGATTAAGACCTTTGTAGAGCCGCCCGCCAAGCGCGGGCCGAAGTCGAAAACCCTCGCGCCTGTTCCCGTCGTTCGCACCGAAGGCCAGTTCACCATCCTCGGCCGGATCGACGGCAAGCTGCGGCCGCTGCTCAACCTGCCGCTGTTCGCCACGCTGGAGGAAGCGGAGGAGAAACTCCGCAGCTATTCCAACATCGATCCGGGCGTCGATTTCCTCGTCTTTCAGCTGCGCGCCGAGGTGAAGCGCTGATGGCGACGCGGGACAACCGGGCCGCTTACCTCCGCGAATGGAAAGCCAAAAATCCCGCCGCGTCGCTCGTCATCAACGCGCGCTGCAAGGCGAAGAAAGACGGCGTCGCCTTCGACGTGACGGCGGACGACATCGCCATCCCGACGCATTGTCCGATCCTCGGCATTGAGCTGAAGGCCGGCGAGGGCAAGGGCTCGCGCGCCGATTCGACGCCGACCCTGCGCATGATCGATCCGGCGCTCGGCTGGACGAAGGGCAATGTCGCCGTCGTCTCGCGCAAGGCCTACCAGTCGCGGCCGATTGTGACGGCCTCTCCACTCGCCGATGCCGATCTTGAAGCCATGGCGCTCGATCTCGTGCGCGACGTCGCGCATCGCGGCGTGACGCCCGACGCCGTCGCGGCCTGCGTCGCCGCCTTCAAAGAGGTCGTCGCGAAAGGCCGCCCATGAAGATCGCGGTCTACGCCATTACCAAAAACGAGGCGGGGTTCGTCGACCGCTGCCTCGAATCCGTCTTGCCCGACGCCGATTACGTCGTCATCGCCGATTCCGGCTCGACGGATCGGACGAACGCCAAGCTGATGAAATGGCAGCAGGCGTTCCCCGGTGTCGTGCGCACGCATGCGATCACTGTTGCGCCGTGGCGTTTCGACCTGGCGCGCAACGCCTCGCTCGCCTTGATCCCGGCCGACGCCGACGTCTGCGTCTGCCTCGACCTCGACGAGGTCATGCAGCCGGGTTGGCGCGACGGCATTGAAGCGGCCTGGACGCCGCAGACGACCCGCCTGCGCTATCCCTACGTCTGGTCGTGGGAAAAGCCCGGCGTGCCCGGCGTGTCCTATTACGCCGACAAGATTCATGCGCGCGGCGGCTATCGCTGGACGCATCCTTGCCACGAGGTGCTGCGGCCCTATCTGGTCGAGGAGCTGCAAACCTGGACGAGCGGCGTCGAGATCCACCATCATCCGGACGAGACGAAGGGCAGGGGCTCCTATCTCACGCTGCTCGCGCTCGCCGCCGAAGAAGACCCGCTTTGCGACCGGACCGCGTTCTACTTTGGGCGCGAGCTGTTTTTCCGGGGCCTCGACATTCCGGCGCTCGACGAGCTGGCGAGGCACCGTTCGCTGCCGACGGCGCAATGGGATTTGGAGCGCTGCGCGTCGTGGCGTTTCTCGGCCAAGGCGCTGACCCGGCTCGACCGGCATGACGAAGCGCGGGCGGCGATTGACGCGGCGATCAGCGAAGCCCCGCACATTCGCGAGCCCTATTTCGACGGGGCGATCCTCGCGCATGCGCGCGGCGATCTCGACCGCGCCCGCGACCTCCTCGTGCGGGCGAAACCGCTGGAGCGGCCGGACATGGCCTACATCGCCGAGGCGGCCGCCTATGGCCCGGCGTTTGAGAAGCTACTCCGATCATCAGTGCGCGACTAGAGCCGCAGGAACTATGAGGGTCCCTGCGGCTCACAAATTATAGCCTGTATTCGATGACGTCATAAAATGGCTGACCGTTTCCACGGCCAGCCGCTTCGACGATTAGCGTCGCTCCGTCCGCCGAAATTTTGCGTCGATAAGCACCAGCGGGTTGATTTCCATTTTCGAAAAAGCCCACTGTATTGAACGCGTCTAACTTATAGATTGTGATTGAATCAACGTCGTTGCGTCCGTGGACAGGATGAGCGTTTCCGTCGTAATAGGCTTCGTACCACCACTGGTACGGTTTGCCACTTTGTGTGCCGTTCACTGTGAGCTTGTATCCATTTGGCCGGCTGTCATAAAGCCGGGTCTCTGCAACGGGGGTTAAGGTCGCACTGAACAAACTCTTAGCGGGCAACATATTCCATGTTTTGTCGAATAGCGGGTCTGCCATGTTGACCTCCATAAAATAACCAGCGCACGGCCGGCGAGGTATCGTACATGTCTTGAGCAATGCTGGTAGGAACCTTTAGTTATACTCCGAGCATGGGCAGGTGCTTCGGTTGATAAGTACTTGATGGAAATCAGACCTCTTATTTCAAATGATCTCATAACGTACCTGCGAACCCGCTATCCGGACCGCTGCCCGGACCTGCATTTGAGCGACCGGGAATACGGCGCTTATTACGGCGCGCGGGCATTAGTCCGCCACCTAGAGGCGCTGTTCGAAGATCAGACCGGCCTCGACGACGAGCCGGTCCAAATCAATTCCAGGACGCGGCGCCGCCGATAGTCTGCTTTTTCTTTATTCATTTGAGGATGTCACCATGTGCTTTGGTTCAGAAAAGCCCGATCCCCCGCCGCCGCCGCCCGTTCCGCCGCCGCCGCCTCCGGTCCTGGAGCAGGCTGCGCCCGCCACCGCCGCGCCGACCGCAGCGGACGACGCCAACAATGCCGCTCTTGGAACCAAGAAGTACAAGTCGCGCGGGCTGTCGATTGACACCGGCTCGACGTCTGGCGCCACCACGAGCAGCGGGCTCGGCACGAACCTTTGATGACCGACAAGTCTCAATCGCTGAAAGCGCGATATGAGGCTTTGACGACGGACCGCCAATCGTTCCTCGACAGAGCCCGCCAGTGTTCGGAGCTGACGCTCCCGACGTTGGTCCCCCCGGAAGGCCATAATGGCTCGACCGTTTATCCGACGCCCTGGCAATCTGTCGGGGCGCGCGGCGTCAACGCGCTCGCATCGAAATTGCTGACCTCGCTGTTCCCGCCCAACCATCCCTTTTTCCGTCTCCAGCTCGACGACGTGGCGATCATGAAGATCGCCGGCGACCTGGCCGCGAAGGCGATGATTGAAGCCGGCCTCTCGAAATACGAGCGCGCGGTCCAGAGCGAAATCGAGACGAACGGATTTCGCTCGCCGATCTTCGCCGCGATCAAGCATCTGATCGTCGCCGGCAACGCGGTCCTCGACATTCCCGCCGACGGCGCCCCGCGCGTCTTCAGCATCGACTCCTATGTCTGCCTGCGCGACGGCTCCGGCAACCTGCTCGATCTCGTGATCAAGGAATGCCTGTCGGAGGATTCCGTCCCCGACGACATTCGCGCCATGCTCGACGAAGAGCCCGGCGACGACGAGGAGAACGAACCCGCCGGGCAGCGCGAAGAGGTCGACGTCTACACGCGCTACTATCGCGATGACGGCGTCTACAAGGAATATCAGGAAGTCTGCGGCAAGCGGGTCGACGGGTCGGATGCGACCTATCCACTCGACAAGCCGGGCAAGCTCGTCTTGCGCTGGACCGCCGATCCTGGCTCGGATTACGGAAGGTCTTACGTCGAGGAATATCTCGGCGACCTCCAGTCGCTCGACAGCCTCATGCAGGCGATTGTCGAAGCCGCGAACTCGATGGCGAAGGTCATCTGGCTCGTCAATCCGAACGGCGTCACCCGCGCCAAGGATTTGAGCGAGGCGGAGAACGGTGCTTTCGTCAGCGGCGTCTTGAACGAGGTCATCTGCCTCCAGGCGGAGAAGCAGGCCGATCTTCGGATTCCCGCCGACACGGCGTCGAAGCTGACGACGGCGCTCGAATCCGCCTTCATGCTGGGATCATCGATTCAGCGCAAGGGTGAGCGCGTGACGGCGGAGGAAATCCGCTTCATGGCCAATGAATTGGAATCGACTTTGGGCGGCGTCTTCTCGACGCTCGCCTGCGAGTTCCAGCTGCCGCTCGTGCGCCGCGTCATCGCCCGAATGAACAAGGCGAAGAGCCTGCCGCCGCTGCCCAAGGGCATCAAGGCCCCGGTCATCATCACCGGCCTCGACGCGCTCGGCCGCTCGGCTGAACTCCAGAAGCTTCAGACGATGCTTCAGATCCTCCAGCCCTTCGGCGAGACGGTCATGAGCCGAATCAAGATCGGCAACCTTCTCAGCCGCGTGGCCACCGCCGTCATGATCGACGACGAGGGGCTGTTCATGACGGACGACGAAATCCAGCAGCAGCAAGCGGCCGCGCAGCAACAGCAGCAAGCCGCCATGCAGCAGCAACAGATGGGCGATCTCGCCGGCAAGGCGGCTCCGGCCGCAATCAAAGCCATCAGCGAGCACATGGCCAATCAGGCCCCGCAGGCCGGCGCATCGCCGGACGCGCCCCCTGCGCAGTAACGGACACATTGCATGAAGAACGGCGAATATACGGTTGACGTGAAATCCGAACTTTCCCTCGAACAGCAGGCAATCGACGACGGCATTGACGTCGAGGCCATTGACGAGGCGCTTGACGAGCAGTCTCCCGACGCGCGCCCGTCGTGGCTGCCGGAGAAGTATAAAACTCCCGAGGAGCTGGCGAAGGCGTACAACGAACTCGTCAAGAAAATGCGCTCCGGCGACAAAGCCGGCGCCGATGAATCGTCTGACGAAGACGATGACGACGTCGAGGCCGAAGAGGTCGAGACCGTCGAGGAGGAGACCCCCGAAGAGACCGAGGAAGAGAAGGCTGAAAAGTCCGGCCTCGATCTCAACAGCATGTCGGAGCGTTTCTACGAAAACGGCGAGACGCTCCCCGACGATGATTACGCCGCGCTGGAAAAAGCCGGGATCACCCGCGATGTCGTCGAGCGCTTCATCGAGGGACAGCGCGCGCTTCAGGAAGTCGAGCGGTCAAACCTCCTGGCGCCAATCGGCGGCGAGGAAGCCTATGCCGAAATGTCGAACTGGGCCGCCGAGGCTCTGACCGAGAAAGAGCTGGAGACCTATAACAAGGCGGTCGCCGGATCGGTGGACGAAGCGTCGAAGGCGATCAAGGACCTGCGCGCGCGTTTCGAGCGCGCCAATGGCTCGGAGCCCAAGCGCAAGGTCGCCGGTAAAGCGCCGAGCCGCAGCGGCCCCGCGCCGTTCGGATCGATGGCGGAATACGTCCAGGCGATCAAAGACCCCCGCTACGAGAAGGACGCGGCTTACCGCGCCAAGCTCGACGCCAGGCTCGCCCTCTCCGACATCTAAATAAGGGATGGCGCGAGACAAAGAATACGACAAGGCATACAGGCGCGCGCACAAGGCTGAAGACGCAAGTCGACACCGCGCCCGCCGCCTCATGATCAAGAAGTACGGCAAGGCGAAACTGAAGGGCAAGGACGTCGACCACATCGACGGCAATCCGCTTCATACGCCGAGCAACGGCTCGACGCGCAATCTACAAATCCTCAGCAAACACGCGAACCGGAGCAAGAAGTAGCTCCGGTTTTTCGTTTTATAAATAACCGCATACGCCCTCGCACGAGCGAACGCCGCCCACAAGACGGCGACAGGTGCAACTCCTGTCCGAGCGCGACCCTGAACTGAGATCAAATCTCCGACACGGCCCGGCAACGGCACACCCGCCGTCAAGATCAGAACCCGTTCATTCAAACATTGCCGACAAACGCCGCGCGAATTGTAGCGCGATTTCTCGGCTGAATTTCAACGCACTGATTTTGCGCCCCGCTGCATTTCAAGGGGCGAAAAGGACATTATGGCTAACGCTACTCCCTCCCGCGTCGGACAAATCGGCGGCACGGGCGCAACTGACGCTCTCTTTCTCAAGAAGTGGTCGGGCGAAGTTCTCAAGGCTTTCGAAAACACTTGCATTATGCGCGGCAAGGTTCGCACGCGCACGATCACTGGCGGCAAGTCCGCGCAGTTCCCGAGTATCGGCACGACCGGCGCTTTCTATCATACGCCCGGCGCTGAACTGACCGGCAACACGATCCTGCATGATGAGAAGATCATCACGCTCGACGGCATGCTCGTCGCTCCGGTCTTTATTCCGGAAATTGACGAGGCGATGGTCCATTTCGATTATCGGATCGGCTATTCGACGGCTGCCGGCAACGCGCTCGCGCAGACCTGGGATCGTCAGCTTCTGTCGCTCGCCGTCAAAGCGGCTCGTGACACTGGCACCGGCGGGCTCGGCAAGGGCGTCCCCGGCCAGGGCGACGCGCAGTCTGTCGCCATCGGCGCGACGCCGACGGTGCAGAATCAGATTGACGCCTTCTATGCCGCCGCCGCTGCGATGGACAAGAAGAATGTTCCGAAGCAGGGCCGCTGGGCCGTGGTCGGACCTGACGTCTACTGGGGATTGGTCACGAACGACAAGCTGCTCAACAAGTTCTACTCGGACTCGTCGGGCTCGTACACCGACGGCAATCTTCCGAAGGTCGCCGGTTTCACGATTGTTGAATCCAACAACGTGACGCTGAACCATACGGCTGGCGGCAACACGGCGAACTATCCTGACACGGCGGGCAGCAAGTACCTGGTCGACGCTTCGGCGACGGTCGCGGTCTGCTTCCAGGGCGACTCGATGGGCACGCTGATCCTCAAGGACATGTCGACCCGCGTCGACTACGACCCGCGCCGCCTCGGAACGCTCCTCACGAGCAAGTACGCAGTCGGCCACGGCGTTCTTCAGCCGATGGGCATCTACGAGATCAAGAAGGGCTAAGCGCTTTCTTGGCTAAGTAACGGGGAGGGGTCTTTCGAGACCTCTCCCTTTTTTTGTTTGTTTTTTCTTCATTGCGAGGCCGCTCTTATGTCCGACTTTTCCGGGCCGATTACCCGACTCCAGGCCGTCAACATTTGCCTTTCCAGCATGGGCGAGCCGGAGATCGACACGCTCGACGGCGCCGGCCTCGACGCCGAAGCCGCCGACAATGTCGTCGGCGAAACAAGCGCCGCCCTCCAGCAACGCGGCTGGCATTTCAATCGCGAAATTCACAAGATCAGCCCCGACGTCAACGGCAACCTGATCGTGCCGTCGAACGCGCTGTCCATCGACACCTGCGGCGCCTCGATGGGCCTCGACCTCGTGCAGCGCGGAACGAAGCTCTTCGACCGCGTCAACAATACCTACACCTTCACGGCGCCTGTCGAAGTCGAGATCATCGCGCTCCTCGACTGGGACGTGCTGCCGGCGGCGGCCCGCTGGGCGATTGCCTACACGGCGGCCGCGACGTTTCAGCAGCGCATTCTCGGCAGCGCCGACGTGGACAAGGCTTTGTCCCCGCGCGCCAAAGACGCGCTCGCCGTCCTCACCCGCGACGACCTGAAATCCGCCGACGCCAACATGCTGCGCGATTCCTGGTCGGTCTCGCGCGGCCTGCGCCGGGGGTATCGCTAATGCCTCTGGTCACCGCGCCCCTCGCCAATTTCATCAGCGGCGTTTCGCAACAGCCGCCGGCCATGCGCACCGCGACGAGCGCGGCCGCCATGACAAACGCCTGGGCCTCGGTCGTCTCCGGCCTCCAGAAGCGCAACGGAACCGAACATATCGCCAACCTCGGAACCTGGGGCGCATCGGGCTCGACGATTGGCCATGTCATCGATCATGACGCCGGCTATCGTTACATCGCGCTCGTCAAGAATTCCCAGCTCCGGGTCTATGACCTCAATGGCGTGCAGCAGACGGTCACCTTCCCGAACGGCGACTCCTATTTGGGGTCGAACGATCCGGTCCAGTCGTTCCGCTTCCTCACTATTGCCGACACGACTTTCATTCTGAACCGCAACGCGGTCGTCGCCGCCGACAATTTCGGCGAGGAGGGCACGTCGACCTATACGCCAAGCGGCACGGTCGCCGCGCCCCGCAGCCTGCCGACGGCGGCCTCCGGCAATCTTGGCCAGGTCTATTACACGACCTCGACCGCCGAATATTGGAAATGCGTTTCGACGCCGGGCACGGCGGCGACTTATGACTGGTTTTCGACCGGAAGCACGACCAACTTCGATCCGCGCGGCGATGACCCTTCGCAGCAGGTCTATCAAGGCTCGCTGCCGCCGGCCACGAGCGCCGGCCAGACGGCCTGGATCATGGATAGCGGCGATAACGACTCGCCCTCGCACTTCTTCCAGTATCAAAGCGCGCAGACCTCGGCCGGCACGTCGACGACTTATTCTTGGGTCAAGGTTTCGCTCGCCTCGCTGACCGTTCTCAATCCGAGCCGCAAGGACCCGGCGAACCTCGGCACGATCTACGTCACGCAATCTATCGCGAACTCCTATTACGCGGTCTACGTCAACAACGTCTTGAAGGCGTCGTTTCTGACCGCGAACGGAACCGACGCCGCCAACTCAGTTCAATCGACGACGGTCATTGCGACCAGCTTGGCGACAGCGCTGAACGCTTCCGGCTACACTACAACGCAGGTCGGCTCGACGGTCGTGATCACGAACCTGGCGACGACTGACATCCTGAAGCCTTGGTCGACGAACGGCGACAAGGCGACGAAGGCCTACCGCAACGAGATCGCGTCTTATTCCGATCTGCCGCCGTCAGAAATCGTCGGACGCATTGTTCGAGTCAAAGGGGATTTGAAGCAAAACGGCGACGATTACTATGTGATCTACACCGCGACCGGCCAATGGCAGGAAACTTACGGCTACAATGAAGGCGCGCGTTTGCAGGCCTCGACCATGCCGCATGTCCTCGTGCGCAATTTCGACGGGACCTGGACCTTCAAGCGCCACGTCTGGAATGACCGCATCGCCGGCGACAGCGATTCCAACATTCACCCGTCGTTTGTCGGCGAGAAGATTACCGACCTCTGCCTGTTTTCAGGCCGCCTCGGCTTTCTGACCGAGACGAACATCATCCTGTCGGAAAGCCAGACCTTCGAAAACTTCTATCGCAAGACGCTGGCGACCTTGGTTGATTCCGACCGCCTCGACTTTTCGGTGCTGTCGACCACGAACGACAGCCTGCGGCACGTGATCCCGTTCAACAAGGATTTGCTGATCCTCGGCGACCGCAGCCAATACCGATTCACCTACAACAATTTCCTCGGCCCGAAGAACGTCCAAATTCAATACACCGCCGGCTATTCGGTCGCGGCGAACGTCAAGCCCGTGAACATGGGCGCGTCGGTTTACTTCGCCGACGACGGCGTCAGCTACAATTACGCCAAGGTCTTCGAGTTCTTTCCGCGCCCCCTCACGCAGGGCGATGACGCCGACGAGGCGACCGCGCCCGTGCCGCAGATCCTGAAATCGGGCGTCCGCTTCCTCGCCGGCGCCCCGAGCGTCAACACGCTGATCGTCGGCACCGACGGCGCGCCGTCGTCGCTCCTCGTCTACAACTTCTACTGGACGGCTCAGAAGAAGGTCCAGAACGCCTGGTCGACCTGGACCTTCAACGATTGCACGAAAGTGCATTGGGCCGGCTTCAGCCAAAACCATCTTTACTTGCTCCTGGAGCGGCCGTCGGGCCTGTCGCTTGAGAAGGTGCGCCTCGACGAGGACATTTTCGATTTCCAGACCGGCTCGCATGTGCTGCTCGACCGGCTCGTGCCGAAGAGCAAGCTGACCGTCTCCTATGATGCGGGAACGGGGCTCTCGACGATCAGCCTGCCGTACTCGACGACGGGCGTGATCAATGTCGTCACGAACGACGGAACTGGTCAGGTATGGCAGCCGGTGACGCCGATCAGCTCGTCGGGCGTCACCGTGCCCGGCAACATCACCGCGCTCGACATATGGGCGGGCATCGGCTTCGACTTCCTGTTCCAATTTTCGCCGCTGTTCCTGCGCTTCACCAAAGGGACGGGCGAGGTCGTCAACATGGACGGCCGCACGCAGGTGCGCCGCCTGACGCTGACCTTCGCCAAGACGCGCTATTTCAAAACCAAGATCAAATTGCCGGGCCGCCCCGAATTCGAGCATGTCTATGACATGCCGACGCAGGACGGCAGCGTGCATATCCCGCTGATGGGCCGCAACCTCGACATCGTCCTGAAGATCGTCAACGGCAGCCCGTTCGCCTGCGCGTTCTCGGGCGGCGAATTCCAGGCGCTTTACACCCCGAAGGCGCAGCGCATGAGGGGCGGCTGATGGCCGAGCATTATCGAACGTCCATTCGCTCCGACATCGATTACCTGCTCGCGCACATGCGGCCTGAAGACGTCGCCGAATGTCTCGGCGGCGGGTCTTCTCCGAACGAGGCGCTAGCGTATGGTTTCATGGCCTCGACTCGATGCTTGACGCTGATCGAGCCCGGCAATGGCGCGCCGGCGGCGATGCTTGGCGTGACGCCGTCCGAGTATGATTGCGCGGGCAAAATCTGGCTGCTCGGCACGAGCGCAATCGAGCGCTACCCGATGACCTTCCTGCGCCATTCGCGCGAGGTCCTCGGCCAGCTCTATGGCCGCTACACGCTGCTCTACAACTTCACATTTGTAGAAAACGAAATGCATCATCGCTGGCTCAAGTGGCTCGGCTTTGTCTTCCTGCGCAAGGTCGAATTGACCCCCGATAAATTCTTTTACGAGTTCGTTCGGCCCAAGGCCGAACCCATTTTAGACGAGAGGGCATAACAAGTGTGCACCCCCCTGGCCGCCATTGGCGCCGGCCTTAGCATCGCCGGTCAGGCCGCAAATTTCAGCGCGCAGAGCGCCGCGACGCAAGCTTACAATTCGTCTGTTTTGCAGAACGCGCAGAGCGCCGGCCTCGCCGAAACTCATAAGGTCGAGGACTACGGGCGCAAGATGATCTACGACGCGCGCCAGACGCAGCAAGAGGGCTACAACGCCGTCATGAAGGGCAGGGCGGCGCACGGCACGGCGCTCGCCTCGTCGGGCTCCTCGGGTTTCGACGGCTCGTCCTACAGCATCAACGACATTCTTGCCGGCATCGATCAGCAGACTGCCCAGAGCGTCGATAACGTCCAGACCAAAATGGATGACCTGAAAAATACGTATCTGTCGTCGGCGAAGACCGCCGAGGCCGAAGCGCAGGGGCGCATCAATTCCATGCCGATGAAGGCCGGCCCAAATCCGCTGAGCCTGGTCATTGGCGCGGGCGGCGCCGGCGTCGACGGCATGAAGGCCGCCGGCGTCAATTTCGGCACGCTGTTCGCCGGCTAAGGGGTTTCATAGATGGCAATTGTTGTTCCCGACCTCGGCACCGGCGTCGATCTTTCACCCGCACGCGGCTCGCGCATTACGCCCGCCGACACTTACGCGCGCCCCGCAATCCCGGGCCCCGCCGATACATCGATTGGCGACGCGCTCGGCGTCCTCGGCCAGAAGATGAATTCGGTGGCGACCGACGAGACGAACAAGGAAATCGAGCGTCAGAAGATGAACGCCGATTTGTACGCCTCGACGGTCGCATCGGCCGCCACGGCGAATAACGGCTCGTTCACCCCCGACATGGTCAACCGGCCCGAATGGAAACTCCATCCGCAGGTCGCGGCCTATGTTTCCCAGCAAGCCGGCGTGATCAATGGGCGCACCGCCGCCCAGCAGATTCTCGGCGAACCGCCTCCCGAGGCGCTCGCGTCTCCAGAAGGGGCCGCGCAATGGGTCCAGGCGAAGCGCGCCGAAGCGCTGAAGGCCTCCGGCAATGTCCCGTTCTACTCGGCGGGCTATATGCAGTCTGTCGAGGCGGCCGCCAATGCGCGCATCCAGGGCCTCGATTCTTTCCGCCAGGAGAACGTCCGCCAGCTGACGATGACGGGCATGCGTTCGGGCGTTTACAACGCCATGCAGACGAGCGGCCCGAACCTCCAGGCGTCGACGAATCCGCAGGTCGCCGGCGAAGTCTACAATTGG
>JANXTB010000051.1 GCA_025356415.1 Hyphomicrobiales bacterium
GCCGAATAGAGCGTGTCTGCTTTATCCGTCGAGCCGTCCGCGAAGGTGAGGCGCGCGCCGTTCTCATCTCCCTTGAAGTTAACAAGCGCCGACGGCAAAACGCGCACGCCGACCTCGTGCATCTTTTGCAGGACGTCGTCGCTCAAATTCCAGTGCGGCTTTGTGGTCGCGATGGCGATGTCGTCCGAATATCTGCGCAAGAACAGCGCCTCGCCGGCCGCGCAGGCATCGCGCCCGATGATGACGATTCTCTTGCCGCGCGCTTCGAAGCCATCGCAGATCGGGCATTGACGAAGAAGGCCCGAGCGCATGGCCTCCGTCACGCCGGGCAATTCGGGTTCATTATCGACAATGCCGGTCGCGAGGATGAGATAACGCGCGCGCGTGTACGTGTCGCCCTGCTGCATTTCGAAGCCGCCGCCTTCTAGCGTGCGGATTGTTTCCACCATGCCAATCGTCGGCGTAACGCCATATTGCGCGGCCTGTTCGCGAAGTCGCAGCAGCAGGTCGCGACCGCCGATGCCGCTTGGAAAGCCCGGGTGATTGTGGGATTTCGGGATCCACGCGGCGCGGCTCTCATTTCCATCGATGAGCACGATCCTGCGCAGAAAGCGCGCCAGATAGATCGCCGCAGTGAGGCCCGCGGGGCCTCCGCCGATGATCGCGCAGTCGAGCATGTCCGTTTCAGCTGAGCCCATCGCTTCCTCCGTGAAGGCTTGGAACGAAGTGCGGGGCTCTATGTTTCCGCTTCCTCGCGGTGCGATCCATCGAAAACAACGGCCCACCCTCCGGCGAGATTGAAAATCGCCGGAGCGATGCGCCTAATGCAAATCAACCAGCGTCCCGATCAACAGATCTGAGCTGCTAATGGGGAAGCGGTGGCGGCGGCTCGGGGTGATGGACCGCCCACAATTCCCAGCCCGACATCGCGATCACGACTAGCCCGCTCAGGAACAGGGCTTGCGTCGCCATCTCGCTGGTTGTGAGGCCGAAGATAAAGGGTGAGGCGGCGACGCCGATGCCTAGAAGCATGTTCAGCCATTCCTCCCATTCGGCGAAGCGAACCAGCGCCGCGCCTGCGACGAGGAAGACGAGCACGCCGGCGATGACGCTGATGCGTGTCGCCAGCAAATTATCGGAATAGCCGATCACCCACGGATAAATGGCGAGGCCGAAGCCCACAGCCAGATTGGTCCAGTCCTGGAAGCGCGTTGCCTGCTTTTCCATGGAACCCTCCATCTCGAGCAGGCGCGACAATTCAACATTGCGGATCCGGCTCGACATAAGGGAACGGTCAGGCGTGGCTGCGGGTTCCGCGTTGGCCTTCTTTGGCCTATACATATCGCAGAGTTGCCGCGACTCTTTGATGTGAAGGACGAACATGAAGCTCCCAAGCCGGGAGATCCTCATTGCGATGTTCCTGCTGCTCCTTGTGGCAGGCTCCGTCATAGGCTTTGGGGTCTACAGGTACGTCACCAAGCCCACGCAATTCATGGTGGCGGTCGGCGATCACGGCAGCAACGAACAGGTGCTGATCGATGCATTCGCGGGGGCGCTGCGCGACAGCAAGAGCAGCATCACGATCCAGCCGGTTTTCTATGAAGACATGAGCCAGGTCGCTGATGCGCTCCGCAAGGGCACGGCGCCCTTCGCCGTCATCCGTCCTGACATCGAGCTGCCGGAAAACGGGTTGACGGTCGCGATTTTGCGCGAGGAAGCGCTGATCATTGTGTCGCCCGCGTCGCGCAAGATTTCGGATGTCGCCGATCTCAACGGCAAGCGCGTCGCGCTGGTTGATATGCGGCCCGCCGATAAGTCGCTCCTGTTACGCGTGCTCTCCAGCTATGACCTGACCGAAAAAGAGGTGAAGTTCTCGACCACTACCGCCGCGCAGGCGCCCGGGATCGCAAAGCAGACCGACGCCATCGCCTTCGTTGCGGCCCCGGTGAGCTCGGAAGCCGGTCAATTGATCCGCTCTTACGCGCGCGCCGCCGGCGGCGAGGTCAACATCGTGCCCATCGACGAAGCGGAGGCTCTCAGCCTGCGCTTTCCGGTGTTCACGGAAATAAAGATTCCGGCAGGCGCGTTTGGTGGGCGCCCCAAAAAACCGGCGGAAGAGCTGACGACAATCGGCGTGTCTTATCGGCTGATGGCGTCGGCGCGCACGGATCGCGGCCCTGTGTCGGAGGTGACGGCGAATCTGTTTCGCCTGCGCTCTCGCATTTCGAGCGCCACCGCGACCATCAATCTGCTGAAGCCGCCGGATACCGACAGCGCGACCAGCGCGGCGCTTCCCGTGCATCCGGGCGCTGTCGATTATCTCAACCGCGAGCAATTGACCTTCATGGATCGCTGGGGCGACTGGCTCTGGCTCGGCCTGTTCGCGGGCGGCGGTTTTACCTCCGTCTTCGCCTGGATCAGCCAGCTGTTCGCACGGCAGAAGCGCGAGGCGGTCGATGAAGTGCTCGAAGAACTCTCCGCGCTGCTGGCGCGCGCGCGCAAAACCGAGACGCATGAAGAACTGGCTGAGCTCACGTTGAAGCTTGACGATGTCGTGCGCCAGGCGATCCGATTCACAAGGCGCGGGCTTACCGATACGAGGGTGATGAGCGCGCTCATGCTGGCGATCGATTCCACGCGTTCGGCCATCGCGGACCGACGCCGGGTGATTGATGACGCAGAACCTCGGACGCAATCCATGCAACCGGATGACGGTCCCGCTCATTTTGCGAGCCGGAGCGGTGGCGCCGCCTGAAGCAGCGCCCGTTTGCGCGCGAGGCGTTTTAAATGGTTCTTCGGCGGTACGAGCTCGGGGCGGAATGCGCCGGTGATGGCGTTTCCTTTCGCGTTTTCGCCGACAAACCCCGCGAAGTCCTCCTGCATGTCGCAGGCGACGCGCCACGGCTCATGACGCGCGAGGGCGGCGGCTATCATGAGTTTTTCGTTGCGGGACTGAAGCCCGGCGCGCGCTACGGTTTCCTGCTCGACGGAAACGGGCCGTATCCCGATCCAGCGTCCCGCGCGCAGCCGCAGGGGCCGCATGAATTGTCGGAAGTCGTTGCGACGAAGCTATTCAAATGGCGCGATGCGGATTGGCGCGGCGTGCGCATCGAAGGCCAGATCATCTACGAAATGCATGTCGGCGTTTTCACGTCGGAGGGAACGTGGCGCGCGGCGACGGAAAAGCTGGGCCATTTTCGCGATCTCGGCGTGACGCTGATCGAGATGATGCCCGTCGCCTCGTTCCCCGGCGCGTTCGGCTGGGGCTATGATGGCGTGGCGCTGTTTGCGCCCGCGCAGCAATATGGAACGCCGGACGATCTGCGCGCCTTCATCGACGCCGCGCATCGGATGTCGATGGGTGTGATCCTCGACGTCGTCTACAATCATCTGGGGCCCGACGGTAATTATCTGGCTTGCTACTCGGATCGGTATTTCACAAGCCGCTACAAGAATGATTGGGGCGATGCGCTCGACTTCGAATCTCCGCATGCGCCGATGCGCGAGCTCGTCATCGAGAACGCGCGATACTGGATCGAGGATTTCCACTTCGATGGTCTGCGCCTCGACGCGACGCAAAGCATAAACGACGCCTCGCCCGTTCATGTGGTGACGGAGCTCGTGCGTACTTGCCGCGCCGCCACGACGCGCGACATCGTCATCGTCGGTGAAAACGAACCGCAGCATGCCTCGCTGCTGCGCACGTCGCGTCAGGAAGGGTGGGGCGTCGATGCGCTCTGGAACGACGACTTTCATCACAGCGCAACGGTCGCGGCGACAGGACATGATGAAGCCTATTACGAGGACCATCGCGGAGCGCCGCAGGAATTCGTGTCAGCGGCGAAGCACGGGTTCCTGTTTCAAGGCCAGCGCTATGCCCATCAGGACAACAGGCGCGGCGAGCCGGCGCTGTCGGTGGCGCCCTGCCACTTTGTCAACTTCATCGAGAACCACGACCAGATCGCCAATTCCGGACGCGGCCGGCGCAATCATCAATCGACATCGCCCGGCCGTCATCGTGCGCTGACGGCGCTGATGCTGCTCATGCCCGGCACGCCGATGCTGTTTCAGGGACAGGAATTCTCCTCTAGCGCGCCTTTTTTTTATTTTGCCGATCACGAGCCGGAGTTGGCCGAGCAGGTCGCCAAGGGGCGTCGCGATTTTCTTCATCAGTTTGAATCGCTGGCCGGCGAAAGCATGGTGAGCCGTCTGCATGCGCCGGACGCGCCAGCGACGTTTCAGGCCAGCAAGCTCGATTGGCGCGAGGCGCAATCGCATCGCGAAAGTCTCGCACTGCATCGCGACTTGATTGCGCTTCGACAGGGCGACGACGTGCTGTCAGGCCGCCGCCGCATCAGCGTCGATGGTTCCGTTCTTTCAAGCCATGCGTTCCTGCTGCGCTATTGCGGAGACGACGGCGACGACAGATTGCTGGTCTTCAATCTGGGACGAGACCTTCATCGTCGCAGCATCCCCGACCCGCTCGTGGCTCCGCCACTGAACCGCAGCTGGCGCCTCGTGTGGTCGAGCGAGCATCCCGATTACAACGGTGACGGGCCTGTGGAGATCGAGCGCAATGATGGCTGGCTGATCCGGGGCGAGAGCGCCTGCGTCCTGCGCGCGATCAATAATATTTCTCGGTGATAATGAACTTCAGCTCGGTCAGGCGCTCGG
>JANXTB010000066.1 GCA_025356415.1 Hyphomicrobiales bacterium
CTTCGCCGAGCGTCGCCGCGTCGAGCAGGATGCGATGCGCGGGCTCGCGCCAGTCGACAAGCCAGATCTCGACGCTCGCGCCGTCATAGACGCCATTGGCGAGATCGGTCTCGCTGAGCGACGCCGAATTCAGCGCGCCCGCAACATCCATGGCGCCTGGCGCGAGGCCGAGTTGCGCATCCATTTTTGCAGCGTCGAGGCCCGCGTCGGCGTCATAGCGCACGCCGTCGAACGTGAGGTCACAATCATGGTTGGTGAAACCCTGCGCGACGCCATCGCAGCGCACCAGTTTCCAGCAATGGCAGAAGGTCGCGGCCTCGTCATCGAGACGCGCCTGTGTAGCAGGAGGAATCGCGCGCATGGGGCCTCAGCTTGGTCGGATTTCAAGGAGTGGGATTTTGGGGATTTGTCCGATGTCGAGGCCCGCGTAATCGATCTCGAGCGAATCCGTGTCGAAGCGCGCGGGCGTGTCGAAAAGAAACCCGGCGGTGATCACGGCGCCTGCCGCGGGTGCGATGGTGAAGCGCACGATTCCTGTCGAAGGATCGACCGTGAAATCGACGCCAATCACTTTTTCCGCGCCGTTCAACGCCACCCGCACGCTGTCGGCGACCGGCTTGAAAATATCCCGGCGATACGGCGCAAACGCAGCGCCGTAAGTCTTGCCGAGCTGAAAGCCGCGCGTCGCGCCGTCGCCCTGTCCAAGCGCCTGATCGGTCGCCGACGGCGTCAATCCCGGCGCGCAGCTTTTGTAATCGGCGCGGTCGCGCCAGCGAAATCCGTACAGCCGCCCGCGACGCTCTTCGAAAAACGCGAGCACCAGCGCAATCGCCGCCGGCGACTTCACGCCATACCCCGCGTCATAGCGCCGTCGCGAATGAAGCCAGCGCGTGTTGCGCTGTTCGCGCCCGGCGCCCGTGACGACAATGTCGGTGAGCCGCTCCGGGCCGCCGCGACTGTTCATCGAAATATCGATGGGGAAACGCACCTCATGAAACGCGGTCATGTCGAAATCTCCTTGCAGGCGCAGGCGATGAAACCCGATGCGGTCTCGTCATCCTGCCGCGTGATGATCTCGAACACGCGCGTCCCCAACCGCAGCCGCCAGCCCGTTTCAAATCCGTCACGCGCGCGCACGCGGATCGTCACGCCATTTTGCGAAGTCTCGATTGCGCCCCAGGCGAGAAAGCGAATCTCGTAGTTGAGCATTCCATCCGCGCCCGCGACAGGCGCCTCGACGGCGAAATGGCGGCGCAGCGCGCCAATGGTCGGCACGCTCATGCGAGCCTCGCCGAGCGCCAGGGCATGCAAGCGGCGGCGACGCCGGCGGGCAGATGCGTGATGCGATCTTCATGCAGCGCGTCGCCGCGATGCTCATACCAATGCGCCACCAGCAGGCGCATCGCCATGCGCAGCGGCTCGGGCACGCTTTGCGGCGTGGCGCCAAAGCCCGCCGTGACATCGATCTCGATGCCCTCCGCAATGCGCCCAGGCGGCGGGGGCGCGACATCGCAAATCAACTTGGCGCCCCGCGACTGGTCGATATGGAAGCCCGCGAGATCCGCAAGCGAGGGCGCGCCCGCCGCATCGAAAATCCGCACGGCGTCGAGCGTCATGATTGGTGACAGCGGCAGCTTGACGCAACGATCAGCCGGCCAGCGATCAAGCCGCAGGCGCCACGTCTGCGAAATCAGCGCGCGCCGCGTCGCCTGTTCGACCGCCGATCGTGCGGCGCGAATGAGCGCCAGCACCAGCTGGTCTTCGTCGCTCGCATCGAGCCGCAGCCACAGGCGCGTCTCGTCGAGCGTCAACGGCTCCAGCGCCGGACCGGCGAGAAGAATCGGCGTCATTGGAAGTCTCCGCAAGTTTGCGTTAGGAACAGCGCCTCAGGAGGCCTGAATGGCGAAAATCATTTTGTTGGGCGCCGCGCTCATGCTGGCTGCGGCGACAGGCGCGAGCGCGCTCGTCGGCCCGTCGCGCGAGGAAACGGCTGCGGCCACGCATACGCTGATGTTGTTGAAGACCGACGCGCGCGGTTCGTCGTTCTGCACGGCGAATGTCATCGCGCGCGATGTGCTGCTCACGGCTGGCCATTGCGTGACGTCGCCTGAAAACCTGCGCGCCTACTGGCCCGGCGGCGATCTCGAACAGAAGATCGCCGCCATCGCGGTGCATCCGCTCTATCGCGCGGACGCGACGCAAAAGCGCATCAAGAGCATCGACCTGGCGTTGGTGCGCCTAGCACGTCCCCTGCCCGCGAGTTTCCGACCGATCCCGATTGCATGGGATGCGCAAATCGTCCCCGGCGCACCGTTGCAAATTGCGGGCTTCGGCCTCACGCGCGAGGGCGATGGACGCAGCGCAGGCAAACTGCACAGCGGCGCCATGGTGGTGCGCGAACCGATCTCACAAATCCTGGTGTGGGCGAAAGACCCAGCAAACAAGGGCCTTGGCGCCTGCACGGGCGATTCCGGTGGGCCTATGCTCAGCGAAGACAGCGGCTCGCTTGTCGCCGTCACCGTCTGGTCGGAAGGCGAAGGCAAGAAGAAATGCGGCCTGCTCACGCAAGCCGTGCGGCTTGGCCCGCAGCGCGCCTTTATCGAAGACACGCTGCGGGCTTGGGGGATCAAATAATCAGGCGACGCCGAACTTCAGCAGCTTGATCGCGTCGAAATCCTGGATGCCGCCGCCGACGCGCTTGGTGGTGTAGAACAGCACGTAAGGCTTGCTGGAATAAGGATCGCGCAGCACGCGAATGCCGACGCGATCGACGATCAGGTAACAGCGGCTGAAATCCGCGCAAGCGACCGAGAACGAGTCGACGCCGACATCAGGCATGTCTTCGGCTTCGACCACCGGAAAGTTCATCAGCGTCGCGGGCGCACCGAGAGTCGCGGGCGGCGCCCACAGATATTCGCCGGTGGACGCCTTGAACTTGCGGATCATCGCCTGCGTCTTGCGGTTCATCAGAAACTTCGCATTCTGCCGATAGGAAGAACGCAACGTGTAGACGAGATCGACAAGTACGTCGGACGGATTGGCCGCCGCAAAGCCGCCCGCCACACCTGTCGGAACATAGGCGGTCTTGCCCCAGCCCCAGCCCGCCACCGTGCTCTTCGTGTAACCGAGAAGGCCCGTCGGCTTGCCGACGCCATTGCCGTTGATGAAGGCCGCGCCCTCCTGTTCGGCGAAGACGACATCGACTTCCTCGGCAATCCATTGCTCGATGTCGACCACCGCATCGTCGAGCAACGTCTGCGTCGCCGCAGGCATGGCGTAAAGCTCCATCGCCGGGAATGTCAGATCGGCGATCTGCTGCGAATTCGTCTGCGGACGCGCATCCGTCTCGGCCACCCAGCCCGACGCCGGACCCACCGGACAGAAGGCTTTCTTGAAGGTCGCGGTCGAGATTTCACGCACGCTCGCAATAGCGCGGATCGGCGAAATATTGGCCATGCGCTTCAGAATCTCGCGCTCGGCCGGCACCGGCACGAGATAGCCGCCATCCGGGCCAGAACCCGCCGACAGCGCCTTTTCTTCCATGCCCTTCAAGCCAGCAGCCTCGCCGGTGCGCATGTAGGAGCGGAACGCCGCCTTGTGCTCGCGTGACATCGGCTCTTCGCGCTGTTCGCCTGCAAGCGGAGGACGCGATTTCTCAACCAGCATGCGGTCCATGCGTTTGCGGGTGTCATCGAGCGCGGCGTCGATGCGCGTCAGTTTTTCTTCGGTGACGACGTCCGACGAAAGACGACGCTCGATCTGCGTCAGGCGCTCGTCATTGGTTTCGCGGAAGGCGCCGAACACGCGGTGCATTTCGTCGATCACGGTGTCGCTGGCGACGGATTTGGTTTCGATCGCAGTCATGAAAAGTCCTTCTCTCAATGCATGTGGTTTTCAATGGCGCGCTTCACCGTAGTCACGCGCGCTTGGGGCAGCATGGGAAAGGTCACGATGGAAATTTCCCACAGGTCGAGTTCCAGCAGGCGGCGCACGCCGCCGCCCGACGTCTTGCGCGCGGTCTTCACGCGAAAGCCGATCGACAATCCATCGACCGCGCCTTCGCGCAGCAGCGCCAGCGCCTCGCGCGCGCGCGCCACCGCGAGATTGAGGCGGCCCTTTACTTTCAGGCCGCGCCAATCTTCCTCGATGGAGAGCCAGCTGCCGATCGGCGAGGCTGGATCATGCTGCCAGAGCATGCGCACCTGCCGCGCGCCGCGCCGTGTCAGCGATTGCGCGAAGGCGCCGGGCGCCACCTGGTCGCCGCCAAGATCGACAAGGCCGAAGATGCTGGCGTAGCCCTCGAAGAGTCCATCTTCGCTGATCGACAGCGCGGACTTTGCGTCGCGCTGATGCAGGGCGCGCGGGCCCATGATCTTGCGCTCCAGCATCAGGCTTTCTCCATGAGCACGAGGCGGCGCTCGAGCACTTTCAGAAAGCGCCGGAAAACGCGCGTGGACGCGGGTCGGCGGGAGACGAGAAACGGAAACAGCCTCATTTGTTTTCTCCGAAGCGGCGGTTGAAGCGGGAAAGTTCGCGAACGAATTCATCGAACCGGCGATTTGCGGCGGCGCATTCGCGCAGCGCAAAGACAAGCAGCGAAGACGCGCCGCTCGCCCAAAGAAACAGCGTCAAATGCGCAAGATCGCCGCGCTCGATGACGCTCTGCGTGATGTCGGGCATGGGCCGTGGTCCATATTCTTGGTCGTCATTGCGAGGAGCGAAGCGACGAAGCAATCCATCTAGCGGCTGCCGCCCGAAGATGGATTGCCGCGTCGCCTTCGGCTCCTCGCAATGACGAGGCTAATGGGGAAGGACGCGGGGCGCATAACCCAAGGCCTCGCGCTTCTCGTCATCGGTGAGAAACGTCGCCGCGCCTATGCGCGCCCATTCCGCGCTGCGCTCTGCGGCGAGCGCATCGAGCGCATCGACATTGAGCCGCAGCTCGAACGGGCCGAAAGCGGCGAGCGCCCAGGTCGCGAATGAGCCCTGCAGTCTCTGCGCAAAGGGCAACACGGTCTGTCGCCAGAAGGCGCGGTTGGCCTCCTGATAATTAGCGTAAGTATTGTCGCCCGGCAGGCCGAGCACCATCGGCGGCACGCCGAGCGCCAGCGCGATCTCGCGCGCGGCGGCAGCTTTCGCCTCGATAAAATCCATGTCTTTGGGCGTCAGCGACAGCGGCTTCCAGTCGAGCCCGCCTTCGAGCAGCAGTGGGCGCCCGGCATTGCGCGGGCCCGAAAAACTTTCATCGAGTTCCGCTTTCAGGCGCTCGAATTGGTCTTCCGACAAAGTCGCGCCATCGGGTCCCGCATAGACAAGCGCGCCTGAGGGGCGTGCGGCGTTTTCGAGCAGTGCGCGGTTCCATTGTCCGGCGGCGTTGTGAATATCGATGGCGGTTTCGGCTGCGGCGAGCGGCGAGGCGCCGTAGTAATCATCGAGCGGCGCATGAAACTTGAAATGCAGGATTGCGCCCGGTCCCTCGCCTGCGGGAAACCGGACCAGCTCGGCGCCGACGCGATATTCATACGCCGCCGGCCATCCGTTCGCGCCCGGCACTACCGTCATGCGATCTGGTCGCAGCACATGCAATTCGTGCAGGACATCGCCAAGGCTGACGCCTTCCACATAGGCGTTGCCGAACAGCATGAGATTCGACACCAGCGTCTCGACAAAGGCGCCATGCGTCTGCGCGGCATTGGGCGCTTTCATCAGCGTGAGCATGGGGTGTTCGGGCGCTTCCAAACCATCGACATAGGCGAGCCAGGGTACAGAGGCGACCGCCTCCGCCACCATGCGCACGGAGCGGAACACGATCGGATTCTGCTCATAGCCCTGCCGCACCAGTTCGGTGAGGCGGCGCGGCTGGGGACGCGTGAGGCCGGGGAGCCCGAGGGGAAAAACAGTTGCGGCGCGGGAGGATTTCACCTGCGCCACGCGCACGGGCGCCGTCGCGCCGATGAGGCGCGTGAGAAAAGATGCCATGTGTAATCCTTGTTTTCTAGCTCGGAACTTAGATCCGCCGCACCTTCGGCTCGCCCGCCTCGCGGCCGAGCGCCAGCGCGGTGATCGCCCAGACCAGCGCGTCGAGCCTGTCGGGACTGCGGCCATTCTCCAGCCCGTTGGGACCGAAGGCGCACATTTCATCTTCGAGCGCCGGGAAGGCGCCGACGTGGTGCACGCGGCCCTGTTCGTAAAGTTGCGCCACCGGCGCCGCGCGCAGGTATTTACCGCGTGTCGCGCGCACCTGCCGCACAGGCACTTGCGCATCCGCCTCGCCAATCACGGCGGCGACCATCTCGCCGCCCTGGTTGACTTCCGCAACCAGATCGTCGGCGTCTCGCGCATGATAAAGCGCCACGGCCGCGCGCGCCCATTTCGCCGGTCGCGCCGCGCTGAGCGAGGCGTCCTCCAGCACATGCACATGACCATCCGCGTCAATGCCGGCGGCGATGATGCCGCAAGCGTCGGCGCGCGCATGAGACGACGCGGGCGGATCAATCGCCACTACGATGCGCCGCAACGGTGGGGCGCAATCGCGGCGGCACGCTTCGAGCATGTCGCGCGTCCACAAGGCGTCGGCGCGCTCTTCCACCATTTCCCCCAGCAATTCCTGCCGGCCGAGCCGTGTGCCCGCGTAGCGCGTGACGATGCGCTCCAGAAAATCAGCGGCGAGATTGCGCGCATTGGCCTGCGTCGGCGCCCGCGTCACCGCTGTTTTCGGGTCAGCGAGCAAGCGCTTCAGAATGGGCGTCGGGCGCGGCGTCGTGGTCACGACCTGACGGGGATGATCGCCGAGGCGAAGGCCAAATTGCAGCATGTCGAATGTCTCTTCGGGCTTCCGCCATTTCGCGAGTTCGTCGAGCCACGCGCAGGCGAATTGCGGTCCGCGCAGGCTTTGGGGATCTTCGGCGGAAAACGCCTGCGCCATGGCCCCATTCGGCCAGGCGAGCCGCCGGCGCGAGGGCTCCCACAGAGGCCGCTCATCGCGCGCATGAATGGACAGCAGGCCCGACACGCCCTCGATCATCACATCGCGCACATCGGCCGCCGTTTCGCCCACAAGCGCGATGCGGCCGACCGGCGCGTTGGAAAATCCCGGCAGGCCGAGCGCCATGCCGCGCACCCATTCGGCGCCGCTGCGCGTCTTGCCGGCGCCGCGCCCGCCCATGATCAGCCACACGGTCCACGGCCCGCCGCCCTGCGCGCGAGGCGGCGGCCATTGATCGTCGCGCGCGCTGAAATCCCACGCGGCCAGCAGCGTTTCGAGATCGCGGGCGGAGAGCCCGTCGAGCGCCTCATTCAGCGTCCCGTTCGCCGCGCAGGCTTTCAAGTCGTTCAGCAAGCGCCTCTCGCAATGCGGCCAGCTCGCGGGGAGCGTCTTCTCTGGCGATGTCATCTGCATCATTGGCGCCCCTTTGCGCTTGCGCCTTGTCGGCGGCGCCCAGGCGGCGCAAGTCGCCGAGCGTCTTCACGAGCAGGCCGAGAATGCGCGCCTTTCGCTCGGCGCCGGGATGGGCGGTGTTTTCAATCTCGCTTTCGGCGCGCGCGATTTCACGACGCAGCGCGCGCACGAGACGGCGCTCCAACGCCAATGTGTCGAGCGGCTCATCGCTCGCCTCCACCGGCTCGCGCGCGGGGGTCGCTGTCGTCGCGCCGCGCTCCGGCCAGCTCTCGCGCTTGCGCAAGCTGCGAAACGCGGCCGGCGTCAGGCCCAGTGTCGTGGCGATCTTGGCGAGCGGCGTCGCGTCATCAGCGTAAAGCGCGCGCGCACGGGTGAGCGCGGCCTTGCCGGGCTTTTTCATCGCTCGCTCCTGTCAGGGAAAGCAGCCGCCGTGGCCTCGCGGAGAGCGAGGCGCTGTCGGCGCATGTGTGGAGAATGACCAAACCCTACACCCGAAGCGTCACGCTGTCAAGAACAAATTCCTAACTAGGCTAAAAAGCCCATCAGTACGGCGGCGGCCGCTTCGCCTTCTGCGCCTGCGTCGCTTCAGTCCACCAGGCGAGATCGTCGGCAAATCGCGGGAAGGATTTTTCCAGCGCCTGCCCTGCCGGTCCCGTCGGCTTGCCGTGTTCGTCGATCGCGTCCTTGATCGGCCCCACCGTCAGCGTGCTCGAAATAACCACCATGCCCATCTCCGACAAGGTGCCGTGCCACATGCTGTTGGACCGCGCGCCAGCGAGCCGCCCCGCTGAATAAGAGGCGATGGCGGCCGGTCGCCAGAACCATTCCTCGAGAAAATGGTCGGTGAGGTTTTTCAGGCCCGGCTGCATGCCCCAATTATATTCGCCGGTCACGAAGACAAAGGCGTCCGCCTTGCGGATCTTCTGCGCGAGGCGCTCCATGTCTTCCGGCGCCTGCCCTTTCGGATGTTCCTTGTACATGCGATCGAGCATCGGCAGACCCACCGCCTTGGCGTCGATCAATTCTGCATCGGCGCCGCGCGCGCGAAATTGCGCGACGAGATAATCGGCGAGCCTGATGCCGAACCGGTCCGAGCGATAGGAACCGTAGAAGACAAGAATGTTCTGGGCCATGTGCATCCTCCACCGCGATCAGATCGGGGCGCGTTTCAACAGATAATCAAGCCCGCCGATACGGAACCAGCGATAGCCGTAGCCTTCCATGACCACCCGGTGCTTGCCGTCTTCGCCCGCAAAAGAATTGTCGTCGGTGAGAAGATTGGCGAGCGTGTGGCCCTTTTCGTTGAGCCCGACGTCGAAAGTGATTTCGCGCGGCTTGGAATCAAGATTGTGAATCGCCAACACGGAATTGTTGCGCCAGTCGTAGCGAAGAGCGAGCACCGCGGGATCGGCGATGCGCAGGATGGTGAAATCGCCCCAGCCGATTTCCGGCACTTCCTTGCGCATGCGGATGATGCGCTCGGTCCAGTTCAACAGGGATTCGGGATGGCGCCGCTGGTCGGCGGCGTTGATATGCTCGAAACCGTACGGCCCACCTGAAATCACCGGCATGTTCGGCTTGTCGCCCTTGGTGAATCCACCATGCGGCTCGGTCGACCATTGCATCGGCGTGCGGGCGCAATTGCGTTCCGGCAGTTTGAGATTATCGCCCATGCCGAGTTCGTCGCCATAGCGCAGCACCGGCGTGCCGGGCAGCGTGAACAAGAGCGAGTAAGCCAGCTCGAGCCGCCGCCGGTCGCCATCGAGCATCGGCGCGAGACGGCGCCGGATCCCGCGCTCGTAAAGCTGCATGTCGGGCTCGGGCGCGAAAGCGTCGAACACGAGCTGCTTTTGTTCGGGCTCAAGCCGTCCGAGATCAAGCTCGTCGTGATTGCGCAGGAACGTGCCCCATTGTGCGGTCGCGGGGCGCGGCTTGGTCGCTTTCAACGCGTTTTTCAGCGGGCCGGTGTCGGCGCTGGCGAGCGCATAGAACAAATGCTGGTTGACCTGGAAGTTGAACATCATGTGCATGCGGTCGCCATCGTCGCCGAAGTAATCCATATCGGTTTCAGGCAGCACATTGGCTTCGGCGAGAATAATTGCGTCGCCCTTCCGCCATTGCAGGAATTCGCGAAAGGTGCGGAGCATGTCGAAATGTTCTTCGGGCTTCGTCACATTCGCGCCCTTGGCGGAAATGATGAACGGCGCCGCATCCATGCGGAAACCGCTGACGCCCAGCTGAATCCAGAAACCCATGATCTTCAGGATTTCCGCCTGCACCTCCGGGTTGGCGGTATTGAGATCGGGCTGGAAATCATAAAAGCGATGAAAGTAATAAGCCTTGGCGACGGAATCATAAGTCCATGTGGTTTTCTGCACGCCGGGAAACACCATGCCCTCGTTGGCGTTCGGCGGCTTCTTCTTCGACCAAACATACCAGTCGCGAAATTTGGACTCCGGATCCTTGCGCGCCTCCTTGAACCACGGGTGCTCGATCGATGTATGATTGACCACGAGATCAATCAGCACGCGAATGCCGCGCTGCTTGGCCTCATGGGCGAACTCGACGAAATCGCCGAGCGTCCCGAAACGCGGATCGACGCTGTAATAATCGGCGACGTCATAACCGTCGTCGCGCCAGGGCGACGTCTGGAACGGCAGCAGCCAGATGGCCGTCACGCCAAGCCCGTGCAGGTAATCGAGACGGCGCACGAGACCCTGGAAATCTCCAAAGCCGTCGCCGTTGGAATCCATATAGGTGCCCACCGACAGGGAATAGACGATGGCGTTCTTGTACCAGAGGTCGCTGATCATTGGCGCGCTGCCTCGTTCAAGCCACGGGCTCGGCGCCCTGCGCACAATCCAGCCAAGCCAGCCTGAGTTCCTTGGCCCGCGCCTCTCGCCTTTCGACGCGCCCCGATTTATCATGGCGCTGATCAAGCATGAAGACGGGCCGCGCGCCCGCTCGAAGGAGGGGAAATCCATGAGCAACATTCGCGTCAATGGCCTGCGGGGCGTCGAGCTCGCCGTTTTCGACCTCAAGGAAACGTCCGATTTCTACTCCAACGCCTGGGGCCTGAGCGCAGTCTCGGGCGACAATGGCTCGCTCTACATGCGCGCCGCCGGCAAGGAGCACCATGTGCTCGCCATTCATGAGCGACCGCGCGCTGGCCTCGTCGCCGTCAACTTCGCCGCAGCCGATCGGGCCTGCGTCGATGGCCTGCACGCCAAGGCGAAGGCGATGGGCTGCGAAATCGTTTCCGCGCCCATGGACCTGCCGGCCATCGCGGGAGGCGGCTACGGATTTTCGGTGAAGGCGCCGGAAGGTCAGACGCTCAACATTTCCTGCGATGTCGTCACCCACGGCGACGGCGAATTCCGCGACCATTCGCAGCCGCAGAAGCTCTCGCATGTCGTTCTCAACGTCGCCGACCTTGACAAGCAGGAACGCTTCTTCACCGAAGTGCTCGGCTTCCGCCTCACCGATTCCACGGCGCGCATGGATTTCATCCGCTGCTCCAGCTACCACCACTCGATCGCGCTGGCGCGTTCGCAAGGCGCCGGCCTCAACCACATGGCCTATGAAGTCTCGAACTTCGATGGCCTTATGCGCGGCGCCGGCCGCATGAAGAAGCATGGCTACAAGATCGGCTGGGGCGTCGGCCGCCACGGGCCCGGCAACAACCTCTTCTCCTACTTCATCGAGCCGAACGGTTTCGTCACCGAATATACCGCCGAGGTCGACACGATCGACGAGGCGACGCACATTGTCGGCACGCCCGATTATTGGGGAAAGGTGATGAACGGCCCCGATCGCTTTGGCCTTGCCGATCCCTCGCCAGAACTGCGCGAGGCGATGGCCGGAAAATTCCTCGACGAACGCAACAAGCGCTGCGAAGAAATCATTTCGCAGAAACTGGCCAGCTGAAACGCAGCAACATAAATGGGATCCGGGCGCGGGCTTCAGACGAGGCTCGCGCCTTTTCTTTTGGATCAACGCATCATTTCATGAGAGCATGTTTCCATGCTTCTGAATCCCGTCGGAGACGACCATGCATATGGTGATCCGTAAATTTCCGCACCTTCATTCCGTGCGCGACGCGGCGCAACGCGCCGAGACCGGCCTGGTCGCAATCTTGAGAAAAGAGCCCGGTTTTGCAGGCTATTGCATCTTCGACGCGGGTGGCGGCGTCGGCGGCTCGGTGACATTCTTCAAGGATCGCCAAAGCGCCGTCGCAGCCAATGCGCGCGCCCTCGTCTGGATCGCAGAAAGCCTGCCCGATCTCTACGATGGCGAGCCCGAGATTCTCGTTGGTGAGATTCTTTACTCGGGCGGCGTTATCCCGCCGCTGGCGTCCTAGCAGAGCTGACGCTACAAAAGGTGATCGCTTAAACGGCTGCTCGATATTGTACGCAACGTAAGTTCCTCGATAATGCGCGCGCGGCGCTCCTTATCGGAGAGCAAAGATGACCCCGGCAATTGGATTTATTTTGACAGGCCTGTTTGCAGCAGCGCCCATGACGCAAAACGCCATGACGCGCACGCTGGTTAACGACGTTGTTTACGAATGCCCGCAGACCTACAAACTGGCGACCGCCCGCGGGGGTGAAATCATTTGCCTGCGCTACAAACGCGATCTCGTACACTGAACCTTGCCAATGAACGAGAGGCCCGGACCAGCGCCGGGCCTTTTTCACGCCCATGACACTCCCGCCACGCTGAAGATGGCACACGACTTGCCTGATGTTTTGTTGAAAAACACGAGGCCAATTCATGCATGCTCCCGCGCTCCTCATCCGCAACACCACCTACGTCGCCGGCGCGGGCACACCGCATCAATCGGGCGTCGACATCTTCATCGCGGATGGGTTGATTGCCGCCATCGGTGAGAACCTGATGGACACACCCGTCGTCGCAGCCGCCAACCCGCGCGTGATAGACGGCTCCAAGCGGCTCGCCCTGCCCGGCTTCATCAACGCGCATACGCATTCGAACGAGAGTTTCGCGCAGGGCTTCTGGGATGCCATGCCGCTCGAAGTCTGGCTGCTGCACATCTATCCGCCCTTCACGATGAAGCGCATGCCCGAGCGCTTTCACTATCTGCGCACCATGCTGCTCGCCGTTGAGAGCGTGCGGTCCGGCGTCACCACCGTGCAGGATGATCTCATCAACAAGATGGGTGATGTCGAAGCGTTTGACGGGCCCGCCGCGGCCTATCGCGACATCGGCCTGCGCGCAGCCATCACCACGTCGATGGGCGACCGCCAGTTGCTCGAACCCATCCCGTGGACTGATGAAATCATGTCGTCGGGCATGAAAGCCGAACTCGCCACGCTCCCCTTCAGGAAAGCAGCCGAACTCATCCAGACCTTCCATCGCCATTCGGAAAAGTGGAACGGCGCCGGCGATGGCCGCATTCGCGTCATTCTCGGCCCCATCGGCCCGCAATGGTGCACGGACGAATTGCTGCAGGAGGCGACGCAGATCTCGCTGGCGCGCGGGTTGCCCGTCCACACGCATACGCTCGAATCCAAACTGCAGGCCGTACAGGCGCAATATCTTTACGGTTGTACGATGATCGAACATCTCGATCGCATCGGCGTGCTGACGCCGAACTTCACTTTGAATCATGCGATCTGGCTCACCGATTCCGACATTGAACTCATCGGCGCGCGCGGCTGCTCCATGTCGCACAATCCGCTCTCCAATCTGAAACTCGGCTCCGGCATCGCACGCATCCGCGCAATGAAAAATGCCGGCGTCAATGTCGCGCTCGGCACTGATGGCACATCGACGTCCGATCGCGCCGACATGTATCGCTCGCTCGGCATGGCCTCGCTGCTGCAACGCGCCGGCGACATGGATTACGAGACCTGGGTCACGGCGGATGAGGCTTTCGAAATGGCGACGATGGGCTCGGCGCGCTCCTGCGGTCTCGGTAAGGAAATCGGCCGGATCGAAGTCGGACGCAAGGCCGACATCCAGCTCATCGACAAGCAGGATTACGGCCTCATCCCGTTCTACAATCCGATTTCGCAACTGGCCTATGCGGTCAATTCCGATGCGGTGCGCAGCGTCATCGTCAATGGCGTCTTGATCATGGACGAACGCCGTCTGACGCAGATCGACGAAGACGCGATCAAGGACGAGATGATCGAAGTCGCGGAAGCCTATGTACGCGACAACATGCCCGAGAAGGAAAAGATGGCGGCGAAATACCTGCCCTTCTATCGCGCCCTGCATATGCGCGCCGCACGCACCGACATCCCCGCCTCGCATGCCCCCGTGCGGCTATCCTGCGGCTGCATGCCGGCGCCCTTGCGCCACACCTTGACCTGCGACTAGACAGGACACGCGAATTATTCGGGAATTTAACATGCGCATCTGGATCAAGAACCCGCTCGCCATTCTCGCCGACAATGCGGGTGGCGGGCTCGTTGTCGAGAACGGCAAGATTGTCGAACTCATCGCCAGCGGCAGCGCGCCGTCCCGCGCAGTGGATTCGACCTTTGACGCCTCGCGCCATGTCATCACGCCGGGCCTCGTCAACACGCATCACCACATGTTCCAGACGCTGACGCGCGCGCATCCAGCCGCGATCAACAAGGAGCTGTTCCCCTGGTTGATGGCGCTGTTCCCGATCTGGGCGCGCAGCGTGAACCCCGAAAATTTTCGGCTGGCGACTCGGCTTGCGCTGACGGAACTTCTGATGTCGGGCTGCACCACCGTGTCTGATCACCAGTATTTTTTTACGCCCGGGCTTGAGAACGCGATGGACATTCAGGCGGAGGAAGCAGCCAAGCTCGGCATCCGCATGACGCTGACGCGCGGCTCGCTCGACATGACGCAGGCGATGGGCGGCAATGCGCCCGATGGCGGCGTACAGGACAAGGATGTCATCCTCGCTGATTGCGAACGAGTTATCGGCCGCTATCACGATCTCTCCGACGGCGCGATGATGCAGGTGGCGCTGGCGCCCTGCGCGCCGTTCAACGTCACCAAGCAATTGATGATCGAGACCGCGCAGCTTGCGGAGAAACACAATTGCCGCCTGCATACGCATCTCGCAGAAACACGCGACGAGATCGACTATTGCAACGAACGCTTCCAGTGCCGCCCCGTCGATTATCTCGAAGACGCAGGCTGGATGAGCGATCGCGTCTGGCTCGCGCATGGCATTCACTTCAACGACGATGAAGTGAAACGCCTGGGACGTGCTGGCGTCGGCGTCTGCCATTGTCCGACGTCGAACATGGTGCTCGCGTCAGGCCAATGCCGCACGCGCGAGTTGGAAAAGGCGGGATCTCCGGTCGGGTTGGGCGTCGATGGCTCGGCGTCGAATGACAATTCCAATCTCATCGAAGGCGTGCGCCATGCGCTGATGATGAACCGCCTCACCTATGATGCGACCATCACGCATTTCGACGCTTTCCGCTGGGCGACAGAGGGATCAGCAAAGTGCCTCGGGCGCAGCGACATTGGCGCCATCGCAGTGGGCAAGCAGGCGGACCTTGCCTGCTACACGCTCGAAGAATTGCGCTTCTCGGGCGCCGGCGATCCGCTGGCCGCGCTCGTGCTCTGCGGCGCGCACAGCGCCGACCGCGTGATGGTGAAGGGCGAATGGCGCGTCATCGACGCCATGCCAGTCGGCATCGACATAGCGCGCCTGCGCCGCGAACACGGCGACGCGGCCAAGGCGTTCCTGCAGGCGTTTTAGCCCGTCATTGCGAGGAGCGAAGCGACGCGGCAATCCATCTTCGGGCGCCTGCAGCACTCACGAGCTATTTCTTCTCGTAAGCGCCATAGGTCTCGGCGAAGCGCTGCGCCAGGTAAGCGCTCGCCGAGATCGGCGCATAGCATTTCGGATTGTCCGGCGTGACGCAGCTGTCGATGACATCGACAATCGCATCCGGATTGGGATCGAGGAAGAAAGCGATCGAATAACGATCACCGCCTTCCGGCGTCACAACGCGATGCGGCGTCGAGGCATAGACGCCATTCGTCCAACGCATCAGGCAATCGCCGATATTGCAGATGAACGCGCCTTTCACCGGCGGCGCATCGATCCATCCGCCGCCCCGCCGGCGCACCTGCAAGCCGCCGATCTCGTCCACCGCCAGCAAGGTGAGATTGCCGTAATCGGTATGCGCGCCGGCGCCAAACTGATCGCTGCGCGGACCCGCCGGATAATGCAGCAGGCGCACCGTCGCCATCGGCTTGTCGAACACCGGCTCGAAATAATCGTCGTCGAGGCCAAGGTCGACCGCGACGGCGCGGTGAATGTCGCAGCCGAGCCTGTGCATGCGGTCGAAATATTCGAGCATGGCGGGACGGAAACCCTCAAGGCGCGGCCACATGTTGAGCGCGCGCGAGGGTGCGCCCGCCAGAAGCTCCGGATCATCGGCCTCAAGCTGAAGGCCGATGTTCATCGCTTCCTTGTTGTCGATGTTCTGTCCGGGATCGAGCGCCTCGGTCTTCATATGCACATAGCCGCGATTGCAGCTTGTCTTCGTGATCGCCAGCGGCGCTTTCTCTTCGAGCGGCAGCGCGAAGAACTTTCGCGACCAGGCGAAAGTGTCAGCCATGTCGGCGTCGGTAAATCCGTGGTTCACGATGTAGAAAAATCCCGGGCCGCGCGACGCAGCGCCAATGTCACGCGCGATCTCGGCCAACCGCGCGCCGCTGGCGCCCTTGATGCCGGCGACATCGATGATCGGGAGTTCGTTCACTTGCAGGCGTCCTTCAAAGTCCCAAGATCCGTCGCCCAGCCGACAATGCCGCCCTGTGCAATAACCATCGACACCACAGCGGCCTTGTACTCAGGAAAATAACTTTCGGTGCAATCCGTCACGAGCAGGCATTCAAACCCGCGATCGTTGGCCTCGCGCATCGACGTCTGCACGCAGACTTCCGTCGTGACGCCTGCGAACACGAGATGCGTAATGCCGCGCGCGCGCAGCATGGCCTCGCAGTCCGTGTTGCAGAACATGCCTTTCCCCGGCTTGTCGATGACCATCTCGCCATCGATCGGCGCGCATTCGGGAATGATCGACGCGCCCGGCTCGCCACGCACCAGCAAGCGCCCCATCGGCCCGTCATCGCCGATGCGCAACCCGCCTCTGCCGCGCAGCCGCTTGGCGGGCGGACAGTCGGAGAGATCGGGCAAATGGCATTCGCGCGTGTGCAGGATCGGCCAGGCGTTCACGCGAAACAGTGCGATAAGATCGGCGACGGCGGGGATGATCGCCTGAAGCAGCGTGACATCATTGCCGAGCGCCGCGCCAAAGCCGCCGTGCTCGACGAAGTCACGCTGCATGTCGATGACGACTAGCGCCGTGCGCTCCGGATCGAGCGCGAAGGAATAGGGCTGCGCGGGAACCTCAATCATCAATCATGCCCCGCCATATGCATGCCGATGGTCGCGCGATCCGTCTCGCCGATCGGCGCGACATACGAGATTGTCCCCTCCGACATGACCGCGACGCGATCCGCCAATTCGAGAATTTCATCGAGATCTTCGGAGATCAGCAACACGGCGGCGCCGCGATTGCGCTGCTCCATAATCTGCGAGCGGATCTCGGCGACCGATGCGAAGTCGAGCCCGAAGCACGGGTTGGCGACGATCAGGACATCGACATCACCCGACAATTCGCGCGCCAGAACCGCGCGCTGCACATTGCCGCCCGAGAGATCGCCTATGGCGGAATCGGGCGATTGTGTTTTCACGCGATACGTCTCGATCAACTCGCGCGCCTTGGCGCGCATCGGACCGGGCGAGAGCCACCAGCCCCATTTGGCGTTCGGCGGACGATCGAACGAGCGAAACGCCATATTCTCGGAGACGCTCATGCGCGGCACTGTCGCGTTTTTCAGCGGCTCTTCAGGAAGCCCGAAAATCTTCAGGCGATAAAAAGAATCGCGCGTCGGCTCAAAAGGCTGGTCGCGCACGAAGATGCGGCCCTCATGAACCGGGCGCTGGCCAGACAGCACTTCCATCAATTGCGACTGGCCGTTGCCCGACACGCCGGCGACGCCGACGATCTCGCCGGACTTCACTTTCAGATTGACCCGATCGAGCACATTCTTGTCTGCCTCGTCGTGCGAGCTCAGGCCCGCCACTTCGAGCACGGCCGCGCCGGGCGCTTTTTCGATGCGGGTTGCGCGCGTGGTGATTTGCGTATCGCCGATCATCATGCGGGCCATGGCGTCGGTCGAGAGTTCGGACACCTTGCCGCCGCCCACACGCTGCCCGCGCCGCAGCACGGTGAGCGAATCCGCAAAGGCTGTGACCTCGCGAAATTTATGCGTGATCATGACGACCGAGATTTCCTTGCGGTCGGTCATGCCGCGCAGCAGGCCCAGAATCTCGTCAGCCTCCTGCGGTGTGAGCACGGAGGTCGGCTCATCGAGAATGAGCAGGCGCTGGTCGAGATAGAGCAGCTTGAGGATTTCGAGCTTCTGCTTTTCGCCCGCCGCCAGTTGCGACACGGGAATGTTGAGCGGCGCGCGGAACGGCATGCGCTCGAGGAACGCCTCCAGCGCCTTCGTTTCCTTCGCCCAATCGATGATCGCCGGCGCATCGGCACGGCTGATGACGAGATTCTCCGCGCCGGTGAGGCACGGCACGAGCGTGAAATGCTGGTAGACCATGCCAAGCCCAAGAGCGCGCGCGTCGCGCGGATTGCGCACGTTGACTTCCTGCCCGTTGAGCAGCAGCGAGCCCTTGTCGGCCTGATAGAAACCCATGATGCATTTGACGAGCGTCGATTTGCCGGCGCCGTTTTCGCCAAGAAGCGCGTGGAACGAGCCGGCTTCCACCTTGAGCGACACATCGCCGAGCGCGACGAGCGGCCCGAAGATCTTCGTCATGCCGATAGTTTCGAGCGAGAGCGCCTGCGGCTGGGTCATGACTCGTTCCTTACGGCAGATGATCGAGAAAAGTCGACGATGTCGCGACGGCGCCGAAAACGCCGCCCTGCATTTTCACCATGTTCAGCGCGGCAAGATGATTGCCATGATCGGTCGCTCCGCAGCAATCTTCCAGCAGCAAACATTCGAAGCCGCGATCATTGGCCTCGCGCATCGTGGTGTGCACGCAGACATCGGTGGTGATGCCGGCCAGCACGATGTTGCGAATGCCGCGCGTGTGCAGCATCAGTTCGAGATCGGTGGCGCAGAACGAGCCCTTGCCGGGCTTGTCGATGATCGGCTCGCCGGGAAGCGGCGCCAACTCCTCGATAATGTCCCAGCCGGGTTCGCCGCGCACGAGAATGCGCCCGCAGGGGCCGGCATCGCCAATGCCTGCACCGATCTGTTGCGAGCGCCAGCGCTTGTTCGCAGGGAGATCCGAGAGGTCGGGCCGGTGCCCCTCGCGCGTGTGGATGATGTGATAACGCCTGTCGCGCAGCGCTTTCAGCACGCGCTTGATCGGCTCAATCGGCGCGCGCGTGAGCGAAATGTCGTAGCCCATCTTGTCGACGTAGCCGCCGACACCGCAGAAATCCGTCTGCATGTCGATGATGATGAACGCCGTGTTCTCGGCAGTAAGCTTTCCGTCGAAGGGCCAGGCGTAGGGATCGGAGGGAATGGTCGCCATGTCTCAGGCCTTCTCGCCGAAGCTGCGCGTCGGCGCCGGAAAGCCGCAGGATGTTCCATCCGTGTGGATGATCTCGTTCTCCCACGGCAGTCTGTATTCGCCCGCGACCAGATCTTTCATGTAAGTATAAGGACAATCCTGCGCGCCGCCTTTTACAGCCGTGTAGCCGCGATGGCCGAACTGGTAGATGTTGTTTTCAACCGACCAATGTTTTCGCGCCTCACGCACGAGATCGGGCCGCACTTCGGCGGTGATGATTTCATCCGCGCGGCCTGTTTGTCCGTGTGCGATGATCGTGCCGTCGAAGTTGACAATCATGCCCTCGCCCATGGAATCGAACGAGCCATCCGTGCCGCACATGCAAACGTTGGCGGTTACCATGAGATTGCAGAATGCGTTCGACTGGTTGGTGAAGCGCCATGATTGACGGATCGGCGGGGTGTAGCCCGCCGTGCGTATCATGATTTCCGCGCCCTTGTAGGCGCATTCGCGCGCCATTTCCGGGAACATGCCGTCATGGCAGATGATCAGCGCGAGCTTGCAGCCGTTAGGCCCGTCGATCACCGGAATGCCTTGATCGCCGGGCTCCCATGGCTCGACCGGAACCCACGGATGCATCTTGCGATAGTAGAGTTTGATGTCGCCGTGATCGTCGATCACGAGGCCGGAATTATACGGCATGCCGTGCGGGTTGAACTCCATGATGGAGAAGCAGCCCCAGATCTTGTTGTCGATGCACGCCTGCTTGAAGGCGCGCACTTCGGGCCCATCGACCGAGCACATGATCTCGGGATTGATGTCCATCGAGAGGCCATGCAGCGCGTATTCCGGGAAGACGACGATATCCATGGTGGCGAGATTACGCCGCGCCTTGCCGACGAGCTCGACAATGCGGCGCGTTTGCGACGCGAGTTGCGCGGGCGTTTCAACCACCGGCAATTGCAATTGCACGAGGCCGATGACGACGCCGTTCGGACTCTTGTTCAAGCCGCCAAGACCGCTCATTCCAACCTCTATTTGGTGATCGACAATTCGCCCGGCGCATCGCGCGACGCATTCTTCGAGCCGGCGGAACCGACCATGATGAGCAGCGTCAGGATGTAGGGAGCGGCGTTGAAGAAATAATAGCCCTGCGTCACGCCGACAGATTGCAGCGCCGGGCCGATGGCGCCGGTGGCGCCGAACAGGAACGCCGCCGCCACGCAGCGCAAGGGATTCCAGCGCGCGAAAATCACCAGCGCAACCGCCATGAGTCCCTGCCCCGATGACAGGCCCTGGTTCCACGAGCCCGGATAATAGAGCGACAGAAACGCGCCGCCGACGCCGGCCAGAAACCCGCCTGCTGCGGTCGCGAGAAAGCGCACGAGATCGACCGACACGCCCATGGCGCGCGCGGAGGCCGCGCTGTCGCCGCTCATGCGCACCAGCAGGCCCCAGCGCGTGTTGGCGAAGGCCCAGTACATGATGATCGCGACGACAATGCCGATCAGCAGCAGCGGATGAATCTGCAGCGCAGAGGTGAGTTTCGCATTGCCCGTCCAGGCGCCAAGCGAAATGGAATCGAGGCGCGGCGCGGTCGGCTGGATGTAGGCCTTGCCGAAGAAGAAGGCGAGACCGGTGCCCAGCAACATCATGGCGATGCCGAAGGCGATATCGTTCACGCGCGGCAGCTTGCAGACGAAGCCGTGGATAGACCCGAGCGCGGCGCCCGCGCAACCCGCCGCCAGCACGCCGAGCCACGGCGAGCCCGAATGATAGGACACGGCGTAAGCCGACATGGCGCCCATCACCAGCGTGCCCTCGAGGCCGAGATTCACGCGGCCCGATTTTTCGGTGAGGCATTCGCCAAGCGCGACGAACATGAAAGGTGTGGAGACGCGCAGCGCGCCGCCGAGGATTGCGACGAAGACTGTGGCGAGAAGGCTGTCGCTCATGTGCGGTCCCCTGCCGATTTGCCTTTGAAAATAGCGAAGCGCCCATAAAGCGTCTCCGATGTCAGCAGGACGAGAAAGATCAGCCCCTGCAGGACGAGCACGGTGGCGTCTGGCAGATCCATGCGGCGCTGGATGAGCCCGCCTGATGCGACTAGGCCGCCGAACAGTATCGCGACGAAGATGACCGCGATCGGATTATGCCGCGCAAGAAACGCGACCAGGATTCCGGTGAAGCCATAGCCTGCCGCAAGCGACGCATTGGCGCGACCCTGAATAGCGGCGACTTCGTAAAAACCCGCGAGCCCCGCGCAGGCGCCGGCGATGGCCGTGCAGGCGAGAATGAGTTTTCCGACAGGAAGTCCCTGCGCGAGAGCCGCGCGTGGATTTCCGCCCGTTATGCGCGCGGCGAAGCCGAAGGTGGTGCGCGTCATCAGGATATGCAGCGCGATGGCGATGATGATGCCTGCCGCCAATCCCCAATGCACATCGGTGCCGGGAATTTTGCCGACCATATAGGCGTCGCCGATCGGTTTGGTGGAGGGCTTGTTCGGGTTCGTCAGGTCGCGCAGCGCGCCTTCGACAAAGAAGTTCATGATGGCGATGCCGATGTAGGTCATCAGCAGCGTGGAGATGGTTTCGTTGACGCCGCGCGAATAACGCAGGAAGCCGGCGAAGCCGACCCAGACGGCGCCGGCGAGCATGCCCATGATCGCCATGATGATGAGCGCCAGCATGGGGGGGACGCGTTCCAGCATGGGTATCGCGACCGCGGCCGAAACGAAACCACCGATCACCAGCGCGCCTTCGCCGCCGATCATCACCATGCCGATGCGCGCGGGGATGGCGACTGCGAGTGCTGTGAGAATGAGAGGCGCAGAACGCTGCAGCGTGTTCTGCAACGAGAAGGCCGTGCCAAAGCCGCCGCGGTAAACCAGTTCGAAGAAGGTGATCGGGTTCTTGCCGATGGCGAGCAGGAAGAGGGAGAACAGAAAAGCCGCGCCGCAGAGCGCGATCAACGGAATGGCGATGAACTCGCTGTCCTTGCGCAGGCGGAGCCAGAATTCTTCGGCGCCTTCCTTCGCGACTGGCGCGGGGACGATGGCCTGAGCAGCCTCCTGCATGCTTTTGTCTCCCGATCCGGCATCAGCCCGTCATTGCGAGGAGCGAAGCGACGAAGCAATCCATCTAGCGGCGGCTATTTAGATGGATTGCCGCGTCGCCTACGGCTCCTCGCAATGACGAGGCTTATTTTTTCGTCATTGCGAGGCGACGGGGCGGCGCAAGCGCCGCCCCTGCACACGATGGATCAGGTGATCGATCCGACGACGCCTTCGAGCAGATAGTTCATCTGGTCGAGATAGGGGTCGTAATTGTCGTAAGATTTGTCGATCACGAGCTTGCCCTTGTTGTCCTTGAGCATGCCCGTGTAGATCGGCTTCTTCGCCTTGAGATCGGCGATCGCCGCAGCGCCTGCCTTGCGGGCTTCTTCCGTCGCGCCAGCGCCGAAGGGCGTGTTCATGACCATGTCGGTGTCGTAACCGCCGGCCAGCATGTTGGGGAGCGGTTCGCCCTTGGCGAGCTTGTCCGCATAGATCTTGTAGATCGTCTCCCACTTGTATTCGGCGCCGGTGATGAAGCCCTTGGGCGCGAGCGGCGCCTGCGAGGCGTTGTGACCGCAGGTCTTCACGCCACGCTTTTCAGCGGTCTCGATGACGACCTTCGGGCCATCGACATGGCACGTGATGACGTCGCAACCCGCGTCGACCAGCGCGTTGGTGGCTTCCGCTTCGCGCACGGGCAACGACCAGTCGCCGGTGAAGATCACCTGCACGGTCGCGTTCGGGTTCACCTTGCGGGCGCCGAGCAGGAAGGAGTTGATGTTCGACAGCACCGAAGAGATAGGCTTGGCGGCGACGAAGCCGAGCTTGTTCGATTTGGTCGAGAGGCCAGCGGCGACGCCGTCCACGTAATGCGCCTGATTCAAATAGCCGAAGTAGGAACCGAGGTTCTTGGGGTGCTTCGAGGCGTCCCAGAGCGGCGCGGCGTGGCGGAATTCGACCTTCGGGTATTTCTTGGCGAGATCGACCATGAAGGGCGTGAAATAGCCGAACGACGTGCCGAGCACGATGTTGGCGCCATCGAGGTTCACCATCGATTCCATCGCCTTTGCGCAGGCGTCGGTTTCGGCGACATTCTCTTCTTCGACGGCTTTGATGCCCGGCAGCGCCTTCAGCGCCTTGATGGCCATGGAATGCGCCTGGTTCCAGCCGAAGTCGTCGCGCGGACCGACATAGACGATGCCGATGGTGACGCCGGCGGCGAGCGCCCGGTTGCTGGTCGAACCGAGAAGCCCGGCGGCGCCCAACGCGCTTGCCCCATGCACGAACCCACGGCGGGAGATGCGGAAATCACTCATCGCGTAAACCTCCAAACGTTCCGTCGTGTCGCCCCCCGGCGCACCCGGACCCTTGACAAGAAAAGCAAGGAGCGTGCCGCAGCTTGACCGGCCAAGCGGAGCTTTAGCGCTGAAATAACAGCCGGAGTTTGAACGGGGCGCCCACGCAAGAGGCGAGGCGCCGTATCGGAATCCAGAAAGGCCTTTAAGGGCGCTATTTTCCATGGCGGGTTTTCGACCTGATCCGCAGGGACGCGCGGGCCCTTGCGGCAATTCAGGCGGAAGACGTTTCCTTCCGGGTCTTCGAGCACGGCCTGCCGCGCATTATAATAAGTGTCGTAGGGATCTTTCACGATGCGCCCGCCAGCCGCGATGCAGGCCTGCGCCAGCGCGCCTACCTCATCGGGGCTCTCCACCTCGAACGTGAGATAGACCTGCACGGCGCCACGGCCCTTCGGGCGACGCTCAGAGATCTGCAGGAGATCGTAGGCCTGATCGGCATTGAAGCCGAGCTCCATGCCGCGCGCATCGAGGCAGCGGTAGATGGGCGAGCGATGCGTTTCGATCTCGCTGAAACCCAGCAGCCGCGCGTAGAAGCCCGACAGCTTTTCGATGTCGCGCGCAAGGATGTTCACATAGGCCAGACGCGCGCTCATGCGGAAGCTTGCGCTGGCGCGTAGCCATAAGAGCGGCGAAACATTTCCGCCATGTGGTCTGCCGCCGTGCAGGGTGGATATTTCGGCGGGCTCTCGCCCGTGACGCAGCTCGGGATTGCGACGACCTTCGCGTTTGGGCTTGGCGACATGAAGAACGGGATGGAATAACGCGTGCCGCCGCTGCGGTTGTTCTTCACGCGATGCATGTTCGAGGAATAGACATCATTGGTCCAGCGCGCCATCAGGTCGCCGAGATTGACAATATAGGCGCCGGGAATGGGCGGCGCGACGATCCACTCGCCTGCGAGATTGCGCACTTCGAGGCCACCCGAGAAATCCTGCGCCAGCAGCGTGATGCCGCCCCAATCAGTATGCGCGCCGGCGCCGATCTGGTTTTCGTCGGCGTTTTCGGGATGCGGCGGATATTTGATAAGCCGCAGGGTCGCGGACGGCGGATCGAAATATGGCGCGAAGAATTGTGCGTCCAGCTCAAGCGAGCGCGCGATGTGCTCCAGCACGCGATCGCCGAGCATGATCATCGCGGCGTAATAGGCATTGAGCGTCTGGCGCATGGCGGGCTGCGTGGCGGGCCATTGATTGTGCCCGTAGCCGCGCATTTTCTTGATGGCGAGTGGGTGATCGTCGGGCAGTTCGAGCCCGCAGTAGAAGGCTTCCTTCAGGTCTGGCGGCGCGGCGGGCGCATTGGCGTCCTGGCTGTCGAGCTTCTGCGCGCCCATCTGTTCGTAGCCGGAATTCGCCGGCGAATTCTTCATGTCGAGCGCGGCCTTCTGCGCGAGCGGCAGGTCGAAGAAATCCTTCGAGACGCGAAACGCCGCGTCGATGAGCGCGGGATCGACGCCGTGGTTCTTCACGGTGAAGAAGCCGATGGTGCGGCAGGCGATGTGGATCTCGCGCGCGATGTGTTCGTCGGTCGCCGCGAGGTCGATGACAGGAACGCTGCGGGCGGGCGATGGCGGCGTGTAGAGGATCATCTCAAAGAACTCCAGGTCGTCATTGCGAGGAGCGAAGCGACGCGGCAATCCATCTTCGTCGCCGCGGTGATTGAGGCCTCACGAACCCCGCCCCTAGCCCCTCCCCACAAGGGGGAGGGGAACACCATGCGACGCTCGCAAGCTTTTTGCTCATGCTGGGCGTCTTCCCCTCCCCCTTGTGGGGAGGGCGACTCGCCGAAGGCGAGCGGGGTGGGGGTCGTGTGATGTTGAACCATTACGTGCGCGGCTGCGCTCGCAATGACAAGGCCTCTACTTCTTCTCCAGCTTCGCAAAGTTCGCCGCGATGCGTTGCAGCAGATAATCCATCGCGGTGATCGGCTCATATTTCTTTTTTGGTCCCTGCACGATCGCGTCGCGGTTGGCCTGGGCGAAGAAGGCGATGGAATAGCGCGGGCCCTGGTACTCGTCGGGCTTGGGCATGCGCACGCGGTGCAGCGTCGACTGCAGTTCGTCATCGCTCCAGCGCATCAGCATGTCGCCGATGTTGCAGGTGATGGCGCCCGCCGTCGGGGGAACCGGAGTCCATTCCTGCGACGAAGATTCCTTGCCGGGGCAAACTTGCAGACCGCCCTGCCCCGCGCGCTGATGCAGCAACGTCAGGCAATCGTAATCGGTATGCGCGCCGGCGCGCCACAGGTCGAAGTCCGCGGGCTTGGCGTCTTCCATCGGCAAGTAATGCAACAGCCGCAGCGTGCTTTGATATTCCGGCGACGTGGGATCGTGACGCTCGGTGAAGAACGCGTCGTCGAAGCCCATCTTCAGCGCGAAGCAGGACAACACCTGCATGGCGACCGCCCAGTTCTTGCTTTCGAACTCTCCCATGAGGCGCACGAAATCCGCGCATTCCTCTTCTGTGGGATAAAGGCCCGCCATGCGCGGCTTGGTGATCTGGTAGCTTTCCTTGCGGTCTGCCGTTCCCGTCGAGGGACGCACCTGCGCCATGAATTCCCAACCGGAATTCGTGCCCTTGAGCATAGGGTACTTGGCCTTGATCTCGTTGGGCATGGCGAAAAATTTCGCGGCCATTTCGAAAGCCGCGTCGACCTCCGCCTGCGGAATGCCGTGGTTGATCAGCTGGAAGAAACCGGAATCGGTGGAAGCTTCCCAGAGCTGGTCGGCGATCTCCTGCTTGCGCGCAGCGAAATTCGTGAGGTCGATCTGCTTGATCGTGCGCACGACTTCATGCCCTGCGCCCCCGAACGTGGTTTCTTTCTTCAGCTCCGCCAGTGCGAAATCGTCGGCGGTCCTCGTCTGTGTCGTATTCATGTTGGTCTCCGTTTCAGGGTCAAACGTGTTTCGTCATTGCGAGCGAAGCGAAGCAATCCATCTAAATGTCTGCCGAAGATGGATTGCCGCGTCGCTGCGCTCCTCGCAATGACGGTGCATGATTTGAAAGGAGCAATGACCGACGCGCGCGGCGTTGACTGCTTCTACTCCTGATGCATGGTCGCCTTCTTGGGCGGGCCGCCCTGTTTTGCCCTGCTCTCTCCTTAAGCCGATGCAATGCGCGCGATGCGCGCTGTCACGCGCGCGGCGTCGGCCGCGAGCTGTTCCATGTCGAGCCACGGCAGCTTGCCGTCCCGCACGATCTCGCGGCCCTTCACGAAGGAATGACGCACGTTCGCGTCGCCCGCCGAAATGATGGGCCCCACCAGCGGATCGAGCTGGCCGAGATAACGCGGCGCGCTGAGATCGTAGAGAACGATGTCAGCCGACTTGCCGACTTCAATCGTGCCCACCGTGTCGAGCCCGAGAATTTTGGCGCCGCCCGCCGTCGCCCATTCGAGCGCGGTTTCGGGCTTTAGCGCACCGACGCCCTTCGAGGCGCGATGCACGGAGATAGCCGTGTACAGCGCCGAGATCATGTCGGCGGCTTCATTGGCCGCCGCGCCATCGACCGCGAGCGAAACATTGCCGCCGAGTTTTGAGAGCATGTCGGCGGGCGCAATGCCCGAGCCCAGCCGCGCATTGGCCTGGGGGCAATGCGCCATGCCGGCGCCTGTTTCGTACAAGACGCGCACTTCGCTCTCGTCGCAGGTGACGAGATGCGCGAACCAGACGTCTGGCCCGAGCCATTCATATTGCGAGATCCAGTGGATCGGCCGCATGCCGTATTTCGACATGGTGTAATCGTCGTAATCGGTCGATTCCGACAGATGCGAATGCAGCCGCAGGCCCAGCGCGCGCGACGCACGAGCCAGATCGCGCAACTCTTCGGGCTCGAGCGAGAAGGTCGGCGTCGTCGGCGCAACCACAACGCGGCGCATCGAGTCTGCTGACGGATCATGAAAGCGCTTCGCCGTCGCCGTCACCGAGTCGATCATCTCGTCGAGAGTCTCGGTCGGCAGCGGGATCGTGTTGTCCTCGTCGAAGTTGCGGCCCTTGGTGGCGCCGCCGCGGCAGAGCGCGAAACGCACGCCGAATTTGTCCGCCGTGTCGAACAGCACTTCCGCCGGATCGAAATCATAGGATTTCGAAAAGATGTAATGATGATCGGCGATGGTGGTGGCGCCCGACAGCGCGAGTTCCGCCATGCCGATGGTCGCCGACACGCGCAGCGCCTCTTCGTCGAGCTTGTCCCAATAGGTATAGGGCACGAGCCGCAACCACTTTGCGAGACTCTCGTTGAGTCCCGCGGGCACGGCTTTCAGCACGCTCTGGAACAAATGATGATGCGTGTTGACGAGGCCCGGCGTGACGACGCAGCCCTTGGCGTCGACGATCTTTTCACCCGACAGCGGCGTCAATGCGCCGATCTCGGTGATCATGCCATTCACGACACGAACATCGCCCTGCGCGCGCGCGGCATCGCCTTTGCGGCCCGTCAGAATGCCCTTGGCGCCCGTGATGAGGAAGCTCGTCATTTCGGCAGGCTCCAGGGAAAGAAGATTTTTTGCGTCAAAGCGACAAGTTGGAACAGCCCGAGGGACATGACCATGAGGATGCCAAGACCAGCCCAGGCTTCCGGCAATTTGAAGAGCGATGTCGAGAACTGGATGTAATAACCAATGCCCTTTTCCGCCGCGACGAATTCAGCGACGACCGCGCCGATGACCGAGAGAGTGATGGAAATTTTCAGCGCGGAGAAAATGTAGGGGATCGCATAGGGAATGCGGATCTGCGTGAATTCGCGATGAATCGGCGCGCGAAGCGAGCGTGAAAGCTCGACGAGTTCGGGCGGCGTCGCCATCAGGCCCGTTGTCGTAGATACGACCAGCGGGAAAAAGGCGATGAGGCACGTGATCACGACACGCGGCGCGTCTTCGGCGCCGAGCACGACGATGATGATCGGCGCGATGGCGACGACCGGCGTCGACTGGATGACGACCAGCAGCGGATAAAGACAGGCCGACAGGGTTTCGGATTTCGTCAGGCCGATGGCGATGGGCAGCGCGATGGCGATGGAAATTGCATAGCCCATCAGCGCGACGCGCAACGTCGCCCACACATGCTCCACCCAGCGGCCGAAGGGGATCGAGTCGAAACCACCGGCGATGCGGCTCGGCGCCGGCAGCACGTAGGAGGGAATGTGGAACACGCGCGTCGCCAGCTCCCACACCACGAGGATGGCGAGGAAAGTCAAGGCAGGCAGAAGCACGAGCCGGAGACGTCCGGCCGGCAAACGCGCCATCAATGCGCGCATCTTAGGCCGCGCGCTTGAGAAGGAGGCTGCGAAGCTGTCCAGAGAAGTCATGCATCACCTTGGAGCTTGTCGTTTCAATGCTGCGCGGGCGTTCGATCGGCACCTGCAAATCGCAGAGCACCGAGCCGGGGCGCCCGGTCATCACCAGCACACGGTCGGCGAGCAGAACGGCCTCGTTGATCGAATGCGTAATGAACAGCACGGTTTTCGGAGACGCCTGCCAAATGCGCAGAAGTTCGAAGCCCATCTCCTCGCGCGTCAATGCGTCGAGCGCCGAGAAAGGCTCGTCCATCAGCAATATGTCGGGATTGAGCAGCAGCGCGCGGGCGATGCCAACGCGTTGCTGCATGCCGCCCGACAATTCAGCCGGCATGCGTTTTTCAAAACCCTCGAGGCCAACCATCTTGAGCATTTCGCGCGCGGACGCGCGATGCTCGTGGTTCACCTTTCCGGTCTTGTGCTTGATCGGGAAGACGACATTGTCCTCGACATTCGCCCAGGGCAGCAGCGTCGGTTTTTGAAACACAATGCCGATATCGTCACGCGGTTCGGTGACGGGGAGGCCGAATACATCGACGCTCCCCGAGGTCGGCGCCAGTAGCCCCGCGATGCAGCGCAGCAATGTGGATTTGCCGCAGCCCGAAGGCCCCAGCACCGCCACGAACTCGTGCCGCTTCACCGCGAAATTCACATCGCGCAAGGCTTCGACGGACCCCGAGTCAGTTTTGAAAATCTGCCCGAGTCCCTTGAAGGCGATCGCGTCTGGCGCCTCTCTCATGTTACTTCACCGGCACGAAGCGGCGATCCACAACGCTCTCAGGGTCCAGCGAGGCCGGATCGAGCTTCAGGGACTGCGCGGTCCGCTTCCACGATTCAGCCAGACGGCCCTTTTCGAACACGCCCAGACCATCCTTGGCGGTGACCTCGTTGACCGCGAGCAACATGGCGTCGTTGATCGAACCCTCGACGTCTTCCGCCTTCAGTTCCGGCACGACCGAGCGCACGGCCTCGACCGAATCCTTGCGGTTGGCGTTGGTGTATTCGATCGACTTCTTGAACGCGCCGATGAAGCGCTTGGCGACATCGGGACGCTCCTTCAGGAATTTTTCCGACGCGACGAGCGTCGCCGAATACATGTCGAGACCGGCGGCTTCCCACGGCAGGACGATGATGTCCTTGCCCGCGGCCTTCGCCTGGTTGGTGTAGCGGGTGACGTCGGTCATCCACGCGATGATGACGTCGCTGTTGCCGGTCATCAGCATGGGGCCGAGCGCGCCGGGATCGGCCTTTGTCAGCTTGATGTCTTCTTCGGTCAGGCCGATATCGCTGAGCATCAGCGGCAGGAAGACGTTGGACGAGGTGAACGGCGACGTCGCGACGCGCTTGCCTTTCACATCCTTGATGGCCGTCATGCCGTTGCCCTTCAGCGTGAAGAAGGCATGCGGACCCTTGTTGAAGATCGACATGACGGCGACGACCGGCACTTTCTCCTTGGCGCGCGCGGCGAGCAGCGCCTCGATGCCGGCGGAGCCGATGTCGGACGAGCCGGTGGCGATGCGGGTGATCGCCTCCGTCGAGCCGCGACCCGACGCGATGGAGACGTCAAGCCCGGCGTCCTTGCAGAAGCCCTTGGCGACGCAGACGTAAATCGGCGCCTTGTCGCCGCCGGGCAACCAATCGAGCTGGTAAATCACCTTGTCGGCGGCGAGTGCGGGCGCGCTTGCCGCAAGAAGCGCAATGGCCGCGCCGCGCAGGGAACGAAGAAAAGACGATGAATTTGTCATGAATGGAACACTCCTCGGCGCATCGCATAGCGAAGCGACGACCGTGCGCAGAAGACGCACGGCCGTGTTGGGGCTGGACTTGGTCTGAAGGCGTGACGAAGCGGACACGAACACGCTCCCTTTAAGGACCGGTTGGGACGAGCAATGCCCCGGGCTGAACCCTGGCCGCTTCTACTCGCGTAATGTTGGAAGCAATGGGCGTGCCAAACGGGGTGGTGGCGAAACTCGCCCCCTCGTCATTGCGAGGTGCGAAGCGACGCGGCAATCCATCTGACGGTTGCCAAAGATGGATTGCTTCGCTGCGCTCGCAATGACGATGCTGAAAGATGGCGCCAATGAAAGCGGCGCCCTGCGCGCGAAAACGTCAGATGCTGGAAATGATGTGGTTGCGGACCACCGGATAGATCTGCCCATCCCACTTGCGGCCATTGAACACGCCGTAATGGCCGACTCCGGGCTGCATGTGGTGGGATTTCATATATGGGCGCAGGTTTGCGCAGAGGTCCTGCGCGACGAGCGTCTGGCCGACGGCGCAGATATCGTCCTTTTCGCCCTCGACGGTCAGCAGGAAGGTCCTGCGGATCGCCGCCGGGTCCACGAGCTCGCCCTTGAACATCATCTCACCTTGCGGCAGCTTTGCCGACTGGAAGACATCGCGGATCGTCTCCAGGTAGAAATCCCCCGGCAGATCCATGATGGCGAAATATTCCTCATAGAAGGTGCGGATGGCGTTCGCCTTGTCGTGCTCGCCCTTGACGCGATGGTTGAACATGTCGCGGAAGGACTTCGCGTGGCGCTGCGCGTTCATGCTCAGGAAGGCGGCCAGCTGGATGAAGCCCGGGTAGACGCGCCGGCCCTCGCCGCGCTTTCCGGGCGGCACCTTGGCGATCATCTTTTTCTCAAACCAGTCGAAGGGCTTGTCGTTGGCGAGATCGTTCACCTTGGTGGGCGATATGCGCACGTCGATCGGCCCCGCCATCAACGTGAGGCTCGCGGGCTGGTCAGGATCCTTGCGCGCGGCCATGATCGAAACCGCGGCGAGCGCCGACACTGTCGGCTGACACACGGCGACGATATGTGACTGCGGCCCAAGCGCATGTGCGAAGTCGATGATGTATTGCGTGAAGTCCTCGAGCCCGAAGACGCCGGCGTCCACCGGAATGTCGCGCGCGTTCTTCCAGTCCGTTACGTAGACATCGAAATCGCGCAGCATGGTGATGATGGTGCCACGCAGCAGCGTCGCGAAATGGCCCGACATCGGCGCGATAACCAGCACTTTCGGCTCGATCTTGGCGCCCGCCTTGCGGAATCGGGTGAGCGAGCCGAACGGCATGTCGAGCACGACTTCCTCATGCACGGGCGTCTCGATGCCGTTGATGGCGACGTGGGTGATGTCGAAATCGGGCCGGATGTGGGTGAAGCCGGCGAGCGCCGAGACCTCGTAGAACGCCGCCATGTTTTGCAAGGGCGAGGCGAAATCGCCCAATTTCCAGTCACAGAGAACCCGCCGCATCTCGGTGGCGAGGTCGCGGAGCGGATCGTGAACGTCCGCGAATGCCTGATAAGTTGAGTAAATCATTCCCACCGGCCAAATCCCTGCACCGCAAAACAATAAAGCAACGCCTGTGCCACTGGCACGACGGTTGCTATTACCATGGGAGGAATCCAACCAGCAGGCCCGATATGGCGACCGCGACCCTGTCTTTGAGCAGCAAGAACTACTCCTCGTGGTCATTCCGGGCCTGGCTGATCGCCCGCATGTCGGGGGTCAAATTCAAGGAAGTCATTGTTCCGCCTGACGATACGGCGGCGCGCGCGGAAATCCTGCTGCTCTCGCCTTCCGTTCTCGTCCCCTGCCTCACCTATGATGGCATCCGCGTGTGGGACACGATGGCTATCGGAGAATTCCTCAACGAGATCGCACCGAAAGCGGGCCTATTGCCTAAGGGTCGGGCAGAACGGGCGCATTGCCGCTCGATTTGCGGCGAAATGCATTCGGGATTCGTCTCGCTGCGCGCGGCGCTGCCGATGAATATCAAGGGTGAATTCAAGGATTTCAAAATCTGGTCGAAGGCGCAGTCCGACATCGACCGCATCACCACGATCTGGCGCGAATGCCTCGGCGCCTATGGCGGCCCCTGGCTTTTTGGCAAATTCTCGATCGCAGACGCCATGTATGCGCCCGTGGCCACCCGCTTTCTGACCTATGACGTGAAGCTCGATCCGGTTTGCGCGGCCTACGCCACGCGCATTCTGGCGCACCCGTTCGTGCTGGAATGGATCGAGGCCGCCAAGCTCGAGAAGGAAGAAATCGAGGAACTCGAGGTCGAATTTTAGCCGATGGGGATTGCGACATGCTGGACAAAGCCGCGACCAAATTCACCCATGTAAAACCCGGCGATACCGAATGGCGCGGCGAAGGCCTGCGCGATTTCTTTGTCTACAAGGACCTCGGCATCAAGGATGCGACGCACGGCAAGGTCATCGCACATCTGGTGAAGGCCAATCTGCCGCCCGAGAAAGGCACCGGCTGGCATATTCATGTCGCCGATTTCCAGATCGTCTATATGACCAAGGGCTGGGCGAAATTCATCTACGACGGCGAGCAGGTTCTGGTCGAGGCCGGTGACTGCGTGCACCAGCGGCCGGGCATCGTGCATTACCTCTATGATTACTCGCCCGACATGGAATATCTCGAGATCGTCTCTCCCGCCGATTTCGGCACGGAGGATGTCTCAGGCCCGGGCTTCGACCCGCCCACGCCTGCCGCCTGGGCCTGAGGCTCGTCGTTGTGAGGAGCGCAGCTAGGGGTGCGAGTCGTGAGACCTTTCAGCATCGTCATTGCGAGGAGCGCAGCGACGCGGCAATCCATCTGCCGGTTGCCTTAGATGGATTGCTTCGCTTCGCTCGCAATGACGGTTGAAACGTTTCGCGTGCGTCCGCATCATTACGCGAGACGAATCGGAGGCTCCCATGCGCTGCAATTTCTGTGACGGAAGCGGGATGCGTCCGCAGGGCGCTGCCCTTCTCCCCTGCCCGGAATGCGGCGGCTGCGGCGTTGCCCATTGCTGCGATGGCATTCAGGCCTGTTGCGAAGTCGAGGGCGATACGCGGCTCGAGTCGCGCAGCGAAAGCGCCAGCATGGCGCCGGCGCCCGCCAAGCTGGAAAATTGATTTTTACAAAGCGCCTTTCCCGCAATGCAAACTGAATCGCCGAATCCCCCGCGCGTAGAAGCATCTGCTTAATTTCATGGTGGCGCTTGCAGCGCCGCGCGCTTGCCATAGCTTTCCTTCCGCAGCTCATCAGAAGCTCAGGGGAGGAAAGATCCATGACCCAAGTCATCCGTCTTCAGGGCGACAGCAACGCCCATGATCGTCCGTGGCGCGTCGCCGTCGAACAGGGCTTCTTCGAAGCCGAAGGTTTGAAGGTTGAATATAACGAAGACAATCCGCAGGGCGTCGCCGGACGCGCGAAGGATTACGCCGACCGCTGGAAGGAATCGCAGCTGCAAAAGGGCGCGCTTGAAGTTTACCCGGTGTGCGAATGGGGCGCGATCGAACGCGTGCAATCGCTCGGCAAAGGCAAGATCATCGCGCTCGACACCACCGCCCGCACCGGCGAAATCATGGTCATGCCAGGCTCGAACATAAAGAGCGTGAAGGATCTCGCCAACGTGCCGATCGCGGTCACATGGCACGCGGGCACGTTCTACGCGACGATCGAAGTGTTGGAGGCCGCCGGCGTTCCCTTCGACCAGATCAAGCTCGTGCACGCCAACGACCGGCTCGACGCGCTGCTCTCTGGAAAAACGCAAGCCGCCGCCTTGATGGAGCCGCTGGTCAGTCGCGCGATCGAAAAAGGCGCGCGCAAGATCGCCGATTTGAAATGGCGCGGTGGCATTGTCGCGGCTGATGATGTCGATGCCGAAACGGCGGGCAAGATCCGCCGCGCACTCAACCGCGCTGTTGAATATCTGCGCGAGAACGAAGACCGTTCGCGCGAGGAATTGCTGCGCGACCTGAAACCCGAACAGCGCAAGACCGGCCTGATGCCAGAGCTTCTCGGCGTGCAGGATTACAAGATCTCCGAATTCCAGGAGAAGGTCGACTGGATGGCCGATCGCGGCTTCCTCGAGAACAAGCCGAGCTACGACGAGATCGTTCGCAAGTAGCGGTCCCATTGCGCGGCGCGGAATGGTCCGCGTCGCGCCCGTTCGAGGCTGCTTCATCATGATCATCCGCATCACCGTCGCGCTTGTCGCGGGGTTGGCGTTTGTGCCTGCCGCGCAGGCGCAAACGCCAGACCCCGCGAGGTCGAAAGACATTCGCCTGCTCATCTCGCATCCGCCGGGCGGCGGCTACGACACCTATGCGCGACTGCTGGCGCGCCATATCGGCAAGCAGATTCCCGGCGGCGCCAATATCATCTCGCAGAACATGCCGGGCGCGGCTGGCGTCGTGATGACGAATTACATTGCGAGCCAGGCGCCGAAGGATGGCAGCGTCATCGGGCTCGGGCCGGGATCGCTCGCCACCGCGGCGCTCTTCAATTCGACGGGCGCGCGCTACGATGCGCGCAGCTTCACATGGGTCGGCAGCATGAACAGCGAAGTCGGCGTCGCCGTGTCATGGAAGACATCGCCGGTGAAAACCGCGCAGGATCTTTTCACGCACGAGCTGATCGTCGCGGGCGCCGGCAAGACCGACAACAGCGTCGTGTTTCCAAGCGCCCTCAACCGCATTCTCGGCACGCGTTTTAAAGTGATCCCCGGCTATGGCGGATCGAGCGAGACGGCGCTCGCGCTGGAACGTGGAGAGGTGGCTGGCATCGGCGGCTGGAATTACTCATCCATCGTCGCGACGCGGCCCGACTGGCTGAAGAACGGATCGATCAATCTGCTGGTGCAATTCGCGCTGGCGCGTCACCCCGACCTGCCCAACACACCAACCGCAATCGAGCTCGGACGCAACGAACAGGAACGCGAAGTGCTGCGGCTGGTGTTCGCGCAATCGTCGATGGGCCGCGTGGTGTTCGGCCCGCCGGGCGTGCCGGCCGATACTGCGAAAGGTTTGAAAGACGCGTTCCGCGCGACGATAAGCGATGCGGAATTCCTGGCGGATGCGCGCAATGCGCGGATCGAGATCAACCAGCCGATGGATGGAGATGCGGTTTCGCGGCTGGTGAATGATCTGCACGGCGCGGATGCGGCGCAGATCCGCCGCGCGGCTGAGGCGAGTGGGGCTGGGTAAGTATCCTCGTCATTGCGAGGAGCGAAGCGACGCGGCAATCCATCTTGCGGGCGCCAAAGATGGATTGCTTCGCTTCGCTCGCAATGACGAAACAAAAGGGCGGCGCATCGCGCCGCCTTTTCTCCGACCCCTTACTTGTTCATCTGGCCTTCTTCGCGATAGACGAACTTGTCTTCCGTTTCAAAGGCGCGCACCTGCGGGATGACGCCCGGAAGGCCGAGATCCGCCCAATTCGCAGCGACCTTTTCATACGTCGACTGACGCAGCGTCGTGCGGGTCGAGAACACCGGAATGTAACGGTGATCCTTGCACGCGTTGATCAGCGCCTTGGAACCGTAGGGGCGCTTTTCGGGCGGGTTCTGCGACGGGTCGAGCGGCGTCGACCATGTGTTGCGCAGGATGTCGATGTCGTCGATCGGGTTGCAGCGCGAGGCCATCGCCCAGATCACCTGGTCCATGTCGGTCGGATCGACGTCGTGATCCACCGCAACGATCCACTTGGTGTAATAGGCGCCGCCCGGCACCTGCGCGGTGAGCGCCAGAACCTGCGCGGCGTGCCCGGCATATTTCTGCTCCATCGCAACCACCACCATGCCGAAACCGCCGGCGGCTGCGGGATGCGAATAAACGCCGTGAATGCCGGGGATGCCGAGCTTATCGAGATCGTCCCAGATTTTCGCCGAGCGAATGATCGAGAAGAAGCCCGACTGTTCGCACGACGGATAATCGGCCATCAGCGCGTTGGTGAGGATCGGGTTGTTGCGATAGTGCACGGCGGTGATGTTGACCAGCGGGCACGCGGCTTCGGGCTTGCCGTAATAGCCGGTGAATTCGCCGAACGGGCCTTCCGGCGCCATCCCGCCGGGACGGATTTCGCCCTCGACAACGAGCTCCGCATGCGCGGGGATCAGCAGGTCGGTCGTCTTGCCTTTCACCACCGGCACCGGGCCCCCCTTGATGCCGCCGGCATATTCATATTCCGACACATTCTTCGGAAAACTTTGCGAGCCGACGAGCATGTAGAGCGGATCGATGCCCCACGCGGCGGCGACTTGCAGCGACTTGCCCTGCTCCCAGGCGCGCGCAATGTGCAGGCGCGCATCCTTGCCGGGCGAGAGATACAGGCCGGTCGAATCCTTGCCCTGCAACATCATGCGATAGGTGCCGACGTTGAGGTAGCCGCTGTCGGGATCGCGCGTGATCACCGCATCCGCTGTGCCGGCGTAGCGGCCGCCATCGCGCGGCCAGTGGCGCGGAATCGGCAGCTGCATCAGATCGATGTCGTCGCCGGTGATCGTGTTTTCAAACACGCTGGCTTCGGACGCGGCGATTTCCTTGGGAGGAATGCGCGAGCGCAGCTTGTCCTTGGTGCGGCGGATGAGTTCGACGGTCGGCGTGTTGGGATCTTCACCCAGCGTCAGCGCGATGCGGCGCACCGACGGCCCGAGCACGTTCCACAAAGAGCGCGCGCCGAATTTTGAACTTTCGAAACCCGATATCGTGTTGAACAGAATGGCGGGCGAGGGTTTCTGCTTGGCGACGAGATAGCCGATGGCGCTCATCTCTTCGTCGCGCTCGACGGGCTTGTCGACGGTGCAAAGCTCGCCGATGGCCTCGACCTCGCGCAACCAGTCGCGCAGATCGTTGATGGGGGCGCGCGTGGTCTTCGGCTCGGCGCTGGATGTCATGTGTAACCCTCCCTGACGGCTTCGCCGCTTCGTGCTTTTGTACCGCACACCTCGTCTCCGCACATGCGCGATTTTGCGCGAAATCGCAAGGCGTGGGAAAAGGGGCGGATAAGGAAACCACCATGCCGCTCGTCTCGCTTGCCGCTCTCACCATTCTCGACGCCGGCCCGGCCGGCCAGATCCGCGCGGCCCATGCGGGCGGGTTCAAAGCCGTGGGCTTGCGGCTCAATCCGCTCCTGCCGAGCGATCCCGCTGTCGCGGGGACGCCCATGGAGGCGGAAGTGACCGCGCTGATGCGCGAGACCGGATTGAGCTTGCTGGAGGTCGGCGTGTTTCCGATCAAGCCGGACATGGATGTCGCCGCCCTCGCCCCGGTGCTTCGGCTCTCCGCTGCGCTCGGCGCGCAATTCATCGTCTGCGCGGTGGAGGATGCCGACGAGGCGCGCCGGCTGGCGACGTTCCGGGCGCTTTGCGATCTGGCGGGGACATTCGGGCTTGTTGCGCTGATCGAGTTCAATCCCTACAGCGCCTGCCGCTCGCTGGCCGCCGCGCGCGAGATGGTTTTAGCCGCAAAGCGCGACAACGCGGCGCTGGTGATCGATCTTCTGCATCTGTCGCGCTCGGGCGGGACTGCGGCGGACTTGCGCGCGGTGGAACCGGAGCTGCTGCGGCTCGTCCATTATTGCGACGCCGCGCCGATGCCGCAGGGCAAGAGGACGTTCGACGAGCTGCGCGCAGAGTCGCGCACCGCCCGCCGCCTGCCGGGCGAAGGCGTGCTGCCGCTGCGCGAGCTGCTGGCTGCGTTTCCGCCGGACACGCCAGTGAGCGTGGAGGCGCCGTCGCAGTCGCTAATGGGGTTGAGCGCGGAGGACCGGGCGCGGAAGGTTTTCGAGGCGACGGTGGCGACGCTGGCAGGTTAGCGCCCCTCTCCCGCGATGGCGGGAGAGGGTGGCTGGCGAAGCCAGACGGGTGAGGGCGCCGGGGGCCTCACCCATCCTGAAAGAAGGTCGCCGTGGCGCCGCCCTCATCCGACCCGCTTCGCGGGCCACCTTCTCCCGCCAGCGCGGGAGAAGGACAACACACCTACTTCTTCGCGACCCGCGGCACTTTATTCGGCCAGCTCACGATGAACTCCGGCAGCGCTTCCACCGGCACGTCCACCTCGCTGGCGGCCACCTTGTTCTTCACCGAGATACCTGCCTCGTGCACGGTGTCAGGCGAGCCGGACACCAGCGGGTGCCACCATTTCAGGTCCTTGCCCTCGGCGATCAGCCGGTAGCCACAGGTCGGCGGCAGCCATTTGATGCTGCGCACGGCCTCCGGCGTCAGCTTGACGCAGTCGCGCACGCGGCGGCGGCGTTGCTTGTAATCGGCGCAGCGGCACGTGCGGCCGTCCAGCAATTTGCAACCGACGCTGGTGAAATGGATGTCGCCCGTGTCCTCGTCCTCGAGCTTGACGAGGCAGCAACGGCCGCAGCCATCGCACAGGCTCTCCCACTCCTCTTTCGAGAAGTCCTCAAGAGCCCGCCCCTTCCAGAACGGCTGCGCTTCGGCTTTATTGCGTGTCATAATTCCGCTCGATCGCGAAGAGAAAGACCTGATCGAAACCGAACCCCTTTCGGAACTGGCTGCACAGGATTAACTTTCATCGTGTAAGTCATTTTCAAAATCACTTGGCCCGGGGACCCTCCGCGCGTCAAGACAGTTGGATGCTACCTATTCGCCGTCAGGGAGCGCGGGCGATTGTTTGAGGATTTCGCCAGATCTCGTCTCGGCCGGCGCCTTTCGCGCGCGCTTCTGGCTGCCGATTCATGGGTCGACTCATCGCTTTACGCAGCCGGCGAGAAGGCGCGCTCGGCTTACGATTCCTTCTCCGCGCGCATGGACAGGCTGCATGTCGGCGGCTTTTCGCGCGTCGGCGTCGAACTTGCCTGCGAGGGCCTGACGCTTGGCCTTGCGGGCGCCATCCTCGCGCTGGCGCTGGCGATTCCCGCCTTTCGCGAAACGTCCGACGAGGACTGGCTGAAAAAGCAGGACCTCGCGGTCACATTCCTGGACCGTTACGGCGAGCAGGTCGGCCAGCGCGGCATCCGGCACGACGATTCCGTGCCGCTCGAGCAATTTCCCGATTACGTCATCCAGGCCGTGCTTGCGACCGAGGACCGCCGCTTCTTCGAACATTGGGGCATCGACCCCATCGGCACGATGCGCGCGCTGACCGTGAACGCGCGCGGCGGCGGCGTCGTGCAGGGCGGCTCCACGCTCACGCAGCAATTGGCGAAAAATCTCTTCCTCACCAACGAGCGTTCCATCGAGCGCAAGATCAAGGAAGCGTTTCTCGCGCTCTGGCTCGAACAGCATCTCGCCAAGCGCCAGATTCTGAAACTCTACCTCGACCGCGCCTATATGGGCGGCGGCACGTTCGGCATTCAGGCGGCGGCGGAATTCTACTTCAACAAGAACGTGCGCGATCTCACGCTCGCCGAATCCGCCATGTTGGCGGGCCTGTTCAAGGCGCCGACGAAATACGCGCCGCACATCAACCTGCCAGCCGCACGCGCACGCGCGAACGACGTGCTGCAGAACATGGTCAATGCCGGCGTGCTGACTGAAGGCCAGATCTACGCGGCGCGGCGAAACCCCGCCCGGCCCGTTGACCGCAAGCGCGATGTCTCGCCCGACTGGTATCTCGACTGGGCTTACGATGAAATCGCCAAGCTCTCCGCCGCCGGAAAACTCGGCAACGATCGCGTGCTGACGGTGCGCACGGGGCTCGATCTCGGCATTCAGAAAAAAGCCGACACGGCCATCGAGGATTCGCTGCGGCTTTACGGCAAGCAGTTTCGCGCCAAGCAAGGCGCCGCTGTCGTGATGGAGCCCACGGGTCTCGTGCGCGCCATCGTGGGCGGTCGCGATTACGGCGCGAGCCAGTTCAACCGCGCGACCGACGCCGTGCGCCAGCCGGGCTCGTCATTCAAGCCGATCGTCTATCTCACCGCGCTGATGACTGGCCGCGTGAAAGCGACGAGCATTGTCGATGGCTCGGGCATTTGTCTGGGCAATTGGTGCCCTCATAATTACGGCGGCGCATCGGCTGGCCAATTGCCGCTGCTGACGGCGCTGCAGAAATCGCTCAACACGGTCGCGGTGCGTCTCTCCGTCATCATCGGCCAGGCCTATTGGAAGGGCAAAGACGCGAACCAGTGGAATTTCGCGAAACTCGGCCGCACGAAAATTCTCGAAACCGCGCACAAGATGGGCATCACGACGCCGCTCACCGACACGGTGTCGCTGCCACTTGGCGCGGGCGACGTGAAGATGATCGACATGGTCGCCGTCTACGCCACCTTCGCCAATGGCGGGCGCCGCGCTCAGCCTTACGCCAGCGCCGAAATTCGCAATTCGAAAGGCGAGCTCATCTATCGCCGCGATCGCGACGGACCGCCGCTCGAGCAGGTGATCCCCGCCGAAAAGATCGCCGAGATGAACAACATGCTGAAGGAAGTGGTGTCGGGCGGCACGGCGCGCGCGGCGATTCTCGAAGGCGTGACGGCTGCGGGCAAGACCGGCACCACCAACGCCTACAGGGATGCGTGGTTTGACGGCTTCACGGGCAATTACGTTTGCACCGTGTGGTTCGGCAACGATGATTCCACATCGATGAACAACATGACCGGCGGCTCGCTCCCGGCGCGCACGTGGCACGAGATCATGGCCTATGCGCATCAGGGAATCGAGTTGAAGAATCCCTATGGCGTTGCGGGCCCGGCGCCGTCGGTCGCCAGCACGCAGGCGCCCGCGCATGAGCCCTCGCCTTCCGAGCGGCCGACGACCTTGTCGCGCCGCTCGCTCGACGTGCTGATGACAATCGAGGATATGTTCGACGCCGCCGAGCGCAACAAGACGCCGCGGCCCGGGACATCGGCGGAGAATGTGTCCGTCCGCGCGGCGGCGGTGGAATAGGAAGCGACGTGCAATTTTCCGGCCTCATCCTGTGCGCGCGTCCTGCTTGTGAAACGGCAGGACTGATGAGCGTTCGCGCATGAACCTCTTCTGGAAAGTCGCCGCCACCGCGCTGGTCGGCGCGGCGCTCGGCCTTGGCGCCACGGCTCTCACGGTCGCGCGCGGCTTCGGCTTTGACATCGTGCAAGCCGGCCCGTGGCGCGCCATGCCGCAGGTTCCGGCGACCGGCGGCGACCCTTACGCGCGCGCTGCTGTCGCGCGCAGCGGACGCGCGCCGCTCGGCTCGGCTGAAGGGCTGGGTTTCACGGCCGTCGTCGACAGCGCCGGCACCAAGCTGAATGCGAGTTGCGACTACCGCATCGCCGGCGCCATGCCGAGCGCGCGGTTCTGGACGTTGACCGTCACCGACACGAAAGGCCATCTGGTCGTCAGCGAAGGCCCTGCCCGGCGCGCCGGATTCACATCCAGCGAAATTGTGCGCGACGCCAAGGGCGATTTCGAAATCCGTCTGGCGCGCGAGGCGCGGCCCGGAAACTGGCTGCCGCTCGCGCCGGGCGTCTTCACGCTGGCGCTGCGCCTTTACGATTCGCCCCACAGCCTCAGCGCCGGCGTGCTCGACGCATCGGAGATGCCCGTAATTTCGCGGGAGCGCTGCGCGTCATGAAGCACAAGCGCTTTCTCTCGCGTCCGCTCGAAGCGCTGACCTGGCTCGCGGCGATCCTGTGCGTCGCCGGCCTCGTGCATCTGTCGACCATTCTCGTGATGCCTCGCATTGCGCCCAACACATCCTTTGCGCGGATCGCGGCGCTGGGGCCGCCCAACAAACTCGTGTTACTGCCCGCACTCGAACCGGGGCGCGAAATTCTCCCCTTCGAGGATCCCGCGACCGCGATCGCCGCCTGCCCCTACGATCTCGCGCGCGGGCCGGTGCGGCTGCGCGGGCAATTGACGACGGATGCGCTGGTGCTGCTGTCTTTCCACGGACGTTACGGCCAGACGTTTTACGCCATGACAGATCGCAGCGCGTTGCGTGGACGCGTCGACGTTGTCGTCGCAACGCGCGACCAGCTCGATGACATCGAGGCGAATGATGCGGAAGATGAATTGCCGCAGGAATTGCGGCTTGAATCCCCGGCCCGGCAAGGTTTCATCCTGCTGCGGGCGCTGGCGGAACGGCCCTCGCTCATGGGCGAGGCGCGCGACAGATTATCCTCGCTGACATGCGAGGGTTAGGCGCTTCTTCGATCAAGCCGTGCGCTTGTCGGCATCCTTCAGGCGCATAGGGCGGCGGCGCTTGCGCGCAGTCGCGACGGGCTCGGCGCGCTCGTAGCGCACGCCGGTAAAGAACAGCAATTGGAAAGGCCCTAGCTGCGGGGCGCCGGGTCGCTGCCCCGGTTTTTTAGCGAACGCGACGATATTAGACATTCTCCTGTCTCCCAAACCGGTTGGACGCTGCCGACACAACCTGCGCATGCAAAAAAGAAATGCTGCTCATGCATTAGGAGATTTGGAAGGTTAACACAGTGTCAATATTCGGGCGCTAAACTGAGTGAAGTCCCGAGTGTGTCCGCGATGCGTCTGTTCGCCAAAGATCTGCCCTCCCATGCTTTGACTTCCGACGCCCTGCATCACCTTGCCGCCCGCGGCCTGAGTGATTCCGGCGGTCCGAAGCCGTTGCTCTTGCGCGTGCTGACCGACCTGTTCGTCATGCGCGCGACCCACACGAGCGAAGAAACCCGCCAATTCGCCGAAATCGCCCGCCGCCTGATCGCCGACGCGACGCCAGACGAATGCGATCACGTGGCTCGTGTGCTGTGCAATCACGAAGCCGCCCCGCCTGACGTGCTCGATCGTCTCGCCCAGCGTGGTGGCGTGGGCGCGCTGAAACTCATCGCGGAATGCCGCGCGCTCTCGACGTCGATCCTGCAGGACGCCGCTGCGACAGGTGACGCCACCGTCGCCATCGCGCTCGCGCAACGACCCGATCTCGATTCCAACATGATCGCCGAACTCGCCGCGCGCGACGACATCGACGTTTTGCGCACGCTCGCCCACAATGAGGCGGCGCCGCTCTCCGCCGCGATCTTGTCGGGCTTTGTCGCACGCGCGCGTAACGATGCCGAACTAGCGCAGGCGCTGGTCGCGCGCTTGCCGCACAGGCCCGAAACATTGGCGCTTTTCATGACGGCGGATGCGCGCCAGCGCGCGCTGATGATCGCCCGTACGCGCGAAAGCGCCGGCGAAAACGAGCCGCCATCCTACGCGCTGGAACATGGCGCCGAGACGGCGCTGCGCCGCATCGAAGCGATTGCGCTCGAAAGCGCGCAGGATGATTTCGCAACCGCGCTCGCCGACGCCTGCCATTGCGACGTCGAGCTGGCCCGCGCCATCGTCGCCGACACCGGCGGCGAACCGCTGGCGGTGGCGTTGCGCGCGCTCGGGCTGCGGCCGGAAATCGTGACCCGCATTTTCCTGTTCGTCGATCCGCAGATCTCGCATTCCTACGGACGCGTGTCGGCCCTGGCGCGTCTGGCCACCGCCCTCTCGCAGGATGTGGCGAAGCGCATTCTCGATGCGATGACGGGCCGCGTGATCACAACCGCGCGCCACACGACGCTGCACGACCAGACCGCGCGGCTGTCATCCGCGCGCGCGGGGCTCACGCAAACACGCGCGCCGCGAAGCGTGTCGGATTTGCTGAAGCGGCCCGCATAAGCGCCGTCATTGCGAGCGGAGCGAAGCAATCCAGAACGCAACGTCAGCTCTTTAGCTGGTGTTGCGCGATGACAACTACCGTTCTGCGAGATCCAGAAAACAGCGGCCCTTGCGATCCTCGACTTCGATCAACCAAAGATCGGGATCGAACTTCATCTCGCGTGCGATTTTTTCTTCGACGCTGGCGGGATCGCTCCACTCTTCCTTATGCAGGCGCATCCACAAACGATCGATGCCCTCGCGGTCCGCGAGTTCCGATTGCGGCGCCGGGCCATACAGCGCGGCATGGCCATCGAGACGATCGACCTTGACGAATATGGCGCCCGCTTCCGCCGCGCCGCGACGGCGCAACATGGCGACGGCGCCCTCCACTCCCACTCTACGCAAATAGGCCGCGACCCAAATGTCGGCGCGCAGATGCATCAGGGAACCGAAACGCCCGACAGGGCCGACAATTCGCGCATCACGCGCGGCGACAATTCACCCGTGACTGGCAACTTGCGCGACTGCTCGAACATTTCAATCGCCTTGCGGGTGCCCGCGCCCATCAGGCCGTCGGACTTGACGACATAGCCGAGCTTCATAAGCGCCTTCTGCGCAGCGGCGACGCGCGGCGTTGCGTCTGCGCCAGCGCTTTGAGACGGGCCACCCGACAGCAGCGCGCCGATCTGATCCTTTGTGGACTCGCGCTGCCCAACCGATGCAGGCGCAGTGGAAGTTCCATTTTGCAGCTGCGGCGCAATAGCCTTTTCGAGCGGGCGCTGCGGCGGCATGGGAACGGCTGCGGGCATGGGCGGCGTCGCCGGATGCGCGGGGCGCGCGACGACGGGGCCGTGGAAGATCGGCGCGGGATGGCGCGCGGTCTGGAAGAAAAGCGCATTGGCGACAATGCCGCACAAGGCGCCGGCAAAGACGACGACGGCCAGCATGCGCCCGGGCTTGCGCAACACCGCGGCGCCAGCCAGCGCCAGGGCGCCGCCGGATTTCTTGCCCGGCTGGCGCGAACGCGCGGGCGCGCTCAGGACGAAATCATGGTCGGAACGGGCGAGAGCTTCACGCAATTTTCTTCACCATCGTCACGTGGGAAACAGTCGCGGCGGCGCGCCGCGGGATGATTTCGATCGTCGCGCTTTCGCGCGCCAATGTTTCAGTCGCGCGGCCATCGCGCGGCAGGCGGATCGTCACGCAAGTCCCCTGCCCCGGCGCGCTCTCCACAGAGATGGCGCCGCCATGCAGGCCGACAAGACCCTTCACGACAGAAAGCCCAAGGCCCGTGCCCTTGTTCTGGCTATCCGCCGAACCTTTCGCCTGGAAGAACGGATCGCCTAGCCGCGGCAGGTCGGCCAGGCTCACGCCAATGCCGGTGTCGCTGACAGACAACACGAGATGATCGCCATCGTTGCGTGCGTGAAGCGTCACACGGCCGCCTTTCGGCGTGAACTTGATGGCGTTCGACAGGAGGTTCAGCATGATCTGGCGGCAGGCGCGCTCGTCGGCGACGACGACGCCGAGATCGGGCGCAACATCTTGCGCAATTTCGACCTGCGCCTTCTGGGCTTTTAGGCGCAGGATGTCGCAGCAGATTTGCACCAGCGGCGGCAGTTGCAGCGGCTCGGCCTCGATCTGGAAACGTCCCGCCTCAATCTTCGACATGTCGAGCAGCGCGTTGACGATGGACAGCAGGTGCTGGCCCGATGCGTTGATGATCTCGGCATATTCGACAGCTTGGGTGGGCGACGGCACAGCACCGCGAGTCCCGCCCAGCATTTCAGAGAATCCGATGATGGCGTTGAGCGGCGTGCGCAATTCGTGGCTGACATTGGCGAGCAGCCGGTTCTTCCAGTCGGAATCATCAACAGCGCCCGCCTGCCGCATGGCGACGACACGCTCGGCTTCGACAAGATCCGTCACATCGCGCATCAGCGCGATGATGACAGCCGCATCGCCTTCGCCTTCAAGGTGACGCGCGCGAATATCGACATGCCGAAAGGCCGGCTCGGCAAAGGCGCCGCGCGCGCTGCCGATATCCTGGCCCCGCAGACGCAGGCGCACGACGGCCACGCCTTTCAGGCGCGCCGCATCCGACAAGGCTTTCAGGAACACCGGACGATCGGCGACTTGCACGCGCTCGAAGAAGCCGCGGCCCGAGAGATCGCGTGCGCGCAGACCCAGAACCTGGGTGCAATCGCCAGAGGCCGAAAGTACGGCGCCCGCGCGGTTGAAGTGGAGGCTGACATCGCTGACCAGCACGCGCAGCACATCATGCTCCGCGCGTTCGCGCTCATGCAGCGCCGCGCGCAATTGCAGCTCCGCGCGCCAGCCTTGCACGAGGCAAAGTCCATAGCCAAAAGCGCAAAGGCTGAAAGCCGCATCGGCCAAAGGCGCGGAACCCGCGGGGGGAATGAAACCGACGGCGCTGGCGACGATCAGCAACAGGCCAAGCGCCGCAGCGCCAAAGCGCGCCAGCCGCACGCGCGGGGCTTCCGCAAGCGCGGCCTCCAGCGCCAGCAACAGAAGAAACAGACCGGCGCCGAGGCCGGGACCGCAGGCGAGCGCGGCGATGCACGCGAGCCCGGCAAGCGAGGCCAGGCCAATCGCCTGGGCTTCCGCCAGAGCGCCACGCCGCGAGACGAGGGCAACGCCGGCCAGCGGCAGCATGGCGAGCCCGAAGGCGCCCGCTTGCCAGGGCGCGGGCGCGCCCGAAATGGCGAGGACGATCGGCGCGGCGACACCGGCGCAGAGCGGCTTCAGCAAATGCAGCCGAATGAAATGGGCGTGGCGCGCGTGCGTCAGCGGAGATCCGCAGGCGCTCTCGTGAACCAGCGTATCAAGACTTTCTGAAAGACCCGGCAATTGACTCAATTCCGTCACCAGAGGCGAGACGCCATATCGATGACGCACCTTCGCAGGCCCGCCTTAAGTGAGTGCTAAACGCGGCGCCGCAAAAACGCTAACCATGTTGAAAACCGCCCGTCCGGCGCGGCTTTCGGCGTGTTTCGAGCAATATGGTTTACACTTCCTCAATGCGCGGGAAGGCCTGCGACTACGGCTTTATTGCCGTTTCGGCGCTCGGGTGGTGAATCAAAGTATAATGGGCGCCACGCGAAGCGAAGCACGTGTTTGACTCGTGTTTTAATTACGCCGATCACAATGAGGCCGATGAAAATTGGCGTCACGATTAGGTTGGGCGCAAGTGTGCGCGCCCAAGGAATTGCGTCATGTTCTTTCTGGTCCGATGCGTATTCTGGCTTGGCCTCGTTTTCATGGCGCTCCCATGGGACGGCGTGAGCCTGCGCTCGGACATTTCCGGACAGGCCGAACAGGCCGCGCGCGCGCTTGCGTCTCAAGCCCAGGCGATTTGTGTGAAGGACCCGATCGCCTGCGCGGCGCAGGCGCTCTCGCTCGGCAGAAGCGACGGCTCGCATTCGCAGCACAATCTGCAGCCCGGCGATTTCACGCCCGCCTGGCGCGGCCCCGCGACCGTGACCGCTCGCCGCTAGGCCGCGTTAAGGCTGGCGCTCAGCCCCCAGCACGCCATATAAGGCGCACGGCAACAGGCGCGGGTGAGATGGCAACGACGATCGACGACATCATCGAGAATTTCGACCTGCTCGACGAGTGGGACGACCGCTATCGATATCTGATCGAGCTCGGCCGCGAGCTGGAGCCACTGCCAGAGGCCGCCCATAACGATGACAATAAAGTGCGCGGCTGCGCCAGCCAGGTCTGGGTGGAGACCAATGTCGCGAAGGCCGACGGCGCGCCGGTCCTCACGTTTCGTGGGGACAGCGACGCGCATATCGTGCGCGGGCTCGTGTTCCTGACGCTGACGCTCTATTCCGGCCACACCGCGCAGGAAATCCTCAAGATCGACGCGCAGGAACTGTTCCAGAAGCTCGGCCTCGACGCCCACCTCACGCCGCAACGCTCGAACGGCGTCCGCTCGATGGTGGAGCGGATCAAGACCGACGCGCGCGCGGCGCTCGCCACCGTTTAAGGCAGACTGGGCCGGTAATCCTGCGCGCCCCAATGGCGCATGGGCGCGTGGGCGGGCGCTGGCCTGCCGCCGATCCCGTAATGGCGGGCAAGCCGCCCGAGCGCCAGATCGAGCACGATGCGCCCCGACCGGCGCGGCCATTGGCGCTCGGATTCGACCGTCTCGAGCCCCTTCAGGAAGCCGCAGACATCCATCAGCAGGCCGGAGAACTCAGGGCCAACCGCCTGCATGGCTGCGTCGACCCGTTGGCGCGCGGCGAGCGAAAGGTCGGTCATCGGCCCGGCCTGCGGGCTGGCGGCGCCGGCGCCCGGCATGCCGTCCCAGCGCGAGGTGACGCGCGGCAGCGTGCGGGCCAGATCGAAATCGCGGCGAAGGCGCTCGCCCGCCTGCAGATTTTCCGGCGACAGCAACGGCGCGCCATCCTTGCCGCGCCGCCGGGCCAGCCAGACCAGCGGGCTCTCCGCCTCGTCGATCAGCGTGGCGCCGGTCGATGAGTGATGCCGGACGATGTCGCCCTGCAGGGCCCGGGCCGGCTCGACGCCCGCCTCGCCCTGCGTCAGCCCCGCACGCGCACGGCCCTCGGGCGTCAGCACCAGCCGCTCGCGGCGCGAGGCGCCCGGCGCCTGCCATTCGGCCAGACCTGTTTCCAGCAGCGCCGCCCCGGCGTCGCCCGGAAAACGGCCCGTCTCAACGGAAACATTGCGCCGCCTCGCAACGACGCGGAGTTCGCTCGATTCGGCGTCTGGGCGCCACGCATAGGAAGTGTCGGCATGAAGCGCCACGAGCAGGCGCTGGGACGATGGAAAACTCATGACCTGAAATGCTCCTTCTGAAACCAGAAGGAGTATAAAGAAGGATTATTTTCTTAGGCAAGTCATTTTATCTTAGCCGCCACCACAAAAAACCTATTTGCGCCGGCGGCGCTGCTGGCCGAGGCCCATCTGCTTGGCAAGCTGAGAACGGGCCTTCGCATACGCAGGCGCCACCATCGGGTAATCCCCAGGCAGCCCCCACTTTTCGCGATATTCCTCGGGCGTCATATTGTACTGGGTCCGGAGATGGCGCTTCAGGGATTTGAATTTTTTCCCATCCTCGAGGCAGATGAGATGGTCGTCCGTGACCGACTTTCTGACCGACACGGCAGGGCGCTGCGCGTCGAAAACGGCGACGACAGGCGCGGTCTTACCCAGGCTCACCAAAGCGGTGTTGACCTCGGCGAGGAGGGCAGGAACTTCCGTAGCCGGGATAGTGTTGTTGCTAACATAGGCGGAGACAATATCCGCAGCCAACCTTATGTAACTGGTCAGATCTCTGTGCTCCGACATTTTAGAGGCCTTTTGTCGCTCGCTGAGCGGCGTGAGGGAATACGACGATGCTTGTTTGATTTGGTTTATACTACAAACTGTGGAGCATCGCGCAAAATCTTTAACTGAGCAGGCATACCCGGATTTGAGGATTGCCAAACCCGATATGGGTTATGACAGCTCAGACAAAGCTTGCCAAGCCCGCCCGCGGCGGCCATCTGATGGCGACGCACCGCCGCGAAAGACAGTTCCATGACGCACCCCGCCGACCACATCGAGACCGCCCAGCCGCCGCGCGCCGAAAAAAGGCCGCATGTTTTCGAGGTGCATGGCGTCACGATTCACGATGATTATACGTGGCTGAAAGCAGAAAACTGGCAGGACGTTCTGCGCGATCCGGCCGCCCTGCCCGGCGACATCCGCGCGCTGCTCGAGGCAGAAAACGCCTATGCCGAAAAAATGCTCGCGCCCGGCGCGGACCTGCGCGCGCATCTGTTCACCGAGATGCGCGCACGCATCAAGGAAGATGACGTCGATGTGCCAGCGCCCGACGGCGCCTTCGTTTACTACCGCAAGCACCGTCAGGGCGGGCAGCACCCGCTGTTCTGCCGGCGCTCGCGCGAGACTGCGGGCGATGAAGAGATCATGCTCGACGGCGATGCGCTGGGTGAAGGAAAGGCTTTCTTTCAATTCGGCGGCGTGAAGGCCTCGCCCGATCACACGCGGCTCGCGTGGTGCGCCGATGAGAAAGGCTCCGAGCTTTTCACCATGCGCGTGCGCGACCTCGCGACTGGCGTAGATCTGCCCGACGAAGTCACCGAAACATCGGGCGGCGCCGTATGGAGCGCGGATGGGCGTGCGTTCTTTTATGTCAAACTCGACGACAACCATCGCCCGCACCGCGTGATGCTGCATATTCTCGGAACGCCGGCCGACAGCGACGCGCTCATCTATGAAGAGCAGGATCCGGGCTGGTTTGTCGGCATCCGCCGCACGCAATCGCGTCGCTTCTGCGTGATCGATCTGCACGATCATGATTCGGGCGAAGAGCGGCTGATCGATCTCGAAGATGTGAACGCGCCGCCGCGCCTCGTCGCAGCGCGCAAGCCGGGCGTGCGCTACGATTCAGAGCATCATGGCGATCGTCTGATCATCAACACGAATGCCGACGGCGCCGAGGATTTTAAACTCGTCGAGGCGGATCTTGCGACGCCGGGCCAGTGGCGCGATTTCATTCCGCACCGGCGCGGTCGCATGATCATGTCGCATCTTCCCCTCGCACATCATCTGGTGCGGCTAGAACGCGAGGATGGCCTGCCGCGCATCCGGATTCGCGATCTGCGCGATGGTGAGGAACACGAGATCGCATTCGACGAAGAGGCCTATTCGCTCGGCCTCGAGAACATTCTGGAATTCGACACGCACACGCTGCGGTTTTCCTATTCGTCGATGACGACGCCGCGCGAAGTGTTCGACTACGACATGCTCACGCGCGAGCGCACCTTGCGCAAGCGACAGGAAATTCCATCAGGCCATGACGCGAGCCAATATGTGACGCGGCGCATTTTCGCGCCCGCTCATGATGGCGAGAGCGTTCCGGTGTCCCTGCTCTATCGGCGCGACACCGCGCTCGATGGTTCGGCGCCGCTGCTGCTGCAGGGCTATGGCGCCTATGGGCATGCGAGCCCGGCGTCGTTCAGCGCCGCGCGCTTTTCGCTGGTCGACCGTGGTTTTGTCTACGCCATCGCGCATATTCGTGGCGGCACCGATAAAGGCTGGCATTGGTACGAGGACGGCAAGCTGTCGCGCAAGCCCAACACATTCGCGGACTTCATCTCGGCGGCGCGTCATCTCTGCACGAAAAACTATACGCGCCAGGGCCGCATCGTGGCGCTGGGCGGCAGCGCGGGCGGCATGCTGATGGGCGCCGTCGCCAACATGGCGCCGGAGCTGTTTGCGGGAATCATCGCAGACGTGCCGTTCGTCGATGTGTTGAACACCATGCTTGACGCCGAACTGCCGCTCACTCCGCCCGAATGGGTGGAATGGGGCAATCCGGGCAAGGACGAAGACGCGTTCAAGACGATTCTCTCCTATTCGCCCTACGACAATGTGCGTGCGCAACGCTATCCGGCGATGCTCGTCGAGGCCGGCCTCACCGATCCGCGCGTGACCTATTGGGAGCCCGCGAAATGGGTGGCGCGGCTGCGCGAGCGCATGACTGGCGGCGGGCCGATCATCCTGCACACCAATATGGAGGCGGGCCATGGCGGCGCGGCGGGACGCTTCGACGCGTTGAAGGACGTCGCGCGCGAATATGCGTTTGCGATCGATTGCGTGCTGGGCGAGCGCGGCTTCTAGGCCGCGCTCATACGTTGCCGCGTTCGATAAAGGCGCGCAGTTCCGGCAACGAATTGAAACGATACGAGGCGCCCGCCGGCGTTTCGGCGGTGATCGAACCATCCGAGAACATGACATAGGCGACATCGTTGGCGCGATAGCGCCCGATCTCGACAGGCGCCGGCTTGTCGGACGGCGCATCCGTCGCTGTCTCCGGCTCGTCCACGGGCTGAACGATCTTGGGCGCGGGCTCTTCGGCCTGAACCGAATCGTTCTGCGCGAGCGCGGCGCGACGGCCGAGGCGAATTGTCGGCTCTTCCGCCTCGTCGGCGCCAGCCAGGGCGCGCTCCAGCCAATCGCTCCCGAACGGATCGAGCGTCGACACAGGCGGCTGAGGACCGGGCTCATCCGCCGCGAGCGCTTGCTCCACCGGCTCATGCTCGACGGATGCCTCTTCCGCGACAGGCTCGGGCTCCGCCTGCGGTTCGGCCTGCGCCTCGACAATGCTCACGGCCTCCGCCGCTTCGGCAATCGGCTCGGAATGCGCGACGGGTTTGTCCTCGGTCTCGACGATATGAGGTGCTTCTTCGATGACAGGCTCAGGCTCGGGCGCCGGCGCCGCAGTCCTTCCGCGACGCAGCCACTCCATTCGGGAGGGCCGTCCATAAGCCGGCTTTTCCGACGACCGGACGGGCTCTGGCGCCTCCTCCGCATCAGGTTCAATGGGCGCAGCCGCTTCAGCAGCCGCGGGCGCTTCAAAAGCCGCAGGCGCTTGGACAACCGCAGGCGGTTCGGGCGTCACGTCAGCGGGCGGGAAAACGAATTGAAAATCGCGCAAGGCCGCGGGGCGTTCTTGGCGGACCGGCTCGCGCTGCGGCGGCGGCGGCGCCTGGAATACCGGGGACGCAGGTTGCTGCGCCCGCAGGCTTTCGATCGTCGGTAGCGGATCGACCGCCACTTCGCGCGGCGGTGGCGGCACGTCGTGGAAATCCGGCTGCTGCGGCTCGGAAGCCTCGGACTCGGGGACCCAGGACGCTTCATTGGGCGTCATGGCCCGATGCATAAGGTTTGTGAGGCGATCGATCCGCGCCATCAGGGCCGCGATGCCGATCACGATGACGCCTGCCCCGAGCAGGACAGCGCCCGCAATGAACGTCGCCCAGCCGCGCTCCACCTGGATGATGCTGCTGCCGTTGATGAGGGCGTAAACGCCCGCGGCGCACAGGAGCGCCCCCGCCCCGGCAACAGTCCACTTCATTTCGTCAAATTCCCGCTTCTTTTTCGCAGTTTTGCGTCGCAGCCGTCTTGGACCGTTTGGTAAATGTAACCTGAACGATGCGTGTTTGGCAAAAACGCCAAGGTCTAGCGTGCGCATGGCCGTGATCTAGCGCGCGGCTCACGCGTCTGGCGGCAAATGTCCCGGCTTTCACGGCAAGTGTTGCCCTCGGCCCCTTGCCTCCTTAAGTATGACCGCGAGCCCGCGCGGGATCTTCCGCACCAAGGGCCCGAACCATTTTCGAGGAGCGCGTCCCGATGTCCTTCAGCCTTCCCGACCTCCCTTATGCTCATGACGCCCTGCAGCCCTTCATGTCGAAGGAGACGCTCGAGTATCACCACGACAAGCATCACATGGCCTATGTGACCAACGGCAACAATTTGCTGAAGGGCACCGAATGGGAAGGCAAATCGCTCGAGGAGATCGTGAAAGGCTCCTTCGGCAAGAATGCCGGCCTCTTCAACAACGCGGGCCAGCACTACAACCACCTGCATTTCTGGAAGTGGATGAAGCCGAATGGCGGCGGCGCGATTCCCGGCAAGCTTGAAAAGGCGATCGTCGATGGAATCGGCTCGGTCGACAAGATGAAGGAAGACTTCATCCAGGCCGGCGTCACGCAATTCGGTTCGGGCTGGTCATGGCTCGCCGTCAAGGATGGCAAGATCGTCGTCATGAAGACCGCGAACGGCGAAAGCCCGCTGGTGCACGGCGCATCGCCAATTCTCGGCTGCGACGTGTGGGAGCATTCCTACTACATCGACTACCGCAATCGCCGCCCCGACTATCTCAAGGCCTTCATCGACCAGCTCGTGAACTGGGACTATGTCGCCGAAATGTACGACGCAGCTGCGAAGTAAGCATCCGTCGTTGGAGAACAAGAAAACCGGCGCTCGC
>JANXTB010000111.1 GCA_025356415.1 Hyphomicrobiales bacterium
ATCACGCGCTATGCCGACGTCCTGCTGCCGATGGACGAGACCCTGACGCGGGTTGCGATCGATATTTCGGGACGGCCCTTTCTGGTGTTCCGGACCAACTTCAACCACAGCAAGATCGGCGAGTTCGACACCGATCTCGTGCGTGAGTTCTTTCAGGCTTTCGCGATGAATGCCGGGATCACCCTGCATGTCGAGACGCTCTATGGCGTCAACGACCACCACATCGCGGAATCCTGCTTCAAGGGACTGGCGCGGGCTCTTGGCGCTGCGATCGCCATCGATCCCCGGCAAAAAGACAAGATTCCCTCCACCAAGGGCAGCCTTGCCGGCTGAAAAATCTGCAATGAACGTCTACACGGTTCACTTGAAAGGCTCGCAAGACGATCTCGCTGCACTTGAGCGGGTCGTCTTCGTGCGCGAGGGATTCTCCTGGGCGGCCCTCATTTTCGGGCCGTTCTGGCTGCTGTGGAACAGGCTTTGGCTGGCGCTGATCGTGTGGCTTGCGCTCGATGGCGCTTTGGTGATCTGGAACGTTCTTGCCTCGCCGGCACACTCCGTAACTACGGCACTGCACCTTCTGATGCATCTTGCGCTCGGGTTCGAGGCCTCGCAGCTTCGTCGCGGCGCCTTGGCGCGTCGCCGTTTCCAGAATGTCGGACTCGTTCAGGGACATCGTTTGATGGACGCGGAACGTGCGTTCTTCCTTGGCGCGATCAAGGCTCGAACGAACGCGCCAACCGAGGCGTCAGGCTCTTCGACCCGCACCCGCCAGCCGGACATGATCGGCCTTTTCCCTTCGGCCGGAGCCTGATTCATGACCGTCGTTATCGTCGATTACGGTTCGGGAAACCTGCATTCCGCTCAGAAAGCCTTCGAAAAGATGGCGGCTGACGCGGGCATGCGCGTAGAGGTCACGTCGGACGCCGAGAAAGTTCGGCGGGCCGAGCGGATCGTGCTCCCGGGCGTCGGCGCCTTCGCAGACTGCCGCCGTGGACTGGATAGCGTTCCGGGCATGGTCGAGGCTCTCGAGGAGAACGTCATCCAGCGCGGCCGGCCGTTTCTCGGCATCTGCGTGGGCATGCAATTGCTTGCCTCGCGCGGCCTTGAACATGGCGTCGCGACTGGACTTGACTGGGTTCCGGGCGACGTCATCGCCATCGAGACCAAGTCCATCGATCTCAAAGTGCCGCATATGGGCTGGAATACGCTTTCTCCCCGTCAGGATCATGCGCTTCTCAAAGGCATTCCAACGGGAGACGATGGCCTGCACGCCTATTTCGTGCACTCCTATCACCTGAAGGCTGCGGACCCTGCGTTGGTCGTTGCGACGACCGACTATGGCGCCGAACTGACCGCCATGGTCGGACGGGACAATATTGCGGGCACGCAATTTCATCCGGAAAAGAGCCAGAAACTCGGGCTCGCTCTCATTGCAAATTTCTTGAGGTGGACGCCTTGATCCTTTTTCCCGCCATCGACCTCAAGCAAGGTGAATGCGTCCGGCTGATCCACGGCGATATGGACCAGGCGACCGTCTTCAACACCGATCCTGCAGCGCAGGCAAGGGAGTTCGAGACCCAGGGCTTCGAATATCTGCACGTCGTCGACCTTGACGGCGCCTTCGCTGGCGAGCCGCGCAACGCCCGTGCTGTGGAGGGAATTCTCAAAGCCGTCAAAATGCCCGTGCAACTCGGCGGCGGCATTCGCGATATGCGGACCATCGAAGGCTGGCTCGCCAAAGGCGTCAGCCGCGTGATCATCGGCACAGCCGCAGTGCGCGATCCTGATCTCGTCCGCGAGGCGGCCCGGCTGCATCCGGGCAAAATCGCCGTTGGCATCGACGCACGCGACGGTCTTGTCGCGGTCGATGGCTGGGCCAAAGTCTCGCAAGTCACGGCCCCGGAGCTCGGGCGCCGCTTCGAGGACGCCGGCGTCGCGGCGATCATCTACACGGATATCTCGCGCGACGGCGTGCTGAAAGGCCTCAACATCGAGGCGACTCTGGCGCTGGCCGACGCTATCGCTATTCCGGTGATCGCCTCCGGCGGTCTGGCCTCGCTTGACGATGTCAAGCGCTTGCTGCGGCCCGATTGCGCCAAGCTTGCGGGCGCCATTTCCGGCCGCGCGCTTTATGATGGACGACTTGATCCGACGGCCGCACTGGCTCTGATCCGCGCTGCCCGGGAGGCGTCGCTTGCTTAAGTGTCGCGTCATTCCCTGTCTCGACGTCAAGGACGGTCGCGTCGTCAAGGGCGTGAACTTCGTCGACCTGAAAGACGCCGGCGATCCGGTTGAAAGCGCCATCGCCTATGACGCCGCCGGCGCCGATGAATTATGCTTTCTCGACATCACCGCGAGCCACGAAAACCGCGGCACGATTCTTGACGTCGTGCGCCGCACGGCGGAAGCCTGCTTCATGCCGCTCACGGTTGGCGGCGGCGTTCGCACAACGGACGATATTCGGAACCTGCTGCTCGCGGGCGCCGACAAGGTCTCGATCATGACCGCTGCGGTTCACAATCGTGACTTCGTGCGCGAAGCGGCTGAAAAGTTCGGCAGCCAATGCGTCGTTGTCGCCATCGACGCAAAAAAAGTGTCGCCCGGCCGCTGGGAAATCTTCACCCATGGCGGACGCAAGCCGACCGGCATCGATGCAATAGAATATGCGAAAGAAGTCGCTGCGCTGGGCGCCGGCGAAATCCTGCTGACGTCGATGGACCGTGACGGCACCCGCGTCGGCTTCGACATCGAACTGACGCGCTCAATAGCAGACGCCGTCTCCGTGCCTCTGATAGCTTCAGGTGGCGTCGGCAGTCTGGACCATCTGGTCGAGGGCGTTCGCGACGGCCACGCTACCGCGGTGCTCGCCGCGTCGATTTTCCATTTTGGGGAATTCACGATCCGCGCCGCAAAAGAACACATGCAGCGCGCGGGCCTCCACGTCCGGATGGACTGACCGGGAAAGAGACAATCATGGGCCAAGCCAGCGACAGGCCGTTTTCAATTGAGGATCTCGACGGCGTCATTCAGAGCCGTCGAGAGGCCACGTCCGAAAAATCCTACACCAAGACCCTTCTCGACAAAGGCGCGGTCCATTGCGGGAAGAAGTTCGGCGAGGAAGCCGTCGAATTCGTCATCGCGACTGCACAAGGCGATCCTGCCGCCATGACGGCAGAGGCGGCGGACGTTCTCTATCACCTTTTGGTAGCTCTTCAGGCGGCCAACGTTCCGCTAAAAGATATCATGACCGAACTTCAACGCCGCACGGGCATGTCGGGGCACGAGGAAAAAGCCGCACGCGGCTGATCCCGACCTCGATCGGCGGGGACAACAAATGACCGAGAAGCAGAGCATGCAGTCGGCCTCCTCCGACGCCTTGTCGCCTTACCGGCATTTCACCCGGTCGGAGTGGGCGGCTCTGCGCGCCGATACCCCGCTGACGCTCACCATCGATGATCTCGAAAAACTGCAATCGATCAACGATCCGATTTCGGTTGAAGAAGTGATCGCGATCTATCTTCCGCTATCGCGGCTTCTGGCCCTGTATGTTGCTGCGACGCAGGGACTTTTCAAAGCTACGCAACGGTTCCTCGGAGCCGAAGACGGAAAGATGCCCTACATCATCGGGATCGCCGGTTCGGTCGCGGTCGGCAAATCGACAACAGCGCGCGTCTTGAAAGCGCTCCTGTCGCGTTGGCCCAACACGCCGAAGGTCGAGCTGATCACGACAGATGGCTTCCTGCATCCCAACGCGTATCTGGAACGCGAAGGCCTGATGGACAAAAAAGGTTTTCCGGAAAGCTATGACGGCTCAGCTTTGCTGCGCTTCTTGTCCGATATCAAGGCTGGCAAGCGGAATGTGCCGGCGCCGGTTTACTCGCATCTCGTCTACGACGTGGTCCCAGGTGAATCGATCGTCATCGACCGGCCAGACATCCTGATCGTGGAAGGGCTGAACGTTCTCCTCCCGAATCGTCCAGGCAAGGACATTCCGTTCGTCTCGGACTTCTTCGACTTCTCGGTCTACCTTGATGCGACGACGCAGGATCTGGAGCGCTGGTACGTGTCGCGCTTCATGCGACTGCGCGAAACCGCATTCCGCGATCCGCGATCTTACTTTCAAAAATATGCGACGCTGGATGATCACGCGGCCGAAAAGGTCGCCCGCGACATCTGGCGCCGAATCAATCTTAAAAATCTCGACGAGAATATTTTGCCGACGCGCGCACGCGCGAGTCTGGTGCTGACGAAGGGCGAGAACCACATGATCGAGCAGGTCGCCCTTCGCAAGCTTTAAGCGTCAGAGCGTAATGCCGCTCTCCGCCGCCAGCGACGCAAGGCTCGTGTTGGGGCGCGCGCCATAGTGCTGGATGATTTCAGCGGCGGCGATGCCGCCAAGACGGCCCGCGTCGCGAAGATCGCAACCGCGCACCAGCCCCGCCAAAAAGCCTGCTGCAAACAGATCGCCTGCGCCGGTCGTGTCGACAAGCTTGTCGATGGGAGAGGCAGGCACAGCCAGCGTCTCGTCATGGGTGACGATAACGCAGCCATGCTCGGAGCGCGTCACGACGCCAAGCAGTTCTTCATCGCGCAGGGCCGCAAGAGCCGTGTTGAAATCCGCTGTCTGGTACAGCGACTTCAATTCGTGCTCGTTGGCGAAAACGATGTCGATGGTGCGCGTGCGCATGAGATGCAGGAACTCGTCGCGATACCGATCGACGCAGAACGAATCCGACAAGGTCAACGCCACCTGACGACCGGCGTCATGAGCCATGTCGGCCGCTTTCAGGAACGCCTGCTTGGCAGCCGGCGGATCCCACAGATAGCCTTCGAGATATAGAATCGACGACGCGCGGACGAGCGTTTCATCGACATCGTCCGGTCCGAGATTTTGGCAAGCGCCAAGATATGTGTTCATGGTCCGCTCGCCGTCGGGCGTGACGAGAACCAGGCATCGCGCCGTTGAGGCGCCATCTACTGCGTGCGGCGTGGAGAAGTGAACGCCGCTATGGCGAATGTCATGGGTAAAAGAATGACCCGCCTCGTCGTCCTTGACCTTGCCGATGAAGGCGGAGCGGATGCCGAGGGAGGCGAGGCCGACGATCGTGTTGGCGGCGGACCCGCCGGAGATGATCGTGGCCGAGCCCATGTCCTCGTAGAGTTTGTGGGCCGCCTGTTCATCGACAAGCGTCATGCCGCCCTTGGCGAGCCCATGACGCTCAAGGAAATCCTCCTCCGCGCGCGCGATCACGTCCACAATCGCATTGCCGAGGCCAAGCACCTCGAATGTCTCGCCAGCCATTTTCTACTCCGAATTAAAAGCTGATGTTCGTTTGGGGCGCCACGGAACAAGGGTCAAGCCTTGCAGCCGGTTCAGGATTTGGGTCGGCGGTCGGCGAGCCGCAGGCGTTCGTTCAGAAGATCCATGAGCGCGCGTATATCGCCATCGCTCAGCGATCCGATCCGGCGCGCGAACGTGTTGGCGAATTCGGTCGCCAGTGGACCAAGCCCGGATGTATCCACCACAACGCGCGGGTGGGAGATCTGGGCCAGACGCTCGATTTCCTCCGCCTCGTCCCAGATGACGTTGAAAAACGTGATGATCCTCTGGACGAGATACCAGGTCGGCGCGCCGCGCCTCCCATGTTCCAGCGCAGACAGGTAAGCCGCCGAGACGCCGAGCCCTTCCGCCATGGCTTTCAGCGTGATGCCCCGATCGGCGCGCATCGCGCGCAGTTTTTGTCCGAATGGGGTCACGGATGGGGACCTCCGGGCAGGCGTTTGCCGCGCAGGCGCACATAAAGCGCGCCGGAACCACCATGACCCTGCCCAGCCTCCTCGAAGCCAAGGACAATGTGCCGGAGTTCCGGGGCGGAAAGCCAGTGCGGCACCGTACGGCGCAGAACGCCTCCCTCATACCCATGGCCAGCCTCAGCGCGCGCCTTGTTGGCGCCCTTCCCGGTGACGACAAGCACCACTTTCGCCTCGCACTGCCGGGCGCGTAAAAGGAAACTTCGTAACGCCGCGTGCGCCTCGTCCTGGCGCATGCCGTGCAAATCAATCTTCATATCGACGGAAATCTGGCCTCGCGACAATCGCTGCCGAAGGCGTCTTTCGATGGGAGCAAGGGGCAAGGCTTGCGGCTTGTAAGGCCCTTTGCTTGGTTTCGCCGATGGGTGCCCGAGCACCGGCAGAGCGTCTGCTTCTACCGGCAAGGTGGGTTTGTCGGCCTCAACTGCAGCGGGCGCCTCCGGCGCTTGCACGCCGGGGCGGGGCGTCACGGTTCGGGTGACTTGAAGCCACAGCGAGAGCTCCTCTTTCGAGAGGCGCCGCCGGCCGCCTGAGCCGCCTTTGTGTCCCGCGCTCATTTTGCGCCGTCCAAAGGAAGCAGAACAAAAAGCTTTCCATAATGACGGACGGAGCCGGCCAGGCGGCCCGCCTCCGCGCCATCTCCGAAATAAAGATCAGCGCGCGCCGGACCCACGATGGCTGTTCCTGTGTCCTGACCGACCATGAGGCGATGCATCGGCGTGGCATCGGATTGCCTCCACGGAACATCCGCCTCGACGAAGAAAGGCAAACCATAGGGCCACACCGAGCGATCGATTGCGATGGACCGGCGCGGGGTAAGTGGCAGTCCGGCGGCGCCGATGGGGCCGACGGCGTTTTCGTCCGCGGGGGTCGCTGAAAAGAACACGAAGGAGCGATTCGCGTGGAGCAGCGCGCGACCGGCCTGCCCCAGATCCTGCCCGTTTGCACGCACCCAACCCTTGAGCCTATCGAGCGACATGTCTTCGAGCTTGATGTCACCCCGCTCGATCAGGATCTTCCCGATGGACGTGTAGGGCTGGCCGTTCCTGCCAGCATAAGTGAGATCGAAGGAGCGCTTGTCATCGAGAACAAGACGGGCCGATCCCTGGACGTGAATCATGAACGCTTCGATTGCGTCGGCGACATAGGCCACCGGTCGAGCCCGCGCGCCCAGCACGCCGGCGTCGATTTGTGCGCGCGTGGGATAGGGTTCCAGAACTCCGTCGGCACGCCGGCGCGCTGACGAAAATCCGTCGAGCGAAACGATCGTTTCTCCAGGCGGCAAAGTGACTAGATCGTCGGGGCGTGCAAGCAGGGGTTCACGAAACTGCTCGGTGCGCACGAGCGAGGCCCGCACTTCAGGCCGGTAATAAGCGGTGAAAAAAGCCCGCTTCTCGATCGCGTTTGGTACGATCAGATACGGCGCGAAGCCCTGTTGCAGATAGGCCCGGATCTCGAGCCTGGTCGCGTTGGGACCAAGCGCCAACGCCCGCGCGGAGATCGCTCGCTGCGCGGCGCCTGGCTGCGTCGCTCTCCGCAGTTCCGGGGCGTCATCGACAATGGCTCTGCAAGACGCCAGATAACATTTCCAGAAGTCGGTCAGAGTGTCATCGAATACGCCGGGCAAATCCTCGAACCTGGCTCTCTGCAGGTCAAAGTCGCCCGGCGTGAAACTTCCCGGCGTCATCTGCCGCGCGTCGTATTTTCAAAGAGAGAACTCACGCGCCCGCCTCGGTTGCGACGAGGCGCCAATTGGGATCGCGAGAGGTCGTGTCGCGCGCGAACGTCCAGACGTCCACCATATCGACAACCTTGTCGGCATTGCCCTCGATGATGACGCCAGACCGATCCCGCGTGGCCGTGATGAGCTTCGACTGGAAACGCAGCGAGACTTGCGCGGTAGGCGGCCGCAGCTGCGCATCTTCAATCGTCGTGCGATCGATCGACACGAACGTTGTATCAACTGTTTCGCCACGCTGCTCTCGCTCGGCGATGGCCGCAGCGAAACTGTCGAATACGTCCTTCGAGAGCAGGTCCTGGAGCGCCGGGCGATTCCCCGCCGCATACGACATGATGATCATCTCGTATGCCGTCTTGGCGCCCTCGATAAAGCTCTTGGGTTCGAACGTGGGATCCGCGGAAGCAATGGCTTCGAGCCCCGTCATGACCTTTTCTTCCACACCGGGAATCCGCAGCCAGGCTGCCCGGCGGTCCGGAGTCGCTGGTTCTCGTTCCGGCTCGGCGCCGCCGCCCGGGAAGCGAAGAACCGTCCGCGCGCCATCATCTGGTTGCGGCTCCGGCGCATTGCGGCGGAACGTGTCCAGAGGGGACTGTTCATTCCCCGTGCGTGTGCCCAGCACGGACCTGAGCTTCCAGACCACGAAAATGGCCAACAAGGCAAAAACGATCGTTGTCACATCCATCAGGTTCATCCGTGTCGCATCTTGCGTGCCAAATCTAGAAGGTCTCGACGGGTTTCGCCCTCCGGACGCATCCTTATATAACAGATAGGAGCCGCATTGCATTTCGCCACGCGTGGTTCTGGCCAAGCTGACGAGGTCGTGATGAACGTGAGAGGAAAGATAAAGGCAGCCGTGCTCGCGTGGCTAGCGGCGGAAGTCGTCGTCTTTGCGGCCGCGGTCCACTTTTGGGGCTGGCCAACGACACTGGCGCTCGGGTTTTTAACCTCGACGCTCGGGATTTACATCCTCCGCCAAGCTGGTCGTGAAAGCCTGGGGGTTTTGAAAAAAGCCATGGATGCGCCGTCCGGCCTTGATTTCGAGGTTCCGTCCGGCGGCGTCCTTCGAATTCTGGCAGGCTTCCTGCTGGTCGTACCCGGCTTCGTTTCCGACCTCGCGGGTGTTCTGTTGCTCGCGCCTTTTATCCGTCAGCGACTGGCCACACGTATCATTGGGCCCCGGCCACGACGGTCGCAAAACGGGGTCGTCGACCTAGATCCGAATGAATGGCGGGCTGGTCATACCCAGGACCGCGGGCCTTCTTGTGAACCGCTCCCCGGCATGCTACCGGGCGAGCCGAAAGCCGAACACAGCAGGAGACAGTTCGATGAGTGATACGAATGGCGCCGGCGCCGAGGGCATGCCTCAGCTGAATGTCCTGGCCCAGTACACGAAGGATCTCTCCTTCGAAAACCCGAACGCGCCGCGTTCGCTCGGACCTCAGGAAAACGCCCCTAACATCACCATTCAGGTGAACGTCAACCTTCGCCAGATGGCGGAAACCGACTACGAGGTCGAACTGCTGCTCGAAGGTTCGGCCGTCGATGGCGCCACGACCCTTTTCAAGTTTGACGTGACCTATGCGGGCGTGTTCCGCCTGCAGAACATCCCCGAGGCGGAGATGCATCCGATCCTGATGATCGAATGTCCGCGGTTAATGTTCCCCTTTGCCCGCCAGATCGTGGCGGACGCCGTGCGCGCGGGTGGTTTCCCGCCGCTGCTGATCGATCCGATCGACTTCCACAACCTCTATCGCCAGCGCGCGGCGGAGGCCCAGCAGACCCTCTCGTAAAGTCTATTGCTGGAGGTACTTCAGCCAGAGCGCTTTATCGCCCATCTTGCCAATAAAGGCTCGATGGGCGTCTTCTTCCGCAATGTCGATCATGGGCCCAATCGGCTCGGAACGCGGCTCGATAGAAATAATCGTGATCTGCTCGACGACCTTGATTTCGCTCGCCAGGACCAGCGCCGACTGGCGGCCGCCGACAAGCTCCACATAGACTTCCGCCAGCAATTCCGAATCGAGCAACGCGCCGTGTTTCGTTCGACGCGAATTATCGATTCGGTACCGTGCGCACAGCGCGTCGAGCGAATTTGGCGAGCCAGGATGCTTTCGCCGCGCAAGTCCGAGCGTATCGATGACACGGTCCATCAACAGCGGCGGACGCTTGCAGCGCAGCAGCTCTGCATTGAGGAAGCGCATGTCGAATTCAGCATTGTGAATGACGAGCGGCGCCTCTCCGATGAAGCTCAGGAAATCTTCGACGATCTCGTCGAAGAGCGGCTTGCCTTTGAGGAATTCCGAAGAAAGCCCGTGTACCCGGAAGGCTTCTTCGGGCATGTCCCGTTGTGGATCGATGAACACATGAAATGTCGCGCCGGTCGGTACCGTATTGACGATTTCCACGCAGGCGATTTCGACGATCCTGTCGCCGGTCGCCGGGTCGAGGCCTGTCGTTTCGGTATCGAGAACGATTTCCCGCATGTGTTCTAAAGTCCTGAACCTGAATGAGCGCATCCGGCGAGAGCGCGAAGAAGTGCGATCACCTGGCGGCGCGCAGAGTCGACGCCGCGGCCCGTCTCGATCACCACATGAGCACGCCGCCGCTTTTCCGGATCGGGCATCTGTTTGCCCATGATGACTGAAAATTTGTCTTCGGTCATGCCGGGTCGCGCCATCACCCGAGCCTTTTGCACAGGCGCGGGCGCGGAGACCACCAATGAAAGATGCATTTCCCTGTCAGACCCGGTTTCGAACAGCAACGGCACATCGCACACGACAAGTTCGGCGCCAGCTTTGGCCTGCAGCTCGACGAACTTGCGTCGATGTTCGAGCACAAGCGGATGAATGATGTCCTCAAGACGCTTCATCGCTTCGGGATCGACCAGAACGATTTTCGCAAGCTTCGTTCGATCAACGCCCTCGCTGTCCACCGCGTCGGGAAAGAGATGCGCCACTGGCGCGCAGGCCGTCGTTCTATAGATCTCGTGGACAGCAGCGTCGGCGTCATGAACCGGAACGCCGAGATCGCGAAAGATCTGCGCGGTTGTCGACTTGCCCATGCCGATGGATCCGGTCAGCCCGATGACAAGCATGGCGCCCCCTATGCCTCGACCGCGCCAGCGTTTCTCAAATACGCCAGCAATGGAAGCAATGGCAGACCGAGAATGGTCGAGTGGTCGCCCTCGACTCGTTCGAACAGATGCACGCCCAGCCCTTCGAGCTGGTAACCGCCGACGCTCTTTGTCACGGCGTCTCCCGCGGCGGCTAAATAGGCGTCCATAAACGCAGGGCCCAATTTGCGCATCGTGAGATGCGCCGATTCTACATGGGCGAAAAGACGCTGACCGTTGCGGTAACAAACCACGGCGGAATGCAGGGCATGCGTCCGCCCCGAAAGCTTTTGCAATTGCGCACGCGCTTGGTCGGCGTCATCGGGCTTATGAAATTGTTCTGCACCGAGCGCCAGCGTCTGGTCGGCCGCAACAATGAGCCGATCCGGCATTTGACTGCTGACCTGCGCGCCTTTCGCGCTCGCCAATTCTAGCGCGACAACGTCTGGCGTCATGTTGCGATGTTGCAGGCTCGCCTCGATCGCGCGCTCGTCGACATCCGGCGATTTCGTTTCAACCGGAATCGAGGCCGATCGCAGCAGATGCAGCCGCGTGACGCTGGTCGATGCGAGGAGAAGTGGCTGATCGAGCTTCCAAAGCGTGCGCACGTCTCAACCCTCGGCGATGAACTTGAGACGATGCTCTTTGTATAGATCGATGATCCCGGCCGCTGTTTCTTCGATGGATCGACGCGTCACATCGATCATTGGCCAACCGCGTTCCGCAAAAAGACGCTTGGAATGCGCGATCTCCGCTGCAACAGCCATGCGATCGACGTAAGGGCTTTCCTGATCGGCGTTGAGAGACAGCAAGCGGTTTTGCCGGATCTGCACAATGCGTTCAGGTGAAGCGATCAAGCCGACAATCAGCGGGTGTTTCAGATTTTCGACGAATGGCGGCAGCGCGACGCCCGGCACGAGCGGGATGTTGGCAGTCTTCACACCGCGATTTGCGAGATAAATGCTTGTTGGCGTCTTGCTGGTCCGGCTCACGCCGAGTAGCAGCACGTCAGCCTGTTCCAGATTTTCCGTCTGCTGCCCGTCGTCATGCATCATCGTGAAATTGAGCGCGTCGATGCGGCGGAAATATTCCGCATTCAACATGTGCTGCGCGCCCGGTCGCGATGTCTGCGCCGTGCCGAGATACGATTGAAACATTCCGAAAATCGGCTCCAGAACCGACAGGCAGGGGCTACCGCACTCGCGACATGCATCGACAAGAGCCGCAGAAAGTTCGCGATCCACAAGTGTGAAGAGAACAATGCCGGGGGCCGACTCGATTTCGGCGATCGCCCGATCCAGCTGCGCGCGCGTCCTGATCAAGGGATAGACGTGTTCAATGGACGACACGCCCTGGAATTGCGCGGTGACAGCGCGGCTGACCGCGATCAGCGTCTCGCCGGTGGCGTCCGATACGAGATGCAGGTGAAAGTAATTGCGGCCCAACGCGTCACTCCTGTTCAGGCCCTTCATCCACAGGCTGACAGCGCAGCTGGGGACAGGACCGGATAAGTCGGGGCTTTCAGGCGGGGCCGGCTTCCAGCCTCCCGCTGACCTCGAATTCCATCAACACTAAAAGCATGGAGGGCTGAAAGACCAGCTTCGATGTGAAGTTCGTGGTTCATGGGGATACAGCATCAGACCCGGAGCCGAGCTGAGCCGCTTAGGGGCTGGATTCATTAAGGCTTCGTTAACTTGTCCACAATCCGCCACCGGCCTGTTAATCGCTGGGGATGGGTGGACAAATGCTTGGGGCATTGTGCATGGTCGCGCGGAACGCTTAATCCCCGCCAATAAGAAAAAGACGAAGATCTTTAAAAGATTCTAAGATCTTTTTAGAGAACGGACCCCAAAGTGCCCCACAGCTCCAACCATAAGAAATTCTTGCAAGCGCTCGATGGCGTTGCGACCACCACACCACCCCTCTGGATGATGCGACAGGCTGGCAGGTATCTTCCTGAATACCGTGCGATACGCGCCTCAGTCCCGACCTTCCTGGACTTCTGCTATTCGCCGAAACTCGCGACCGAAGCGACCCTGCAGCCGATCAAGCGCTTCGCTTTCGATGCAGCGATTTTGTTCAGCGACATTCTCGTGGTGCCTGACGCTCTCGGCCAGAAAGTCACTTTCGAGCAGGGTGAAGGACCGCGTTTGCCGCCCATCACGTCAGCTGAGGACTTGGCGAAATTGAACCCGGAAATCGATTTAGCCAAGCTAGAACCGGTTTTCGAGACCATCGAGAGGGTCAAATCGGGGTTGCCAGCGGAAGTGGCTCTGATTGGGTTCTGCGGCGCCCCCTGGACGGTCGCCAGCTACATGATCGCCGGCCGGGGAACACCCGATCAAGCTCCCGCCCGATTGTTCGCCTACCGCCATCCAGACCTCTTCCAGAAGCTGATCGATCTGCTGGTCGAGAGTTCGATCTCCTATCTCGAACGGCAGTTCATCGCTGGCGTCGAGGCCGTGCAGATTTTCGACTCCTGGGCCGGGGTGCTGCCAGCGCTGGAATTCGAGCGATGGTGCCTGAAGCCGGTCCTGGCGATCGTGGAGGGCGTCAAGGCGCGGGTGCCTCATGCACGCATCATCGCCTTCCCGAGGGGCGTGGGCAGTCATCTCACAGCCTTTACGGGCCATTCAGGCATCAATGCGCTGGGTTTGGACACCGCTACGGATCCTGTCTGGGCGGCGGTGCATGTTCAGCCCTTCAAGCCGGTGCAAGGGAATCTCGATCCGCTTGCCCTGATCGCCGGCAATGACGCGCTTGATCGATCTGTCGACCTGATCAAAGCGGCTTTTACCGGTCGCCCGTATATTTTCAATCTCGGGCACGGGATCCTGCCTGAGACGCCGATCGCCCATGTCGAACAATTAGTCAGTCGCGTTCGAGGCGTTTGATCATGGTCTATCTCTGGATCAAGGCGCTGCACATCCTCGCGGTAATCTCGTGGATGGCCGGGATGCTCTATCTCCCTCGTTTGTTTGTTTACCATGCCGGGGTGGCGCATGGTTCCGAGCAGGGCTCTCTATTCGAAATCATGGAATTCCGTCTGCAGCGTTACATCATGGCGCCAGCCATGATCGTCGCCTGGCTCACGGGTCTCTACTTGGCCATGTCGGCAGGCTTCTTTTTAGCGCCATGGCTTCATGGAAAGCTGGCGCTGGTGCTCGCGATGACCGGCTTGCATGGCTATTTGAGCTTTCTTCGGAAGAAGTTGGCGTCAGGTCAGAACAAGCACGATCCGCGGTTTTTCCGGATTCTTAATGAGGCGCCGACCCTCCTGCTGATTTTTATTGTCGTATTGGTCGTCGTAAAGCCTTTCTCCTGAACCAATATTTTGTATCGGCCGAGTTCAAGCTCGAACCGCGGCTCGGTTTTCAAAACTTGATCGGGTTTCGATTCTGGGCTACGGCTGAATTCCTTCCTTCAGACCGTGCGCCTCATGCGAACGTCACTCACGTTCCGGCCCGCGCTCCCGGTCCCTCCTCCGCCATCCTATAGCCGGCTGTTCAGGCCGCGCGCAGTCTAAGGACGATCCCCATGCGGGAAATCAAGCTCCAGGACTTGAAACTCAAGTCCCCCACGGAACTCCTCGCTTTTGCCGAAGAGCATGAAGTCGAAAACGCTTCGATCATGCGCAAGCAGGAGTTGATGTTCGCGATTCTCAAACAGCTCGCGAGCCGCGATATCGAAATCATCGGCGAGGGCGTCGTCGAAGTACTCCTCGACGGCTTCGGCTTCTTGCGCTCGCCAGACGCCAATTATCTCGCGGGGCCAGACGATATTTACGTTTCACCCTCGCAGATCCGCCGTTTCGGATTAAGGACTGGCGATACGGTTGAGGGATTGATCCGGAGTCCCAAGGAGGGCGAGCGTTACTTCGCACTTCTCAAGGTCAATACGATCAATTTCGAGGACCCGGAGAAAGTCCGCCACAAAGTCCATTTCGACAACCTCACGCCGCTTTATCCGGATGAGCGTCTCAAGCTCGAAATCGAAGATCCGACGCGCAAGGATTTTTCATCCCGCGTCATCGATATCGTCGCGCCAATCGGCAAGGGTCAGCGCGCGCTGATTGTCGCGCCGCCGCGCACCGGCAAGACGGTCCTCCTTCAGAACATCGCCCAATCCGTCACCGCGAACCATCCCGAATGCTATCTCATCGTCCTGTTGATCGATGAGCGGCCGGAGGAAGTGACGGACATGCAGCGTTCCGTGAAGGGAGAGGTGGTTTCCTCGACTTTCGACGAGCCCGCGGTTCGCCACGTCCAGGTCGCCGAAATGGTCATCGAAAAGGCCAAGCGCCTCGTCGAACATGGCCGTGACGTCGTGATTCTGCTCGATTCGATTACACGCCTCGGGCGCGCCTACAACACGGTTGTGCCGTCATCGGGCAAGGTGCTCACCGGCGGTGTCGACGCCAATGCTCTGCAACGGCCCAAGCGCTTCTTCGGCGCCGCCCGCAACATTGAGGAAGGCGGCTCGCTGACCATCATTGCGACAGCGCTCATCGACACGGGCTCGCGCATGGATGAAGTGATCTTCGAAGAGTTCAAGGGAACCGGTAACTCGGAAATCATCCTTGACCGCAAGGTGGCCGACAAGCGCACCTTCCCGGCGATCGACATCACCCGTTCTGGCACCCGCAAGGAAGAGCTCCTTGTGCCGGCCGACATCCTTAAAAAGATGTATGTCCTGCGCCGCATTCTCAATCCGATGGGCACTGTTGACGCGATCGAGTTCTTGCTCGGAAAATTGCGCGAGACGCCCAAGGGCAATGCGAGCTTCTTCGAATCCATGAATACCTGACGCGGTCAGGCCGTCTTCGGACGGCCACCGCCGGGCGGCACGCCCCGGGGACGGCTCATGCAGGACACGATCTTTGCTCTCGCGACCGGTTCTCTCGCTTGCGCGATCTCTGTCATTCGCGTTTCGGGGCCGCGCGCCGCGGAGATTGGGAAGCGGTTTTGCTCGGTAGAGCTACGCGCTCGCGAGGCTCGTTATTGCCATGTTCACGATCCTGTCGATCATGAATTGATCGATTCCGGACTCGTTCTTTTCTTCGAGGGACCCGCCAGCTTTACCGGCGAGGACAGCCTCGAGTTTCAGCTCCATGGGAGCAGGGCAGTGGTCGCCCGCATGCTTCAGGCTCTACAACGAGAGCCGGGCGTCCGGATTGCTCAACCCGGAGAGTTCATCCGCCGCGCTTTTGATAATGGCAAGCTTGCGCTGACCTCGGTGGAGGGCGTTGCCGATCTCATCGACGCCAAGACCGATCTCCAGCGCAAACAAGCCCTGGCGCAGGCGGCAGGGGGACTTGCGGTGAAAGCGATCGAATGGCGAGAGAAACTGCTAGACGGTCTTTCGCTGGTGACGGCTGAAATTGACTTCGCCGACGAAGGCGAAGCGCCGACGCAGGTACTCTCATCAGTGAAAGGCATCGCTGGCGGTTTGTTGGCTGAGTTCCGTGAGGCTCTTTCGGCCGCCTCCCGTGGCGAGTTGGTCCGGAATGGATTCCGGGTCGTCCTGTGCGGTCCGCCAAATGTTGGCAAGTCCACGCTGATGAACGCGTTGGCCCAGCGCGATCTTGCGATTGTCACGGAGCACGCGGGAACGACGCGGGACGTTATAGAAGTCGAGCTTGACCTCGGCGGGTTTCCCATTATTCTCTCGGACACCGCCGGGTTGCGCGAGACCACGGATGCTGTCGAGGCGATCGGGGTTCAGCGGTCGCGACTGGCCATGGAGACAGCTGATCTCGTTCTCTGGCTTTGTGAAGCTTCTGCTGGCAGTCCGGGTGTTGAACTGCCCCACGAACGGGTCCTAGTCGTCGCCACCAAGACTGATCAAGCCGACCGCCTCCCGGATTGGGCTGACGTCGCTATTTCGGCAAGGGATGGAAGTGGGTTGAGCCGGCTGATCGAAGGGATTGCCGGGATCGGGTCCAAGGCGCTGGCTGGCGAATCCCCTTTGGTCACAAACGCCCGGCAGCGCGCCTGCGTCGAGGCTGCGGCTCGACACGTCGACAGACTCATGGCAGATGACGTCTCGGCGTTAGAGTTTGTAGCAGACGACTTGCTGCGGTGCGCAGACGCCTTGCAGGAACTCGTTGGACGGATCGGCGCGGAAGACGTGCTCGGGACAATCTTCACCCGGTTCTGCATGGGAAAGTGATCGGACTGTTTCACGTGAAACACGTCGATTCGGACTCGATCCAATTTAGGTGTTCGCGAATGTCGTCGACGTTTGACGTTATAGTAATTGGCGGGGGTCACGCGGGCTGCGAAGCTGCGGCTGCCAGCGCCCGACTTGGGGCGCGCACAGCCCTGCTCACTCAAAAGCGCGAAACTATCGGGGTCATGTCCTGCAATCCTGCAATTGGCGGATTGGGGAAAGGTCATCTGGTTCGTGAAATCGACGCGATGGATGGCCTTATGGGCCGCATAGCCGACGCGGCGGGCATCCAGTTTCGGATGCTGAACCGCTCCAAAGGGGCTGCGGTGCGTGGACCCCGCGCGCAGGCCGACCGCGCTCTATACCGAGAGGCAATGCAACGCGAGCTTTCCGATTATCCGAACCTGGTCATCGTGGAAGGCGAGGCCGTTGAGATCTTGGTCGCCGACGGCCGTGTTATCGGGCTTGAGACGTCGGCCGGCCGCCTGAGTTGCGGGTCGATTGTCCTTACCACGGGGACCTTTCTGCGCGGAATGATCCATATCGGCGAACATCGTATACCGGCAGGCCGATTCGGGGACGAACCGAGCAACCGGCTTAGTACGAGCCTCCTTTCCGTTGGGTTCAAGTTGGGACGCCTCAAGACCGGGACGCCCGCTCGATTGGATGGCCGCACCATTGATTGGTCAGTGCTCGAGAAGCAGGCTGGCGATTCGGTGCCGGAACCATTCTCGTATTTGACCGGCGAGATCAGCCGCCGCCAGGTTGATTGTCATATTACGCGGACGACCCTCGAGGGCCACCAGATTATCCGCGATAACCTTCACCGCGCCGCCATTCATTCTGGCGCCATCACGGGAAGGGGGCCGCGCTATTGCCCGTCTATCGAGGACAAGATCGCTCGTTTCGCGGACCGCGAAAGCCATCAGGTTTTCCTTGAGCCTGAAGGATTGAACGACCCGACCGTTTATCCGAACGGGATTTCATCGTCGCTTCCGACAGAAGTGCAGGCGGCCTTCATCCGTACCATGCCGGGGCTCGAGAATGTCGAGATCCTCCGGACCGGTTATGCAATCGAATATGACTTCGTTGACCCCCGGGAGCTCTGGCCGACCTTGGAAACAAAGCGGGTCGCAGGACTTTACCTGGCCGGCCAAATCAACGGAAGCACGGGTTATGAAGAGGCGGCTGCCCAGGGTCTTGTCGCGGGGCTGAACGCGAGCCTGTCCGCGTCCGGCGCGCCTCCGGTTACGTTCAAACGCGAAGAATCTTACATCGGTGTCATGGTCGATGATCTCGTCACGCGCGGCGTCAGTGAACCCTATCGGATGTTCACCTCGCGAGCCGAATACCGCTTGAGCCTTCGCGCCGATAATGCAGATCAGAGGCTCACGCCGATCGGGATCAAGATCGGCTGCGTCAGCGAAAAGCGGCGAGCGGCTTTTGTTGCGAAACTTGATCGTTTGAACCGGGCCCGGGATCTCCTGACTTCCGTGGTCACGACACCTCAAGAGGCTGCGGTTCTGGGCATTCATGTGAACCGTGACGGGGTACGACGCAGCGCCTATAATCTCCTTTCTTATCCTGATGCGTCGATCCAAGCTCTTTCGGTAGCGTGGCCCGCGCTCGCCGCAATCGATTCGGAAGCGGTCAAGCAACTTGAGATAGAAGCCAAATACGCGGTCTATCTTGAGCGCCAAGCTTCCGACATCGCTGCGTCGCGCAGAGATGAGGAGATCGCGATCCCTGCGGACTTCGACTATGCTCGCGTTGAGGGCCTCTCAAACGAGATCCGCTCGCGCCTTGGCGACGTTCGTCCGCTCACTTTAGGCCAGGCGTCGCGTGTCGAGGGCGTGACTCCAGTTGCGGTTACGCTCCTGGCGGTTGCCCTTCGTCGCGCCAGCCGATCATCGAACGTTGCGGCTTTGGCATGAACGTCGTTTCAGAGCGCTTGATCGCCGAGCTCGGGCTGAAGGATGACGACATCTCCCGTCTTCGCCTCTTCGAGGACCTCGTTAGGCGTTGGTCCAACGTAAAAAATCTCGTGTCCCACCAGTCCCTGAGCGAACTCTGGATACGCCACATACTCGATTCGGCTCAGGTCCAACGTGCCTTGCCAGATGCAAATGTCTGGGCTGACTTGGGCTCAGGCGGCGGCTTTCCGGGGATTGTGACAGCGATATTATTGGCGGGTAGACCCAACGCTTTGGTGCACCTGGTCGAGTCGGACAATCGAAAGTGCGCATTCCTGCGGGCTGTTTCACGTGAAACAGGCGTGAAGACGGTTGTTCACCATGGGCGAATCGAGGCCGTCGTGCCCAAGCTCAAGGGGATCGAGGGTGTGAGCGCCCGCGCTTTGGCTGACCTTGACCAATTGGTCGCTTGGGCTGAGCCCCTGCTGCTGCGCGGCGCAGTTGGCGTCTTTCCAAAGGGGAGAACCGTCCAGAATGAATTGACCCGACTCTCCACGGACAGTAGGTTCAACATCAACCTTCGCCCCAGCATCAGTCAGCCGGACAGCGTCATCGCGCTGGTCCGGAGCGAATCTCCGATGGAGCAAATCCGTGAAAAGCCATGACATGCGGGTTTTGGTCCTCGCCAATCAAAAGGGCGGCGTCGGGAAGACGACCACGACGATCAACCTCGGGACAGCGCTTGCAGCCATCGGCGAAAAGGTTCTGATCATAGATCTGGACCCGCAGGGCAATGCGTCTACCGGCTTGGGGATCGATCGAAAAAGCCGGACGACATCGACATACGACGTGATGATTGGTGAGAGCAGTCTGGCTTCTGTCATTCAACCCACAGCCGTTCCTCGCCTTTGGTTGGCCCCGTCGACGCTTGATCTGCTTGGTGTTGAACTCGAAATTGCCGGCGACAAGGACCGGGCCTTCAAAATGCGCACCGCGATTCGTGAGTTGGCGAGCGCTGACGAATCGGATCCGTTTACGTATGTGCTTCTAGACTGCCCGCCCTCATTGAACCTGCTGACGATCAACGCCATGTCGGCTGCCGATTCGGTTCTTGTACCTTTGCAATGCGAGTTCTTTGCGCTCGAGGGATTGTCGCAGCTTCTGTCGACGGTTGAGCAGGTGCGCACGTCTCTCAATCCAAACCTGACGATCCACGGCGTCGTGCTGACCATGTTCGACCCCCGAAACAATCTTGCGACCCAAGTCGTCGCGGACGTGCGGCAGTTCATGGGCGAGAAGGTTTACGACACTGTCATTCCGAGGAACGTGCGCGTCTCGGAGGCGCCATCTCATGGCAAGCCAGTGCTTCTCTACGATCTGAAATGTACCGGAAGCCAAGCCTACCTAAAGCTGGCTTCAGAGGTCATCCAGCGCGAACGTCGCCTACGCGCAGCTTAATTCTCCGAAAGGTATGGGTATGGCAGAAGAAATCCGTCCTCGCCTTGGTCGAGGCCTTGCGGCGCTGATCGGCGATTCGGCTCCGGAACCAGCTGTTCGCGCTCAAGCCGCAGGGCAGAAGCGCATTCCTATCGAATTTATCCGGCCCAACCCCCGCAATCCTCGTCGTTCCTTCAACGACGAGCATCTTGCTGAACTGGCCGAGTCGATCCGTGAGAAGGGCGTCATTCAGCCCATCATCGTCCGCAGCATCGGCCGGACGGCCGACGCCTACGAGATCATCGCCGGCGAACGCCGCTGGCGCGCCGCTCAGAAAGCCGGCATCCACGATGTGCCGGTCGTCATCGTGGAAGCCGATGACAAGCAGGCGCTCGAAATCGCCATTATCGAAAACGTTCAGCGTAGCGATCTGAACGCCATTGAAGAAGCGTTGGGCTACGAACAGCTTGCGTCGGAGTACAGCTACTCTCAGTCCGATCTTGCCAGGATCATTGGAAAGAGCCGAAGCCACATTGCCAATACGCTTCGCTTGCTCAAACTGCCAGCGCCTGTCCACGATCTGGTCAAGGAAGGCTCCATCTCTGCGGGGCATGCGCGCGCCCTCTTGGCCGTCGACGATCCCGAGGCCGTGGCAAAAAGAATTTTGGCCAACGGTCTGACAGTGCGCGACGTGGAAAACCTGTCCTCGGAACGTCAGCGCACGTCCTCTGGCAAAGGTCCTCTCGAGGTGAAATCGCGTCCCTTGAAAGATGCAGACACACGCGCGCTGGAAAAAGTTTTGACCGACGTTTTGGGCATGAATGTCGAGATCAACCATTCAGGCGAGACGGGCTCGGTCGTAATTCGCTACGCCTCTTTGGAGCAGCTTGACGCACTCTGCCACCGTCTCAAGTCCTAGCGTTGACCGCGCCGCGCTGCTGACGCCACGGACCAGAACGCCCGTGTAGCAATGATGTCGGAGAGACGCGCGTTTTGGCGGGTCTCCTGAAGGGCGCGCCCAAGAATCTCTATTGCGCGCGCAAGGCTTTCTGGAGTCCAGAGGCCGAATTGCTTCGCAAGAATATCCTTGCGCGTGAAGTTGAACGCCCGCCGCGACGCTTTTTCCAACGCCGCTTCCTGCTGCATGCCGCGCTGCGCATCGAGTTTCGCACGATGCAACATGACTGCGTGTCGGCTTGCCATGCCGAGCAGCATGCCCGGGTCCGTGCCGGAAGCGAACGCCAGATGCACCGTCTCATCGACGAGGTCCATGCGCCCCGAGAAGGCTGCGGTCATCGCTGCATCCAAATTCAAGGCTGACGCGTCGGCGACGATGGCGCCAATGTCGGCTTCCACGATGCGCTCGCCGCCGTGCTTGTAGAGCAGCAGTTTGTCGAGCTCTGCTCGTGTGGTCAGTCGATCAGCGCCTAAGGAGTGTGAAAGAAGATCTGCGGTTTCCCGGTCGATCGACAGGCCGGAAGCCTTGGCCTCCGCCTCGATGATGTGCCGCAATTGCTCGGGGGTGTCGTGCGCACATTCGATCGCAGCGGCATGTTTCTGCCGTTCGAAAATCTTGCGAAGCGCGGAGTCTTTTTTCAGCGCGCCGGCTTCCACCACAACAATTGCGTCTCGCGGAGCTGTGTCCATTACGGCTTCGAACGCCGGGACCAGGTTTCGCGCACCGGCTTTTACCCAAATGGCGCGTCGTCCGCCGAACAGCCCAATCGTGTTGACCTCGTCGGCGAGGCGTCCCGTGTCGCTGGATAGCTCGTCGCCCTCCATCCGGATAAGTTGAAACGCGTCGTCGAGGCTGTCGATCGACGATTTGACGATAAGACGCGCGCGTTCGCTCACCAAGCCGGCATCTGTTCCGTAGAACAGATAGAAGGCGATGTGGCCCGGAGGTTTCGCGAGAAAATTCTCTGCCTCCCAGTGCCTGATGGCGACCATGTCAGCCTTTCGCGAGCGCTATGGCGAGGCGCGTCTTGATTTGGTCGGCGAGCTCTTTCGCGTCGCGAATTTCAGCATCGCGCGCCGCGCGTATGTTGGCGAACCTCTGGCTCGTTCTGTCGTAGGACGCGAAGGTGAAGGCCACGCCGCTGGTGACAGGCGGTCCGCCGGCGATCGGCATTAGCTTGTAGTCTGCGTCGATGACGATTGCGCCGGCCGTTGCGCGCTGAGTCACGGAATCGACGAGCGAGGCCTGGATGCGTTCGCGGAGCACGATCTGCAGGCGATATTTCGGTGGGACCTCGGAGCCTGTCCCGTTCAAAAGAAAATGCAGCTCGTTGGCGAGGTAATGACCGGCGCGTTCGGCAATCGGATCGATAGCGATAGCTTGCAGATCGTTGCGCAAGGCGGCGCCCTCTGGTCCGCCATACATGGGCTTGAAGCAGCCGGAAAGAACAAGGCATGTCGTCACCGCGAGAGCGGCGCGCAGCGATCGGGCTCTAGACAACAACATTGACGATCCTTTTTGGAACAATGATGACCTTCTTCGGCAACCGGCCATTCAACTCGCGCGCGACAACTTCAAGTTTGAGGGCTTCGCTTTCGACCAACGCATTCTGCGCGTCAGCCGCGACCTCGATTTCCCCACGCTTTTTGCCGTTCACCTGAACGGGCAGGGTGATTGTATCTTGCGCCGCGAGCGATGCATCCGCTTTTGGCCAACCGGCCTCAGACACCGGCCCTGCATGCGCTGTTTGCGCCCAGCATTCTTCTGCAAGATGCGGCATCATTGGCGCAAACATCTGGATCATAATGTCGAGCGCTTCAGCATAGGCTGCGCGAAGATCGGGGGTGATTTGTGCGGGGTCTGAGATGCCTGCGATGGACGACGACAACGCATTCGTCATCTTGCGGATTTCGGCGATCGCCGTGTTGAAACGAAGCCGTTCAATGTGATCCTGAACGCGCATCAAATGGCCGTGCACGATCTTGCGTATTTCGAGCGCCGGCTGGCTGACGTTGTCGCTGAAGCCCTTCGCCCCCATCGCAAGTTCCGAGAGCTCCCCAACGAGACGCCAGATTTGATGCACGTAGCGCGCGGCGCCCTGCACGCCTTCTTCGCTCCAGATAACGTCGCGATCAGGCGGCGAATCCGAGAGCATAAACCAGCGCGCGGTGTCAGCGCCGTAGGTCCCGATGATTTCGTCTGGATCGACGGTGTTACGCTTCGACTTCGACATCTTTTCGATAGGGCCGATGTCGATCGGCGCGCCGTCCGCCAGCGCAAAAGCCTTGCGGCCGTCCGGCGTCGTTTCAAGCCTGATCTCGCCGGGTGTGCGCCACGAGCCGTCGCTTGCACGATAGGTTTCGTGAACGACCATGCCTTGTGTGAACAAGCCAGCGAAGGGCTCTTTGACAGCAAGGTGACCGGTCGCCTGCATCGCGCGCGCGAAGAAGCGCGAATAGAGAAGGTGCAGAATCGCGTGCTCGATTCCGCCGATGTACTGATCGACCGGCAGCCAGTGATTGGCGGCGGCCGAAGTCGGCGCATCGGTGTTGGTCGGATCCGTGAAACGGGCATAGTACCAGGACGAATCGACGAACGTATCCATCGTGTCCGTCTCACGGCGCGCAGGATGTCCGCACGACGGACAGGCGACATGCTTCCAGGTCGGATGATGTTCGAGTGGATTGCCCGGGCGATCGAAGGTGACATCTTCCGGCAGCGTGACAGGCAGATCCTTGATCGGGACAGGCACTGTGCCGCAGACCTCGCAATGGATGATCGGGATCGGGCAGCCCCAGTATCGCTGTCGCGAGATGCCCCAGTCCCGCAGCTTGAAGTTTACCTGACGGGCGCCCTGCGGCTCGTTACCGATGTGCGTTTGCCCCAGACGTCGCGCCACTTCCTCTTGCGCCGCCTCAGGCGTCAGCCCATCCAGGAAGCGTGAGTTGATCATCACGCCATCACCATCATAGGCGATGTCGCCAATCTCGAAAGTTGCGGGATCTTGCTGCGGCGGACAAACGACCGGCGTGACGCCGAGTCCTTGCGAATGCGCAAACTCAAGATCGCGCTGATCGTGTGCGGGGCAGCCGAAGATCGCGCCCGTCCCGTATTCCATCAGCACGAAGTTTGCGACGTAAACTGGAATGAGCCAATTTGGGTCGAACGGATGCTGCACGCGCAGGCCGGTGTCCATGCCCTTCTTTTCAGCGGTCTCCAACGTGGCGACCGAGGTCCCCATGCGCCTGCACTCTTCGATGAAGGCTGCGATCTCAGGGCTTCGGGCGCCGGCCGCTAATGATATCGGGTGATCGGGCGCCAGCGCGATGAATTTGGCGCCGAACAAAGTGTCGGGACGCGTTGTGTATACTTCAATCGTCTTTGCATCAGAGATGTTGTTTGGCGCCGTGACGAAGCGCACGCGCAATCCCTCTGATCGACCAATCCAGTTCCGCTGCATGAGCCGGACCTTTTCAGGCCAACGATCAAGCGTGGACAGAGATTCTGAAAGATCCTCAGCAAAGTCTGTGATTTTCAAAAACCACTGCGTCAGCTCGCGTTGCTCGATAAGCGCACCCGATCGCCATCCGCGACCGTCGATGACCTGCTCGTTGGCGAGAACGGTCTGGTCGACAGGATCCCAGTTCACCTTTGACTTTTTGCGCGTTACGAGTCCGGCGTTTAGGAAATCAAGGAAGAGCCTTTGCTGGTGCTTGTAGTAAGACGGATCGCAGGTTGCGATTTCACGCGACCAGTCGAGCGACAGGCCCATCGACTTCAGCTGGCCACGCATTGTCGCGATGTTTTCGTAGGTCCACTTCGCGGGATGGCTCTTATTCTGCATCGCGGCGTTTTCCGCCGGCATGCCGAAAGCGTCCCAACCCATCGGATGCAGGACATTGAATCCGCGCGCGCGCTTGTACCGGGCGACCACATCGCCCATCGCGTAATTGCGAACATGCCCCATGTGAATGCGGCCCGATGGATAGGGGAACATTTCGAGTACGTAGTATTTCGGGCGCGGGTCGTCGTTGCTGGTGCGGAAGGTCTCGAGCTCAGCCCATTTCTTCTGCCACTTGGCTTCTGCTTCGCGTGAATTGTAACGCTCGGATTTCATGGGCTCGTTCGATTTTCGCTTCAGGAAAAGGGTTCGTTTCCGGCCGGCTCGACCGGACGAATTTGCTAGGCAGAGAGCATGATTTCCCCTCGAGGGTCAATCGGAACGCAGCCCCATAGGCGCCCGCCCCGCAGGCTGCTAAATGCGATCGGCAGGAGGACAGTATGGAAGAGCAGGGACAGCCCGGGGCAGATGATCGGGCGCAGGCGATCGGGGCCAATCTGGCGCAGGTCAGGAGTCGGATCGCGCGGTCCGCGCTCGATTCGGGCCGTTCCGCTGATGCCGTCCAACTGGTCTGCGTGAGCAAGGGACAGGACGCTGAAACTTTGAAGGCTGCGCTGCAGGCGGGCGAACGTGTTTTTGGCGAGAACCGGGTTCAGGAAGCGGCAAGTAAATGGCCGGCTCTCAAGGAGGCGTTTGCGGGGGTCGAGCTTCACCTCATAGGCCCGCTGCAAACGAATAAGGTGCGTGAGGCGATCGCGCTTTTTGACGTGATTGAAACGCTCGACCGCCCTCGGCTGGCGGAGGCTTTGGCACGCGAGGGCCGTTCTAGCGGGCGGCTGCCAAGCCTGTTCGTTCAGGTCAACACAGGTCGGGAGCCTCAAAAGGCGGGGGTTCTTCCCGAGGAGGCCGACGCGTTCATCTCTTTCTGCCGCAACGATTGTGGTCTGCCGGTCGTGGGGTTGATGTGCATTCCGCCAGTCGATGAGCAAGCCTCCCCGCATTTCGCGCTTTTGGCCCAGATCGCGCGCCGGAACAGCCTTGAAAAGCTCTCCATGGGCATGAGCGCCGATTACGACCTTGGTATCCAGCTGGGTGCGACGCATGTGCGCGTCGGATCCGCCATTTTCGGCCCCAGAGCTCAGGCTGCATCACGGCATGATGACGAGCCGCACGCTCCGACTGAGCCGCGGAAGTAACCGCCTCAGGTCGGCAAGGCTGATCGCCACACATCCTTCGGTGGGAGCGTATTCGGGCCGCGCGAGGTGCAAAAAGATCGCGCTGCCACCGCCCAGAACCCGTGGAAGTTCATTATGCGTTGTCGGGATGACGACGTCGTAGACGCCATCGTCACGCCAGAGACGCTCGTGCCCCGCCTTTGAGCCGGCCGGTACTGGCCGGTTGTAACGACCCGAGGCGGGGTCGTCGCACCATCCCATCGCGCGTTGTAGAGGGCGTGAGCCGGTCAGGCTCGAGATGCGGCATATCCGGTCGTTTCTGAACAAAGCCGTCTTCAGCCGGAAGCTGCCGACAGGGCTCGCCCCATCACCTTCCCGCTTGAAATGAGACATCCCGGCTTTCCCGATAGCCGCCTTAATGGTGACCGGTCCTGCGTGGAGTCTCGCGAGATGTGGCGATTTTGGAAGGGCGCGCCGCCTGATCACGATCCTTGTGATGCGACCTGCCGAGATCCTGGTCCGATCTTCTGTCAGTGTGTTCATACCGGATGGGTTCCAATCGGCGACGCAAAGCGCCGCGTGATCTGGAATAGATGACCTTCGCGTAATAAGTATAGAGAAGTCATAGGGTGGAACAGAACAGATGTCCCAGGTTCGAAAGATTTTGATCGCTGATGACGATCCCGACTTGCGCGGCGCGCTTGCCGAGCAGTTGGCTTTCCATCCAGAATTCGTGGTCGTCCAGGCGGATACGGCCGAGAGCGCTGTTGCGGCTGCTAAAGCCGAGGCGCCGGATCTGCTCCTGATGGACGTAGGACTTCCCGATATGGACGGTCGTTTGGCGGTCAAGCAGCTTCGCGAGGCCGGTTTCAAGAGCCCGATCATCATGTTGACCGGCCACGATACGGAAGAGGACGCAGTGATCGGCCTCGACTCGGGGGCCAATGATTACGTCGCCAAGCCATTCCGTTTCGCGGTTCTGCTCGCCCGGATTCGGGCGCATATGCGCCAGCATGAGGCCAGCGACGATGCCGTTTTCCGCATTGGTCACTACACGTTCAAGCCGGGCTCAAAACTTCTCACGAATGAGAAGGGCGGCAAGCTGCGCCTGACGGAGAAGGAAACAGCCATTCTCAGGTTCCTTTACCGGGCCGGACAGCAGGTCGTGACCCGAGACGTTTTGTTGCGGGAGGTCTGGGGCTATAACGCAGCAGTGACCACACACACGCTGGAAACTCACATTTATCGTCTCCGCCAGAAAATCGAGGCCAACCCGGCTAACGCGCAGCTATTGGTCACGGACGCTGGCGGATATAAGCTCGTCCCATAATTGGGGCGAGACGTGGCAAAAAATGGCGCTGGAAAATGATATTCGTGACATGGCGCGGCTGCCGATCTTCCAAGAGATCGAGCCGGATGCGCTGAGGTTGCTCGCCTTTTCGGCCGAGACGAAGATCCTGCGCAAGGGCGATGTGCTGTTCCAGCGTGGAGACACGTCCGACTCCGGGTTTTTCGTGCTGTCAGGGTCCTTTCAGATCGAAGCGCCCAATCAGCGGGACACCGGCGAATTCGTCATCCACCCTTATTCCCTGATCGGTGAAATGGCCTTGCTGATCGACACCGAGCGGCCCGCGACCGTGACCGCGCGCGAGCCATCGACCGTCCTGAAAATAACGCGCGCGGTGTTTCACCGTGTGCTGCAAGAACATCCGAAGAGCGCGATCCGCGTTCGCGCGTCGCTGGAGGGGCGGCTTGCCCGCTTCACGGGCGGCCTGACGGCAGATCCGAGCCTGCTCGCCTGATCAGGGCGCGAGCGAAATCATCACGGGAACATGGTCGGAGGGACGATCCCAGCCGCGCGCGTCCTTATGGATGTTCAGATCTGTGAGCCCCGACTGCAAATCCGGGCTGATCCAGATGTGATCGAGGCGGCGTCCCTTGTTGGCGGTTTCCCAATTGGGCGAGCGATAACTCCACCACGTGTAAAGCTTTTCATTCGGCGGAATTTTGGCGCGCAGCGCATCGACCCATGGGCCCGATTCAAAGACCCGCGTCAGCCGTTCGACCTCGATCGGCGTATGGCTGACGACTTTCAGGAGGGCCTTGTGATTCCAGACATCCGCTTCAAGCGGCGCAATGTTGAGATCGCCGACCAGAACTGACGACGTCTGCGCGAGCTTGTCCTGCGCGATCCACTCGGCCATCTCGTCGAGGAAGCTCAGCTTGTGAGCGAACTTGGGGTTCAGTTCAGGATCGGCCACGTCCCCACCGGCCGGCACGTAGAAATTATGGACCGTGATCTCGCGATCTCCGGCCGCAACCGTCGCGGCGATGTGGCGTGCGTCGCCTTTGGCGCAGAAGTCGTGACGATCTATGCGGCTGAGAGGATGTCGTGAGGCGATGGCGACGCCGTGGTAGCCCTTCTGACCATGGATCGCGATGTGCTCATATCCCGCCGAGCGCAGATCGCCAGACGGAAACTCGCCGTCTCTGCACTTCGTCTCCTGAAGGCAGAGAACGTCCGGGCCATGTGATTTCAAATAGCGCAGCACAATCGGCATGCGGAGGCGAACCGAATTGATGTTCCAAGTCGCGATTTTGAAAGTCACCAGCCACCTCGTTTTCAGGCTGGAGGTCGCACAATCGAGACTGGGCTTCAACCCCGGACCATGATTTTCCGGTCCAGGTCGCTTTAAATGAACATAGATCTCAGTTGAACTTCTCGTAATTGATCTTGAAGAGGGCCTGATCAGGTTTCTGGCCAAGGTCGACATTGGAGAGTGAGACGAGCGTCTCGTAACCCTGCGGATCCGTGACGGTCCACTGCTTGAGATTGAAAGTCGCCGTATCGAAGACGAGCCGAATCCGTGAGGTGCCGCCAAAGGTCGCTTTGTCTTCGACGAGGATCGCCACTGACTTCTCGTCGGAGCGAACGTCCAGAACCTTGGTGTCCCGAGCAATGTCGATCCGCTCTTTCAGCAGAAACTTCAAAGGCGTCTGGCCGATGAAATAAACGTCCTGGGTGGCAAGCTTGCGGTCACGGATCGCCACAGAAGTGCCGTCCGCAACGATTTCGAGCGTAGCCGGGCGGGCGTATTCAAACCGCAGCTTTCCGGGCCGCTGAACGTAAAGCGTGCCACCGGTACGACGACCATCAGCGCTCAGCTGAACGAAATCGGCGACCATCGTCAGGTTCGCGTTGAAAAACGCGTTCGCCTTCGTGACTGCGGTGGCAGGGTCTACCGTCGTTTTTGGCGCTGGTCCCGGCGCCTGCTTGGTGATCGCCTTGCTGGCGGGAGCCGAGGGCGGCGCAAGATTCATCGGAGCGCCGGATTGTGCGAAAGCCGGAGCGGCGACGAGAGAGGCGAGGAGGGTCAGGCGGATAAGCCGAGCGGACAACATGCGCGGTGAATTCCTATTGCTGCAATCGGCTCCGGTTAGGCCGGAGCCATGGCGAATCTAAGACGAACAGCTCAGTCCGGCTCTGCGTCAAATGCGCCCCGATCGATGCCGCCGCCAACCAATATCTCACGCTTGCCAGCGTGGCTGGCCGGTCCGACAACGCCTTCCTGTTCCATGCGTTCGACGAGGGAGGCAGCTTTGTTATAGCCCACCGAAAGCCGCCGCTGGATGTAGCTGGTGGAGCATTTCTTGTCGCGAAGCACGATGTTGACCGCGCGGTCGTAAAGATCGCTCGATTCTTCGGCGTCCATGCTGCCGGGGGCGGGAGCATCGTCGCCGCCGGAGATTTCATCCTCTGACGTGATCGCTTCGAGATATTCCGGCTGGCCCTGCGTCTTGAGATGGGCGACGATTTTTTCGACCTCGCCGTCTGAGACAAAGGGTCCATGCACGCGCGAGATGCGGCCGCCGCCCGCCATGTGAAGCATGTCGCCTTGGCCGAGTAATTGTTCCGCGCCCTGTTCGCCCAGAATTGTCCGGCTGTCGATTTTCGACGTGACCTGGAAGGAGATACGGGTCGGGAAGTTCGCCTTGATGGTGCCGGTGATGACATCGACGGACGGGCGTTGCGTGGCCATGATCAAGTGAATGCCAGCCGCGCGCGCCATCTGGGCGAGCCGCTGAATGGCGCCCTCGATGTCTTTGCCGGCGACCATCATGAGGTCGGCCATTTCATCGACAATGACGACGATGTACGGCAGGGGAGAGAGATCCATCTCCTCCTTCTCGTAGATGGCCTCGCCGGTTTCGCGATCGTAGCCGGTCTGCACCGTGCGCGTGATGACCTGTCCCTTTGCGGCGGCCTCCGCCACGCGCGCATTGAAGCCGTCGATGTTGCGGACGCCAACCTTCGACATCTTCTTGTAGCGGTCCTCCATTTCGCGGACCGCCCACTTCAGGGCCACAACGGCCTTTTTCGGATCGGTGACGACCGGAGTGAGGAGGTGCGGAATGCCGTCGTAGACGGACAATTCGAGCATCTTGGGATCGACCATGATCAAGCGGCACTCATCCGGCCGCAGACGATACAGCAACGACAGGATCATCGTGTTGATGGCGACCGATTTGCCGGACCCTGTGGTGCCCGCCACGAGCAGATGCGGCATGCGTGCGAGATCGACGATCACCGGTTCGCCGCCGATGGTCTTGCCGAGCGCAATGGCCAGCCGGTGCTTGCTCTTCTCGAAATCCTCGGACGACAAAAGCTCGCGCAGGTAAACGGTTTCGCGTCGTTGATTGGGAAGTTCAATGCCGATGGCGTTGCGGCCCTGAACGACAGCGACGCGCGCCGAAATCGCCGACATGGAACGTGCGATGTCGTCGGCGAGGCCGATGACCCGCGAGGATTTGATGCCAGGCGCTGGCTCAAGCTCGTACAGCGTGACCACCGGGCCAGGTCGGACATTGATGATCTCGCCCTTGACGCCGAAATCATCAAGAACGCCTTCCAGCAAACGCGCATTTTGTTCAAGCGCGTCTTCCGAGATTTTTGTGACCGCCTGCTTCTTCGCTTCGGCAAGCAGCAGAAGCGGCGGCAATTCATATTCGTTGCTTTTGAGCAGTGACGGTTGGGCTTCGCGGCTGGCCCGCTTGCCGGTTTTGATCGCCGGGGCAGGCGCGGTGATCCGCGTGCTGCCTGAGGCGCGCGCCGGCGAATCAAAGTCGACGTCATCGTCGTCATCGTCACCGAATTGAACGGGCGCGGCGGCACGGCCCGAGCCGGCGGTCATCGTCGGTTCGACACGTTTTGGGCTGCGCGCAACGTCATCTTCGTCCGCAGCAAGCCGGTTTCGATTCACCGCGCGCGGTTCAGCCAGCTTGCGGCCAAGCGCCCGCGTGATGGCCGATTTCAAGGTGAGTAGGCCGTGGATCGCGGCGCCGAGCGAAATGAGACCGAATCCCGGCTCACCGGAAGCGTCTTCATCGTCATCAGCTTGCTTGCGCTCCAGGGCGCCTGCTTCCGAATCCGGCTCGTTCTCGGTTGAATAGGTATTGGAAATGCCAAAGCCGGACGCGGCGCTGACCGACAAGAGAGCGACGCCTGCGGCGATGAGGCCCGCGAACATGATCGGCAGGCCTGTCTCGCCGCCAAACCTGCGTGGCAGGGACAGCAGCCCATCCCCGATGACGCCCCCAAGACCGGTGGGAAGCGGCCAACGGTCCGTGATCGGCAGCAGCGAAAAGACCGCCGCGGCCGCTACCGTTCCCAAGCCCCAGAGGATGATGCGAAGGCCCATGCGCTCCAGCCGTCGTGCGGTCAGGAGACGCCACGCCCATGAGGCCACGGGAACCAGCAGAACGACGCTGGCGAGCCCGAACAATTGCATGACGAGATCTGCCGAGATCGCTCCCGCGGGTCCGAGCCAGTTGCGCGTTGGCGCGGAGGTCGCGTGATTGAGGCTCGGATCCTGAACCGACCAAGTCATCAGCGCGACAGCAAGCGCGCCGCAGCCGGTGAGCAGCACAACGCCCGTCGCTTCCGCGAAGCGGCGGATGGCGAAATCCCGTACCGGCTCAGGCAGGAGATGCGTCGATGAATATGTGGTTGTCCGCATCGCTCCTGCACCGGATCCGGGCCTGTTGGGCTCGGCTTCTGGAGAGCCGAACATATCCGTCTGAGGCTAGGGCGGCGAGGTTAAGGGCGGATTAACCTTGAACGAAGATCGCGCCTCACAAACGCAAAACGGCGGCGCCGAGGCGCCGCCGTTCAGCAAGGATCCGATTAATGGATCAGAGATTGTAGGCGCGCTCGCCATGCTCGGCGAGATCGAGGCCTTCGCGCTCGGCGTCGACCGGGACGCGGATGCCGATGATCAGATCAACGACCTTGTACAGGATCGCCGAGCCGATGCCCGACCAGGCCAGCGTCAGGCCGACAGCTTTGAGCTGTGCGATCACCGCTGGAGCCAGCTCGTAAGCCGCGATCGACAATTCGCCGGGCTTCACCTCGTAGTCGGCAATGCCGGTGCCGCCGAGCGCCTGGTTGACCAGGACGCCCGTTGCGATGGCGCCGATGATGCCGCCGACGCAATGGATGCCGAACACGTCGAGCGAGTCGTCATAGCCGAACTTGTTCTTCACCACGGCGACGAAGAAGAAGCAGGCCACAGCGGCGACGCCGCCCAGAACGATCGAGCCCATCGGGCCGGCGAAGCCGGAAGCCGGCGTCACAGCCACGAGGCCAGCGACGGCGCCCGAGACCATGCCGAGAAGCGACGGCTTGCCCTTCGTGCCCCATTCGACGAACAGCCACGCCAGGGAGGCCGCGGCGGTAGCGACGAAGGTGTTGACGAAGGCAAGAGCGGTCGTGCCGTTGGCTTCGAGGTTGGAGCCGGCGTTGAAGCCGAACCAGCCCACCCAGAGCAGCGAGGCGCCGATCATGGTCATCGTGAGCGAGTGCGGAGCCATCGCCTCACGCGGATAGCCGACGCGCTTGCCGAGCATCAGGGCGCCAACCAGGCCGGCGATGCCGGCGTTGATGTGAACCACGGTGCCGCCAGCGAAGTCGAGAGCGCCCCACTTGAAGACAAGGCCGGCGTCGGCCTTGATTTCTTCGAGCTTGGCGGTCGCAACAGCCTTGGCTGCGTCGTCAGTCGCCGCAGCAACTGCCTTGGCGGCGTCGCCAATGGCGTCCGGGCCGCCCCAGTACCAAACCATGTGGGCGATCGGGAAGTAGATCAGCGTCACCCAGAGGGTCACGAAAACCAGAAGCGCCGAGAACTTGAAGCGTTCGGCAAACGCGCCGACGATCAGCGCCGGCGTGATGCAGGCGAAGGTCATCTGGAAGGCCATGTAGATGTATTCAGGAATGACAACGCCATTCGAGAACGTCGCGGCGGTCGAGTCCGGCGTGATGCCGATCAGGAAAGCCTTTGAGAGGCCGCCGACGTAGTCATTGAGGCTGCCGCCGTTGGTGAAGGTGAGCGAATAGCCGTACATGACCCACAAGATCGAGACGAGCGAAACGATCATGAAGACCTGGCTGAGAACGGACAGCATGTTCTTCGAGCGGACGAGACCACCGTAGAACAAGGCAAGACCCGGAATGGACATCATCAGCACGAGAAGCGTGGCGACGATCATCCAGGCCGTGTCGCCCTTGTTGGGGACGGGAGCGGCAGGCGTCTGGGCAAGCGCAACGCTGGCGGACACTGCCAGCGATGTCAGCCCCAGGCCGAAAGCTCGGCTGGCTGACTTAAGAAGTGAGACGGATTTCATTTTTAACTCCTGAAGCAATCGATATGGGCGTCAGAGCGCGTCTGTGTCCTTTTCGCCGGTCCGGATCCGGATGGCCTGTTCGAGCGAGCTGACGAAAATCTTGCCGTCGCCGATCTGGCCGGTGCGCGCCGCCGACACGATCGCTTCAACCACGCGGTCGACGAGATCGGACGAGATCGCAACTTCGATCTTCAGCTTCGGAAGGAAGCTAACGGCGTATTCAGCCCCACGGTAAATTTCCGTGTGACCCTTCTGACGGCCATACCCTTTGACCTCGGTGACCGTGAGCCCGTGCACGCCGACAGCGGTGAGCGCATCGCGCACCTCGTCAAGCTTGAACGGCTTGATTATTGCCATCACAATTTTCATCTCAGTTTCCCTGGTTGGCCGTCATTCAGGCGGCGCTCCACCCTGCAGGCTCGATCCTCGCCTAGCCGAAAAGCTTGTCAGCACACGGCTATGCTGAGCGGTCCAATTCAAGCCTTGTGCCAAGTTTGATTAGGGCCCCGACCAACAGGAATGCGCCATGGAAAAGCGGGCGCCTAAAAATTTAGCGCGCCATTTTGAAAACTAACGCCAATCTTTTGAGCGTTACGCCTCTGCAATGTGCACAAAAATACGGCATGCAGTCAGGGCGCCTTATGTCTGATCAGGCCTTCCTGCATAACTGACGCAATCAGCGCCCCCGCGCGGCTGTAAAGGCTTCCGCGGCACAATCCTCGGGCGCCGTTCGCATTAGGGCTTTCCTGATCATAGAGCATCCATTCGTCGGCCCGGAACGGACGATGAAACCAGAGTGCGTGATCGAGACTGGCGACCTGCATCGAACCATCAAAGACCGATCGGCCGTGTGCGACGAGCGCCGTATCCAGCAAAGTCATGTCCGACAGATAGGCAAGCACCGCTTGATGCAGTCCCGGATCATCGGGCAGACGTCCTGCGGCGCGCATCCAGAAGCGTTGGCGCGCAGGATGCGGCTTGCCATAATTTTCTGGCGCAAACCTGCTCATGTCGACCGGGCGCAATTCAATCGGCCGCTCGCGCTCGAAATACTTCCGTACGCCCTCGGGAACGTGCGGGCCTAGCGCGCCTTTTATACTCTCGATATCGGGCAAGTCTTCAGGCGGCGGCACAAGCGGCATCTGCAGGCTGTGTTCGAGGCCGGGCTCTTCGATCTGAAACGATGCCGACAGGGCAAAAATTGTCCTGCCATGTTGAACAGCGATGCATCGTCTCGTCGAAAAGCTCGCGCCATCCCGAACGCGCTCGACCTCGTAGAGAATGGGAACTGAGGGATCGCCCGGCAGAATGAAATAACAGTGAAGCGAGTGAGGTGAGCGTTTATCGACCGTTCTGCAGGCCGCCACCAAAGCCTGTGAGATTACCAGACCGCCGAAAACCCGTTGCCAGCCGACATCCGGGCTGACGCCCCTGAAGATATTCTTCTCGATACGTTCAAGATCGAGAATGGTCAGCAGATCTTGGAATGAATTCGACATCGCATGGACCTTCGGCAAACCTGTTTCAGGTGATCGAACGCGCCCCTCCGCGTCAAGTGCGGCAGTCCGCAGCATGACCTGACGCCTGGAAGCTGATAAACCTAGGGCGACTGAAAGGTTAGCTGTTGTGCATGATATTCTGATCTCTGGCGGCGGCGTCGCCGGCCTTTCCCTTGCCCTCGCTCTGCGTCGCACATTCGGGCCGCAGCTGCGGGTCGCCGTTATCGATCCGGCGTTCGGTTCCCGAGAGGCGAATGTGCGCACGTCCGCGCTGACGGCGGGCTCGCGCAATTTGCTGGGCGCCATCGGCGTCTGGGACCGCATATCCGAACGGGCTCAGCCCATCCTCGCCATGAAGATCACCGATTCGCGTCGCAACGACGCGGTCCGGCCGCTGTTCCTCGCATTCGACGAGCCCCTCGAGGACGGCGCGCCCTTCGCGTGGATGATACAGAACCGTGATCTCGTGGAGGCGCTGGAGACGGAGGTCACTTCGGCAGGAGTCGAGATCGTCCGTACCGCTGTATCGCGCGTGACCGATCAGGGGCGCGCGGTTGAAATTCGTTTGCGTGACGGACAGAGCCTCTCGGCAAAGCTCGTCGTCGGCGCTGACGGCGTCCAGTCCCGTGTCCGCCGCTCGTGCGGCATAGAGACAATCGGCCACGACTATCGCCGCACGGCCATAGTGGCGACCTTGTCGCATGAGGAAAGCCACGGCGGCGTTGCGGTTCAGCATTTCCTGCCGCCGGGTCCTTTCGCGATGTTGCCCCTGATCGGGCGCCGTTCCTCGATCGTCTGGACGGAATATGCCGACCAGGCGCGCACCTTTCTGTCTTTGCCCGAAGAAGATTTTCTGGCTGAAATGGATCGTCGTTTTGGACCCTCGCTGGGACGTTTTTCCCTCGAAGGCAGGCCCGCCGCTTTCCCGCTTCGGGTTTACATGGCTCGGCGATTTACCTCGCGGCGAATCGCGTTGATCGGCGACGCCGCGCATCTTGTTCACCCTCTTGCAGGTCAAGGTCTCAACCTCGGCCTCCGAGACGTCGCGGCGTTGACCGGCGCGTTGGCGAAGCAATTACGCCTCGGGCTTGATCCGGGCGCCGAAGAGGCGCTCGCTTCCTACGAGCGCGCACGCTTTTTCGACACCGCCGCGATGATCGCAGGGACCGACGGTCTTCACTGGCTTTTTTCGAATGATTCTGCGCCGCTGCGCTTTATACGCGATCTCGGACTTGGCCTGGTCAATCGCATGCCGCGTCTCAAGCGTTCTCTGGTGCGGGAGGCGGCAGGGCTCGCCGGAGACACGCCCTCCATGCTGCGTGGTCTTCTGCCCTGACGGCTAGTCCTCGATCACGCGCGCTTCGTCCGGCACCATGATCGGAATGCCGTCGCGAATCGGATAGGCGAGATGCATCGCGCGGGAAATCAATTCCTGACGCGCCCGGTCATATTCGAGCGTCGTCTTGCTGAGCGGGCAGACGAGAATTTCTAGCAAACGCGGATCGATGCTCGATGGCTCGGGTCCATCGGCCGATGTTGGGGTTGTGTCGCGCTTCTCGATCATGTCGGGTCTATTGCAGGCTGGTGCTGGGGCCGCTGCCGCGCGCCAGCTCGATTTCCGTGATGGCGATCAGCACATCCGCGCGCGCTTTGAGCGTCGCCGCCTCAAGCAGGGCCTGTTTCTCTTCGGGGCCGAAGGGGCTCATCATCGCCAGCGCATTGACGAGCGCCTCATTGGGCGTCTGCTCAATGCTTTTCCAGTCGATCTTCAAGCGGTTCGCCTCGGCGAAATTGCGCAAGGTGCGCAAGACACCGGCGCGATCCATGTCCTCGGCTTCGTCTTCAGTGGCGATGTCCTGCGCGAACTCATCGTAGCTTGCGATGCATTGGCGGTAAGGCGTCAGAACTGACAATTCCTGGGCAACCCGGAAACGTGAGACGCCCGTCAAGGTCACCATGAAACGTCCGTCGCCGGTTTCGGCGAACTGCGTAATCTTGCCGAGGCAACCAACCTCATGCAGCTCTGGATGCGCATCGGCGCCTTCGCGCCTTGGCTGAACCATTCCGATCATGCGGTCTGCACGTATGGCGTCTTCGATCATCGCGATGTAGCGCGGCTCGAAGATGTTGAGCGGTAGTTCCCCTCGTGGCAGCAGGAGCGCCGAGACGAGCGGAAAAATCGGAATGACGGTCGGCAGCGCATCATTGCGATCTGGCGGATTGTTGATGCCCATTTTCCCCCTCCTCAGATCAGGAGAACAGCAGCGCCGAAAGTTTCCGGCGCGCGTCGATCGTGTCCTGATCAAGCGGGCCCCAGGCTTCGAAAAACTGCAGCAATTGCTGGCGCGCCTTGTCGTCTTCCCAAGTGCGCTGCTTTTTAATGATGTACAGAAGGGCGTCCGCTGCTGCGGGACGCTCGCCGCGCCCGTTGAGCGCCACGGCGAGATCGAATCGCGCCTGGTGATCTTCAGGATTGGCCTCGAGGCGCTTCTCGAACTCCCCGAGGTCGCCGAGGTTGGCGGCCTGAAGCGCGAGGTCCACCGCGACACGCGCAGCCGCCACTTTCGCGTCGGACGCGGCTTCAGCAGGCAGCGTTTCCAGCACCGACAAGGCGTCGCTCGCGCGGTCGAGCGAAACCAGTGCGCGCGCAAGGCCGCTAGCCGCCGTCACATTGGCAGGCTCGGTGTGCAGAACTTCAGAGAAGATTTCACCGGCGTCCTGCGGGCGCCCTTCTTCGAGCGCCGCCTCGGCTTCGGCGAGAAGCGCGTCAGTTTCGTTTTCGACGGGGCCTACAAGCCGCTCGATAAAGCCTTTGATCTCGCTCTCCGGAAGCGCGCCGGAAAAGCCGTCAACCGGGCGACCATTTTGAAAGGCAACGATGGCGGGGATCGACTTGATGCCGAGCTGACCTGCAATCTGCGGGTGCTCGTCGATGTTCATCTTGACGAGTTTCACCTTGCCCGCTGCGGACGTCACCGCTTTTTCCAGAACGGGCGTCATCTGTTTGCAGGGGCCGCACCACGGCGCCCAGAAATCAACGAGGACGGGCTGGCGCGTCGATTCCGCCAGAACGTCATCGCGAAAAGTCGCGGTGGTCGTGTCCTTGATCAGGCCGCCAGCATTTGGCTGGACTGCTTCGCTGGTCTGGGAGAACATCTTGGTCGTCTTCCTTCCGCGCTACGCTCGCGATTATCCTCCATTCAAATGGGGCAAGAGGGGAAGATCTGCAACTCGCCCGGTGCAGATTGACGGTTTGCGAGCCTTTTTGATTTTAGGCCGAAGATGCGGTTGCAATCGCAATTGGAATGCGGCATATACCCGCCACCGGCAGCGCCGGACGGACGCGGGTGTAGCTCAGGGGTAGAGCACAACCTTGCCAAGGTTGGGGTCGAGGGTTCGAATCCCTACGCCCGCACCAAAATTTAAAGCGCATGATCCCCAGCGCTTTGGTCCTGAAATTTCAGGAATACAAGTCACGCGATGTGGCGGGCGCGGTTTCCGCGTTCGGCCTCGCGGCTTATCTCAAAAAACTTTGTACTGATGCGTGCGGCAAGAGCTTGCAGGGCGCCTTCGCGCGGCCCTAACATCATTTCATGGTCGATACGGTCATCACTATCCGCAATGCCAGGCCGGCTGATGCCGAGAGCATCGCCGATGTTCATGACGCCGCTTGGCGGGACGCCTATCGTGGGATCATCCCCGGTCGTGAACTTGAGCGCATGATTGCGCGGCGGGGTCCCAAGTGGTGGGAGTCGGCGATTCAGCGCGGATCGAGAATCGTCGTGCTCGAGTTTGATGACGCCGTGGAGGGTTATGCGAGCTACGGACCAAATCGTGTCCCCTCGTTGCCCTATCAGGGCGAAATCTATGAAATTTATCTTGCTCCGGAATTTCAGGGCCTCGGGTTCGGTCGCGGTTTGTTCAAGGCGGCGCGCGCGGATCTGGCTGAGCATGGCTATAATTCGGCGGTCGTCTGGGCGCTGGCCGAAAATGATCGAGCGTTGAGTTTCTACCAGAAGCTCGGCGGGCGCATCGTGCGGGAAGCTCAGGAGAAATTTGCTGGCGAGTACCGGAAACGAATAGCGCTCGGCTTTAGTTAAGCTAGCATGAAAGTCTGGGTTGCCCCGGGCCGGGTCTGCGCCTAAGCAGTGCCCGAAAACCTCAACTCGGAGCAGCAGTCCATGCGTCTCGAAGCAGTCTCGATCGGCCAGAATTTCCCGCATGAGGTCAACGTCGTCATCGAAGTGCCGATTGGCGGCGAGCCGATCAAATATGAGATGGACAAGGAAGCTGGCGCCCTCGTGGTGGATCGCTTCCTCTACACGGCCATGCGCTACCCGGGAAACTACGGCTTCATCCCCCACACGCTGTCCGATGATGGTGACCCGTGCGACGTCATTGTCGCCAACACCCGCGCCATTATTCCCGGCGCTATCATGAGCTGCCGGATTGTGGGCGTCCTTCTGATGGAGGACGAAGCTGGCGGCGATGAAAAGCTGATCGCCGTTCCTTCAGCGAAACTGACACGGCGCTATGAAAGCGTGCAGAACTACACCGACCTGCCGAAGATCACGCTCGAACAGATCGAGCATTTCTTTACCCACTACAAGGACCTGGAAAACGGCAAGTGGGTGAAGGTGCAGCGCTGGGGCGACGCCAACGAAGCCCGGGACTTGATCGTGAAGGGTTACGAGCGCGCGAAGGCCGCCAAGGCCTGATCAGCTCTGGCGTTCGAGCAGGAACACGGCCTGCTCGCCGAACATGTTCCAAACCCACCACGGGGCGCTCACGCGCATGGGCGCCCCTGAACTGTCCAGCGCCACCGCGCGATCTATCTTTGCATCGACTTCATCGACGAGTGCGACGAAATCCCTGATCGTGCAGAAGTGGATGTTGGGCGTCTCATACCAGGCGAGCGGCAGATTTTCCGTCACCGGCATGCGGCCGCGGAAAATCAATTGTCCCCTGATGCGCCAGTGCCCGAAGTTCGGGAATGACACGATCGCGCGGCGCCCGATCCTCAGCATCTGTTCCAGCACGCGCTTGGGATTGCGAGTCGCCTGAAGCGTCTGGGACAGAATGACATAATCGAAACTGTCGTCTGGATAGTCGATCAGATCGGTGTCGGCGTCGCCCTGGATGACGGACAGACCTTTTGCCACGCAATCATTGACGCCACGCTGGGAGAGCTCGATCCCGCGAGCATCGACTCCACGGTCTTCAGCAAGCAGCCGGAGCAGAGTCCCGTCGCCACAACCGATGTCCAAAACGCGCGTGTTCGAGGCGACCATGTCGGCGACGACGAGAAGGTCGACGCGCGCGGTGTCCGAGCCGACCGGGAATTGACGCTCGCTCATACGGCCGCCCTTGCTTCTTTGAGGCCGCGTGCGCGCGCCGCGCTTTCGATGAAGCCGGACGTGGTCGCGAACAATTCAGGCAGGTCCAGCAAGAAGGCGTCGTGCCCCTTGTCGGTCTCGATCTCGACAAATGAGACCGACGCTCCGCCAGCGTTGAGCGCATGCACGATGGCGCGCGACGCAGACGTCGGGAACAGCCAGTCGGACGTGAAGGAAACGACGCAGAATCGTGTCTTCGTGTGCTGGAACGCCCGCGCCAGAATGCCGTCGTAATCGCCGGCCAGATCGAAATAGTCCATCGCCCGCGTCAGGTAGAGATAGGAGTTCGCATCAAAACGCTCGACGAATGTGGAGCCCTGATAGCGAAGATAACTCTCGATCTGGAAGTCAGCGTCGAAGGTGAAGGTCGGCGCCGTCTTGTTCTGAAACTTGCGGCCAAATTTCCGGTGCAGGGCTTCGTCGGACAGGTAGGTGATATGCGCTGCCATGCGCGCAACAGCCAGCCCCTTGGTGGGGTGGCGGCCCAGTTCGAAATAGCGTCCGCCCGACCATTCAGGATCGGCCATGACAGCTTGCCGTCCGACTTCGTGGAACGCGATGTTCTGTGACGAGTGGCGTGGCGCCGTGGCGATCGGGATCGCCGAGAAGACGCGCTCCGGGTAGCTCGCGGCCCATTGCAGCACCTGCATGCCGCCCATTGAGCCGCCAATCACGCAAAATATCTGATCGATGCCGAAGTGGTCGATGAGCACCTTTTGCCCGCGCACCATGTCGCGGATCGTTACCATCGGCATGTCCAGCCCATAGGGCTTGCCGGTCGCCGGATTGGTGGAGGCAGGGCCTGTCGTGCCGAGGCAGCCGCCGAGGACGTTGGAGCAGATGACGAAGAAGCGGTCCGTGTCGACCGGTTTGCCGGGGCCGACCATCGTCTCCCACCAGCCCGGCTTGCCGGTGAGCGGATGCACATTGGCGACGTGCTGGTCGCCGGTGAGGGCGTGGCAAACGAGGATCGCGTTGCTCTTGTCTGCGTTCAGGGTCCCGTAGGTCTGATAGGCGATCGTCAGCGGCGCGAGGGCTACGCCGGAATCCATGACCAGCGGTTGGTCCGCAGGCAAGCGCAGCACGGGACTATGCGGGGCGTCGGCTTCCTGCCACGCGGCGTGACCTGCCCTGAGAGGTTCGATCTCCGACACAGCCCGGCTCCATACGTTGCGTCCGGTTTTCAGAACGACGCGTTCGGTGTCTAGGAGCGGCTCAGGGTCAAGTCAAGTTAGGCCGCTTGCGGTTTCCTTTGCATTGGGGCCGCCTCGACATTATGACATGCGCTCGCAACAAGCTCAGAGCGAGACTCCCTCGTGGCCGCCATGTCTGACGCCGATCGGGATCCCCAAGCCATCCTCGGCGAACTTCGCATCGAAATAGACCGGATCGACACCGAGGTGCACCGGCTGCTGATGTCGCGCGGCGAAATCATCGATCGCCTGATTGCGGTCAAGGCCAGGCAGGGCGGCGGATCGGCCTTCCGCCCCGGCCGTGAGGCCGAAATGATGCGCCGGCTCGCCGAGCGCCACACAGGCCTGCTGCCGCTCGATACGGTCGAGAGTATCTGGCGCATCATCATCGCGACCTTCACGTATGTTCAGTCGAACTATAGCGTGCATGCCGATATTTCCGGCGGCGACGCCGCTATGCGCGACGCTGAGCGGTTTCACTTCGGCTTCACCGTGCCCTACATCCCGCACCATGGGGCTGCCGGCGTCATTGATGCGGTGGCCCGCTCGTCTGGCGATCTGGGCATGTTCCGGGTCGATGGCGGGGTCACATCCGGCCCATGGTGGACGCGACTGATCGCGCCGGATGCGCCGAAGATCATCGCCCGCCTGCCCTTCGTGGAACGGCCCGATCATCCTGCCGGAATGCCGGTGTTCGTGATCGCCCAGCCTCTCGCCGACGCAGCTGCGCGCGAGATCGTGCTCTACTGCATCCAGCTCGAGCGATGGCGTGACGGGCTCCCAGCGGCTCTGGCGGGAATCGGTGGCGAGATCATCGGCAATGCAGCCGACCAGGCTGGCTTGTCCGTTCTGGCTGCGATCCCTGCGTCGGCTGACACTGACGCGATTCGCGCGGCTCTCGCGCTGGCAGGCGCGATGGGCGCGCCAATTCACGAAGTCGGCAGCCACGCGGTCCGTTTCACCTATAAAAGATAATGCTCGAGCCCGGCGTTTCTCGCAGCCGCTCACGACCCAGGAAGCATCATGACGTCCTCTTCCACTCCTGACCGTCCGGTTCCGCGTCCCGGGGTCTTGGCTATCGACCCCTATGTGCCAGGCAAGAGCGGCGCGCCCGGCGTCGCCAAGATTTATAAGCTGTCGTCCAACGAGACGCCCCTCGGCCCTTCGCCGCGCGCCATCGCGGCCTTGCAGAAGGCCGGGGGCAAGCTCGAGCTTTATCCTGATGGGTCCGTCACGCGTTTGCGCGCGGCCCTTGGCGCAACGTTCGGTCTGAACGCGAACAACATTGTCTGCGGCAACGGATCAGATGATCTGCTGCATCTCCTCGCCATGGCCTATGTCGGGCCGGGCGATGAAGGCATTCTGACCGAGCATGGTTTCGCGGTTTACAAGATCGCGATCCTCGCGGCCGGCGGCACGCCGGTCATCGCGAAGGAGAAAAACCTGACGGCGGATGTCGATGCGATTCTCGCCTGCGTGACCGAGCGCACGCGCATCGTCTACATCGCCAATCCGAACAATCCGACGGGCACTTATGTGCCGATCAACGAAGTGAAGCGCCTGCACGCGGCCCTGCCGAAAAATGTGCTGCTCGTGCTCGACGGCGCATATTCCGAATATGTTCGCGTGAATGATTATTCGGATGGGACCGAGATGGTCACGACAAACAACAATGTCGTGATGACGCGGACCTTCTCGAAGATTTTCGGGCTTGCAAGTCTGCGGCTTGGTTGGTGCTATGCGCCCGCCGAAGTTTGCGATGCGCTGAACCGCATTCGTGGACCGTTCAACGTGAATGGAGGCGCGCTTGAAGCCGGCATCGCGTCGCTGGAAGATGTCGCGCATCTCGAAAAGGCCGTGGCGCACAACGACAAGTGGCTGGCTTGGCTGACGCATGAGATTGGCGCGCTGGGTTTGCAGGTGACGCCGAGCGTGGCGAATTTCGTGCTCATTCATTTCCCGCCGGAGTCGGGCCTCAGCGCGTCCGCGGCGGATGAATTCCTGACGCAGCGCGGGCTGATTCTTCGTGGCGTCGGCTCGTATGGCCTGCCCCATGCCTTGCGCCTGACCGTCGGAACGGAAGAAGCCAATCGACTCGTCGTCGATGGCTTGCGCGATTACCTGAAGGCGGCCCGCAATGGCTGATCGTTTCGGATCGCCCCTGCCCCAACCGCTGTTCGACCGGCTGACGATCGTCGGCGTTGGGTTGATCGGCTCGTCGCTGCTTCGGGCTGCGCGCCAGCGTAATCTTGCGGCGCGGCTCGTGGCGGTCGATGCGTCCGAGGCGGTGTGCGCGCGCGTGCGCGAGATCGGGATTGCGGACGAAGTGACGTCCGATGCGTGCGAAGGCGTGCGCGGCGCTGACTTGGTCATTCTCTGCACGCCTGTTGCGGCCATCGAAATTGTTGCGCGCGATGTTGCGCAGCATCTCGCGCCCGGATCGATCCTGTCTGACGTAGGCTCCGTGAAGGGCGCGGTGGTCGCCGGCGTCCAGCCGCACCTGCCTGCCACCGTGCACTTCATCCCCGCGCATCCTGTGGCCGGCACTGAATATTCCGGTCCAGACTCAGGCTTTTCGACGCTCTTTGTCGATCGCTGGTGTATCTTGACCCCGCCTGAGGGAACCGACGCCAAGGCTGTCGAGAAATTGCAGACTTTCTGGAGCGAGGTGGGCTCGAACGTCGAGATCATGACGCCTGCGCATCACGATCTCGTGCTCGCCATCACCAGCCACGTGCCGCATCTGATCGCTTACAACATTGTGGGGACGGCTGCCGATCTTGAGGAAGTCACCCAATCGGAAGTGATCAAGTTCTCCGCGGGCGGCTTCCGCGATTTCACCCGGATCGCCGCATCGGATCCAACGATGTGGCGTGATATTTTCCTTAACAATCGCGACGCCGTGCTCGAAATGCTCGGGCGGTTCAACGAGGATCTTGCCGCGCTACAGCGAATGATCCGCTGGGGCGACGGGCAGGGGTTGTTTGATCTGTTCACCCGCACTCGCGCCATCCGTCGCAGCATTATCGCGCAGGGGCAGGAAACGCCGGCGCCCGATTTTGGTCGCCGGAGCACACCGTCTTCCGATCAATAGAGCGGACTCAAGATAGCGCCGGTGCGCAAGGGGCCCATCTGAATGCGGCCATCTTGCAACTGGACGGGCCATTGCACCGGCGTCCCGTCTTTCCGGGTGAGCAGCGGACCGATCAGCTGGTTCATGCCGCCGCCGCCAAAACGCGCCACGAGCGGGCCAATGCCCTTGGCTGATACATCGAGCTTGCCTTGCATCCGTCGGGCTGCGTCGAGATTGAGCTGGCCTTTCGCTTCAAGCTGCAGCGCCCCTTTCGCGAATGTCCCGTTATCGACGATGAAATTTCCGCCAGCAGTACGCCACGCTTCGAGCAGATTACGCCAACCCTGCGGCTGAAGATCCGCCAGTTTGGTCGCGACTCCCGCGATGGCGAAATCGACTTTCTCAGGCGAGCCGATCCATGTATTCATCGCCGGACTGTTCAATTCCGTCAGCTGAACGGCCAGATCGATGGCCTGGTCATTGGCAGGCCGCGCGGGATCGAAGCGGATATGCGCTTCGGCGGATTTTGCCGCACTCGCCAGCTTCTCGCCCGTCGCCGTCTGAATCTCGATCTGCGGGTTGGTCATGACAAGCGACAGGCGGTCCAGCCGATTGGAGAAGCGAACCGAGAGCCGCAAGTTGTCCCAGGCTGCGGAGGTCGTCGTCCCCTCGGTCTCGATCTGCATCGGCCCGTCAATGTCGGCGAGAAGCAGCGTCGGCGCATAGATTTGCGTGACCGCATGCAATGCGCCCGTTCGGATGCGCGCTTGGCGCCCGTCCGGCGTCGCGTCAAGAACGACAGAGGCGCAATGCAGCTCGATGCGGAACGGAAATCCCGCAATCTTTTGGTCGGCGCAGTCCCAACGCCGTCCCTGGGCGGCTTCACTCGCCTTCAGCTCCGCGAGGTTTCTCTCAGTGAGATGCGATGCGTAAAACCAAAAGCCGCACCAGGCCAGCGCGCCGGTCACCAGGAGGGCCGGGGGCAGGTAAAGGCCAAGCCGACTCACGGCTTGCGGTGGCCGCGGCTGCGACTCATGATGGGCGCTCATTCAATATGTCCTGTGATGCTGGGGGCTTGGTCGGCTCCAGCTCAATTCGGTGAAAAATGAGCGAAGCAGAAGATCTGTGGGTGTTTGGTTATGGCTCTTTGATGTGGCGTCCCGGCTTCGAATTTGAAGAGCAGTCTCCCGCTCTTGTTCGAGGATTCCACCGTTCTTTGTGCATTTTCTCCCATGTTCACCGCGGCACGCCCGAAAAGCCGGGTTTGGTGCTGGGACTCGATCGTGGCGGGGCCTGTAGGGGTGTCGGCTTTCGGGTCGCTGCGCGCCGGCGTGACGACACGTTGTCCTATCTCCGCGAACGCGAGCAAGTGACGACTGTATATCGGGAGGCCTGGCTTCCAGCGCGTTTGCACGATGGCCGACTTGTCTCTTGCGTCGCCTACGTGGTCGATCGCGCCCACCCGCAATATGCGGGACGCCTGCCGGCATCCGACCTGCTGAAACTGGTGGCCCAAGGTCATGGTGTTTCAGGCGCGAACGTCGACTATGTTCAATCGACGCATGAGCATCTCCTCGCGTCCGGCATCATGGATCCGACGTTGTCGTTCATCGTGCAACATGCGCCCGCAAGCGTCAGGCGCTTTGGCGATTTCTCTGAATGAGCGGCGCCAATGCGGGATCCGTTGCAAGCGCCTCCGCGATGAGACGCTCCGACGCTATCTCTATTGTGTCTTGAAGCCGATTGAAGAAGACGTCCTTGTCGAGGCCCGGCGCAATCGGCGGCAGCACATCGACCACGATGGTTCCGGGGCGTCGCAGCCAACTCCGGCGCGCCCAGAAAACCCCGGAATTCAACGCGATCGGAAGGCACTGCACGCCGGTCACATCATAGATATGGGCCACGCCGAACTTGTATTTCGGAGGCGCTCCGGCAGGCCGCCGCGTACCTTCGGGAAAAATGAACAGCACGCGTTTTTCCGCGAAGATTTGCCGCGCGCGTTCGGCGGCCTGCACGAGGGCGCTGCTGCCGCTCTTCCGATCGATCGCGATCTGGCCCGACTTCCAGAGATACCAGCCAAAAAAGGGAATGTAGGTCAGCTCGCGTTTCAGTATGTAGCAAAAGTCTTCGAAGAGGAGAGTCAGCGCGAAGGTTTCCCAAATCGACTGGTGCTTGGCCGCCACGATGAACGGGGCCGCCGGGATGTGCTCGCGACCACGAAACTCGACCTGTGTTCCGCAAATCGTTTTCAGGAGCCACAAGGACGACCGTGCCCAAAGCCGAGCGATCTTGAAAATATAGCGCCGCGGCATCGCCAGGGCCGGCAGGCCAACCACCATCAGCGCAATCAGATTCAGGTAAAAAAGTGAGTTGAACGCCAATGAACGGATGAGCAGTATCATTTCGGTCGCCTTGAGCCCGTGCGGCGGGGAACTTATTGCGGTTACGCTCATCTGACCAGAGCGCGGCTGATCAGGCTGACCAATCCAGAATCGTGAGTCGCGCAAGCGCCACCAGATATTTCAGATATTCGGTTCCCAGCACGCGAACCGCATGCAGTGATCGCCACCAGCTCGCATCTCGCATCCGGAGCGTCACGACCGGATAGGCCCGCAGGTCATATTGTGGAAGCTCATGCCGGAGCTCGGCCATGGCGCGGGGCATGTGATAGTTGGATGTGACCACGATCAGCGATTGCGAGATCGCATTTTGCTCAACCCAGTCCCGAGCCTCACGCGCATTCCCAATCGTGTTGATGGCCTCGTAACCGAGGTCGACGCAGCATTCGATCAGGTCGCGCGAGCGCGGATTGAGGCGTGCGATTTCGCTCTTCGTGATCGCCTGATTGACGCCGGTGATCAGGAGGCGATCGGCATATCCCCGCGAGAAGAGTTCGATCGCGTCGGCGACGCGATCAGCCCCGCCGGTCAGCACAACCATGCCTTGCGCATGTTCCACTTGAGCCGGCGGTTGCTGTTGGATCTGCGCGAGAAAAAGTTGGAAACTGATCGCCAGGCCACCGAGAATTGGCGCGCCCACGATCAGGGAAAGATTGGCCCAGCGCTTCATTCCAGCCCTTGCAAGTGGCGGAAGACCACCGACCGGGATGTCAGGCCTGTGAGGACGGAGACGAATCCGGCGATGAGAATTGTCGCGGCGTAACCGGTCATGCCCAGCGAGAACGTGCCGAAGAGCGCGTCGATCTGCTCGCCGCCTGCGTCCGCCACCCAGCGGCTCGAAAGCATGCCGGCGAGAAAGAAGGCGCCGATAGCGGCGCATCCGCCAATCACGCCGCCACGAAGTCCAAGAAAGAGGAAATGCCGTTGGAATTGCCGGGCGATGTAGGAATCCCGCGCGCCGACGAAGTGCAACACGTTGATTACCTCGCGGCTCCCCGCCATTGCGCCGCGTGTCGCGAAGGCGACGGCCAGCGCCATCGCTATCAGCACGAGGAAAAACACGATCACGGCCACCAGCACCATGGTCTGGGACATTGTCGCGAGACGCTCGATCCAGAGCTTGTGATCATCGAGAATGGCGCTTGGCGCCGATTGGCCGAGATCGGATCGGAGTTTTGCAATGTCGAGCGGCTTGTCCAGAGAGAGCCGGAGGACGATCAGGCGCGGAACCGGCAGCTCGCCAAGTTCCAGGCCAGCCCCGAGCCAAGGCTCGAGAAGCTTTTCCGACTCGCTCTTGGAGAAGCTCCGCACATTCGCGACGCCAGGCGTCGCGCGCGCCAGGTCCTCGGCCTTCCGCACGTCCTGCTCGATGTTGCGTCCGGGCGCGGGCTTGACCTGAATGGTCATCTCTCGAGAGACGTCTTGCCGCCAATCCCGCGAGACGCCATTGATCATGATCGCCGCCCCGGCCGTGAGCGAGGCCAGGAACGTCATGATCGCGATCACGGTCACCAGCGCGCGCGAGGCGATTGCGTCTGGCGGAACGAGCGGCACGTCACGTCGTGGGATGACGCGCAGCTGTTCCGAACTGGATTTGGAGGGCGGCTCCGCCATGACGCGCTTAATCATAGATATGCAGTCGGCCATCGCCGAGCACGAGGCGCCGGGCGCCATCGAACTGATCCATGAGTCCTAGGTCGTGGGTCGCGATAAGGACGGAGGTCCCGGAGCGGTGCAGCTCCAGGAACAGCCGCAGAAGGCGCCGGGCAAGGCTGGGATCCACATTGCCTGTAGGCTCGTCCGCCAAAAGCAATTCGGGACGCACGATCAGCGCTCGCGCGATCGCGGCGCGCTGTTTTTCGCCGCCTGAGAGGACTGAAGGAAGTGCGTGCATGCGCTCCCCCAAGCCGACCCATCCGAGAAGCTCCACCACTTCCGCCCTGTAGGACGCCTCATCCCGGCCTTGTACGCGAAGCGGCAAGGCGACGTTTTCATAAGTCGTGAGGTGGTCGAGAAGACGAAAATCCTGAAAGACGACGCCGATCCGGCGCCGCAAGGCGGTGATTTCATCCTTGTCGAGCGTCGCCGCATCCTTGCCGAAAAGCTTGATGAAACCGCGCGTTGGCTGGAGTGACAAGAGGATCAGGCGCAGCAAGGTTGTCTTGCCGGCTCCCGATGGCCCGGTCAGAAACTGGAAGGACTGCGGCTCGATCGAGAAGCTGAGGTCTCGCAGGACCTCAGGACCCATTCCGTACCGGAGCCCGACATTGTTGAACCGGACCAATCGTTTGACCTCTGGCTTCCCGACGGAGACTGGCTCGCGCGCGGGTTTGATCCCGCGAATCGGCGAGCCTGACTTGTATGCCTAACCTAGCATTTTGATCAAAAGCCAATAGGGGCGTCTGAACTTCGCTCGGAAGCATTGGCCAAGGCTGGGCCTCGCCCTTATAATCCACGCGATGATCAAGGGCCGCGCCATGACCGAGAAAAATGAGCTGAAGGTATTGTTCGACGAGGCCCAGATTGCGGCGCGCGTTGAAGACATGGCGGAGCAAGTCCGCGCTGCCGACTTGCGCGATTTGCTGGTGGTGGCTGTCCTGAAGGGCTCCTTCATGTTCGCCGCGGACCTGTTGCGCGCGATGCATCGCAAAGGCATGACGCCCCAGGTCGAGTTCGTGCACCTGTCGAGCTATCTTGAGGGCACTGTGTCGCAGGGCCATGTCAAAATCCTCAAGGACATCGAATCCAACGTTTCGGGTCGCGACGTTCTCCTTGTCGACGACATCCTCGAATCGGGACGCACGCTGGCTTTTGCCAAGGACCTCCTCATCGCGCGCGGCGCCCGCAAGGTGCTGATCAGCGTCATGCTCGAAAAACCGCACAAGCGCGCCGTTCAGGTCGAGGCCGATTATGTTGGCTTCAAGAGCCCCGACAAATTTGTCGTCGGCTACGGCATGGATGTCGCGCACAATTACCGGCAGCTGCCGTTTATTGGATGCCTCGATTGATCAGGCGTTCAGGCGCCAGACTTCGAAAGTCAGCGCGCTCGCGAACAGAACCCATGCGAGGTAGGGAGCCAGAAGCGCGCCGGACAGCCTGTCCTGCTTCCAGAACAGCACGAGCGTCCACGCGACCGAAAGGCACAGCGGGACGATGACGATCAGGCCCAACAGCGGGCTGCGTCCGCCAAAAAATGCGATGGACCAGCCCGCGTTCAATGCGATCTGCAGCATGAATGCCATGATGGTTGATCTGTGACCGCCAGAGGAATCCTGGCGCAAGACCCGGTAAAATGCGTAAGCCATCATGATGTAGAGCGCGGTCCACACCGGCCCGAAAATCCAGTTTGGCGGCGTAAACCAGGGCTTGGCGATAAACGCGTACCAGGCGGGAATATTGGGCAGCGTGACTACGCTTCCAATCACGCTTGCCGCAGCGACCGGTATGATCGATGTCAGCAGGCTGGTGAGCCTTGGCAGTGCTTTATTATGAGGGGCGGTCATTCTGGCTCACGATTGGCGCGGCGCCACGCGGGCGCTATACGATTGGCTGACAGATGTCTTAACCGATCAGGGCCGTGCATGGGCAACGACGCCGACGACACGAAAACAACCTTCGGCGGCGAAAGTCTCGCGGCGCAAGCCATGGGCTCGATTGATCCGGTCACCAAGGCCGTGGTGCAGCCGATCCATCTCAGCACGACCTTCATTCGCGATCCCGACAATGCCTATCGTTCGGGTTTCGCCTATGGGCGCGCCGACAATGCGACGGTCCGCGAACTGGAAGCCGTCTTGCAGATGCTCGAGCATGGCGCGGCGGCGCTGGCTTTCGGGTCGGGCATGTCGGCGGCCGTCGCAGTGTTCACCTCGCTGCCGCGCGGCGCGAAGGTGCTCGCGCCTAATGTCATGTATTGGGCGCTGAAGAATTGGCTGTCCAATGAAGCAAAAGCCACGCTCGGCCTCGATGTCCGCTTCATCGAAATGCAAGACGTCGACGCTGTCCGGGCGGCTGCAGTGCCCGGTTGCGATTTCATCTGGATCGAGACCCCGTCGAATCCTCTGTGGGGAGTCGTGGATATCGCCGCGGTCGCAGAGATCGCACATGCCGCGGGCGCTCGCCTCGCGGTCGACTCCACGTGCGCGACACCCGTGCTGACGCAACCGCTTTTGCTTGGCGCCGATCTGGTCATGCATTCCGCTTCGAAATACATCAATGGACATTCGGACGTCGTGGCGGGCGTGCTTGTTACGCGCGAGTTGGACGCGTCTTGGCAGCGCATCGAAAAAATTCGTGCGAGCCATGGGATGCTGCTTGGTCCTTTCGAGGCGTTTCTTGTCATGCGTGGATTGCGCACGATGCACCTTCGTGTGCGCGCCGCTTGCGCCAATGCGCTGGGTCTCGCTAACGCCTTGCGCCAGCACCCACTTGTTACAGAGGTGCTGTATCCGGGTCTGCCGGATCACGCGCAGCATGGGCTTGCCGTGCGTCAGATGAAGGGTGGATTTGGCGGCATGCTTTCCATCCGCGTGCGCGGCGGAGAGGCTTCAGCGATCGCGACGGCCGCGCGTGTTGGCTTGTGGAAACGCGCGACGTCGCTTGGTGGCGTCGAGAGTCTGCTCGAACACCGCGCATCGGTCGAGGGTCAAGGATCGCCCTGTCCCCCAGACCTTTTGCGACTGTCTTGCGGCATAGAGCTTTCGGAAGATCTCTTCGCCGATCTCGACGCAGCGTTGCATGACGCTGCCGCTCAGACCTCGTAGGACTGCAGCAACTTTTCGATCTCCGGGATCGTGTGGTTCGTCAGGTCCTTGTTGATTTCCGCTGAAATGCGCTTCTGCGCCTCGTGCGAAAATTCACTGCGCAAATCCCCGAGCGCCTTAGGGGGCGCGACAACCACCAGCTTCTTGAATTCATGCGCTTGCGCCGCGCGGTTGATTTCGGCTGCTAGCTCATTGGCGAAGCGCGTCTCTCCGAGACTGTGCCAATCCGTACCCTCGTAGCTGCTACGCCCCGGCGAGGCGCTGGAAAAACTGCGCCCCGGCTTGTCCGTCCCCTGTTCAGCGGTTGACGGATTGTCGTTGGTCCGCACGGACAGGCGCCGCAGGTCGAGCAGTCCCGCATCGCCGTGATTCTGCAGAAGCAGGGCTTTCTGGCCATCTCCGACGAGAACCCAGTCCCCGTTTGCGATTCGTAGCTGCGCCATGTTTCCCTCCAGGTGCGTCTCGTGGCTTGACCACATATACGCAACGAAGGCCTGCTATCGTCAGTTCCCCTCTTCGAGAAGGCGGCGTGCGATCACCTGCGCCTGTATTTCCGCAGCGCCTTCGAAAATATTAAGGATGCGTGCGTCGCAAAGAACTCGGGAGATGGGATATTCCAGCGCGAAGCCATTGCCGCCATGTATTTGCAGAACGTTGTCCGCCGCCGCCCAGGCGACACGAGCGCCCAGCAGCTTCGCCATCCCAGCTTCAACGTCGCAGCGTTTGTCCGCGTCCTTGGCGCGCGCGGAAAAATAGGTGAGCTGGCGCGCGATGTGAACTTCCGCGGAGATCAGCGCCAGCTTGTCGGCGACGCGCGGGAAGTTGATCAACGCCTTGCCGAACTGGATGCGATCAAGCGCATAGCGAATGCCAAGTTCGAGCGCGTTCTGGGCAACGCCGACAGCGCGCGCGGCGGTCTGGATGCGGGCCGATTCGAAAGTCTGCATCAATTGCTTGAAGCCCTGCCCCTCAACGCCGCCCAGCAGGTTCGCCGCGGGAACATCGAAGGCATCGAAGGCGATTTCGTATTCTTTCATGCCGCGATAACCGAGCACCTCGATTTCACCGCCGGACATGCCTTGGGCCGGGAACGGGTTTTCATCCGTGCCGCGCGGCTTTTTCGCGAGGAACATGGAGAGTCCCTTGTAGCCGGGCTCCGATGGATTGGTGCGCGCAAGCACGGTCATCAGATCGGCGCGCACCGGATGTGTGATCCATGTCTTGTTGCCAGTGATCTTGTAGGCATCGCGCTCTCGCGTAGCGCGCGTGCGCAGCGAAGCCAGATCGGATCCGGTGTTCGGCTCAGTAAAAACGGCTGTAGGCAGGATTTCGCCTGACGCGATCTTGGGCAGGAATTCCTGCTTCTGCTCCTCCGTGCCGCCGCACAGAATGAGTTCGGCCGCAATTTCTGATCGCGTGCCAAGCGAGCCGACGCCAATGTAGGCGCGCGACAATTCTTCCGTCACGGCGCACATGGCGATCTTGCCCAGGCCCATGCCGCCGAACTCTTCGGGAATCGTCAGGCCGAAAACGCCAAGCGCCGACAGACCCTCGATGATTTCAATTGGAATGTAAGCATTCTGCAGATGCCATTCGTGCGCATGCGGCGCCACTTCGGCCTGCCCAAACTTTCGAATCTCGTCGCGGATCGATTCCATTGTTTCGTCGAGGCCGGGATCGCCGATCAACGCGCTCGCATCCTGCTTGGCGACCAGCGTCATCAGGCGCGCGCGGTTTGCTGGCGTGTTGCCCATCGAGATCGCGCTGTCGACAGCGCCGCGCTTCAAGGCCGCTATCGTGTCGGTCTGAATTCCAAAGTCTTCGGGCCTGATGAATTCGCCCTGGTTCATCGGAATGCCGCCAAAGGCTTGGGCGAGATATTCTCCAAACCCAATGCGAGTCAGCAGATCTTCAATCTCGCCGTATCGCCCCTCGCTCTGCATCCGGCTGGCGTAGGCGAGCATCTCGCGCAGCGCCTCGACGTATGTCGCGAGCCACGCCATCCCATGCGCTGCGTGCTGAGACGCTTCAAGCGCCGAGGCGCTGATCTTGCCGCCTTGCGAGACTTCCGCGCGAACGTTGGTCCGCGCATGCGCATAGAGTTTTTCGACGCTGGCGAAGGCTTGCTCCGCCGTCTCAAGGAAATCGGCAGCGCGTGTAATTGTGGCACTCATGGCGGCGCTCATGGGGCGATCTCCCGGACGTCTTGATACAGGGTTGCTGCATCGCACCATGGCTCGAGCCTTTCGGCAATGGTTCTTTGGTCTGTCTCGACCTTTACCGTCGGACTGCCAACGCGACACCCAGCGTCGTGATGATCATCCCGAGGATCTGCAGGGGCCCGAGTGATTCACCAAACAGCAAGAACGCCTGGAGCGCCGCGGCGGGTGGAACGAGATAGATCAACTGGGCTGAGCGCGAGACCTCGCCGGTGCGAATCAGCCACAGCAGAAGAGCGACGGACACGATCGAAATGGCGCCGACCGACCATGCGAGGCTGAGAATGGTGTTCAGCGTGAAGTCGATCCGCAGCCCCTCGAGAAAGACCGCGAAGGGGATCGTCACTACCAGAGCGCCGACGAATTGCAGCGCGGCGACGCTCCTGAGGTCGCCGCTTCGCAGGTTGCGCTTCTGATAAAATGTCCCGAGCGTGAGGGCGATCATCCCCATGGCGTTGATGACCAGAAGCCAGGACACCGGATTCAGTTCTGCCGGATCAAGGCTGGCGAGCTTCGGGCCCAGCACGAACAGCAACCCGAGAAGGCCGAGACTGATGCCGACCCATTGCAACGGGCCGATCCGTTCACCGGCGAGGCGCGGCGCCAGCATTGCGGTCAGGATGGGTTGCAGCGACGCCAGCAGCGCCGAGATGGATGCGGGAACGCCATGCGAGATCGCCCACCAGATGCAGCCCAGATAGAGCGCATGGATCAGCACGCCGGAAAAGAGCGCATGTCCCCATTCCCGCGCTGACCGTGGCCAGGCCGCCCCTGACGCAATGGCGAAAAATGCGAGGAGGACTGCGGCGGCGGCGTATCGAAATAGCAGGAATGTGAGGACGCCAGCGTCAATCGATGCGTAGTGCGCGACGATCCAGCCCGTTGACCAAAGGAGAACGAAAACGCCGGGAATAATTTTTGTCGCCCAGGACGAACTTTCCGCGCCACGCTTGTTCATTGGACGGCGTTACCCTTCGATGCCAAGGTCACCCACGACGGAGCCCGTGAATGAAGCAATGCTTCACTTTGATCAGCGACGCCTATTTCAGCTTCATCGACGACGATGGCTGGGCGGTAGCAAGCCATATCGCGCTGACGACTCTCATGTCGATGTTCCCGTTTCTGATTTTTGTGACGGCGTTGGCGGGTTTCCTCGGATCCAAGGATCTTGCGGACATGGCGGCCTCGATTCTGCTCCAGACATGGCCCGAGGAGGTGGCGGGGCCGATCGCCCGCGAGATTCACAGCGTCCTGACGCAAAGCCGCAGCGGCTTGATCACGTTTGGCGCTGTGCTCGCCCTGTATTTCGCGTCGAGCGGCGTCGAGGCGATTCGAACAGGATTGAATCGGGCATATGCGGTGCGTGACAAGCGCGCGTGGTGGGTGCTGCGGATGGAAGCCGTGGGCTTCGTGCTCCTGGGCGCGTTGGCGCTCCTGACGCTGGCTTTTCTGGTCGTGCTTGGGCCCTTCATCTGGTCCGGGCTGGAGGATCATTTGCCGGGGCTGGAGCCGCTCGCCCGCGTGGTGATGATCGGACGCTATGTCGTCACCGTCATGGTGCTCAGTCTCGTTCTCATCGTCGCGCATAAATGGCTGCCAGCCGAAAAACATTCTCTCAGGCAGGTCATGCCCGGAATTGTTCTGACGGTGGTGCTGTCGCTGATTTTCGCTATCGGATTCGCGGCATATCTCGCGCAATTCGCCCGCAATTACGTGACGACCTACGCGGGCATTGCGTCGGTCATGATCGCGCTCGTCTTTCTTTATTCGCTCGCCTCCATTTTCGTATTCGGAGGCGAGCTCAATGCGGCGATCTGTCGTGCGCAGAAACGCGAAGGCGCCTTACGCTTTTGACTGGGACGCCTCGATGACGTCATCGAGCGTCTTCAATCCGGCGCGCGGGGCGTTCACAAGCACCGCCATGTTTCCCGGCGAATGCTGGTTCTTCCACATCTTTGTATGCGCGACGGGAATCTTCTCCCAGGGGAAGATCTCGCCGATGCACGGGTCGATGCGGCGATCGATCACGAACTGGTTTGCAGCCGCCGCCTGCTTGAGATGCGCGAAATGCGAGCCCTGAATGCGTTTCTGGCGCATCCAGACGAATCGCGCATCGAAGGTCAGGTTGAACCCGGACGTGCCTGCGCAAAACACCACCATGCCGCCGCGTTTCACGACGAAGCACGACGTCGGAAATGTTTGCTCTCCCGGATGTTCGAAAACGATATCCACGTCCTTGCGGCCGGTGATGTTCCAGATCGCTTTGCCGAACTTTCGCGCCTCCGCCATGTAGGCTGAATATTCTGGCGAATTCACTTTCGGCAATTGTCCCCAGCAGTTGAAGTCCTTGCGGTTGATGACCCCGCGCGCGCCAAGCGACATGACGTAATCACGCTTGGTCTCGTCGGAAATCACCCCGATGGCGTTGGCGCCGGCGGCTGCACAGAGCTGCACGCCGAACACGCCAAGTCCGCCCGAGGCGCCCCACACCAGCACATTGTCGCCGGGCTTCAGGCGATGCGGCTCGTGGCCGAACAGCATGCGATAGGCGGTCGCCAATGTGAGCGTGTAGGAGGCGCTTTCCTCCCAGCTCAGATGCTTTGGCCGCGGCATCAACTGGCGGTCTTGCACGCGGCAGAATTGCGCGAAAGAGCCGTCCGGCGTCTCATAACCCCAGATGCGCTGGGTGGATGAGAACATCGGGTCGCCGCCGTTGCACTCCTCGTCGTCGCCATCGTCCTGATTGCAATGGACGACGACCTCGTCGCCGACTTTCCAGCGGCGCACCTTGGAGCCGATCGCCCAGACGATGCCGGCCGCGTCGGATCCGGCGATGTGATAGGGCTGGCCATGACCGTCGAGCGGTGAGATCGGCTCGCCGAGAGCGGCCCAGACGCCATTGTAGTTGACGCCCGCCGCCATCACGAGCACGAGCACGTCATGGCTGTCGAGCTCCCAGGTGGGAACGACTTCGAGCTTCATCGAATCTTCGGGCGGCCCATGCCGATCCTTGCGGATCGTCCATGCATGCATGCGGGCCGGCACGTGGCCGAGCGGCGGAATCTCGCCAATGTCATAAAGGTCCTTCAAAGGACCAGGACCGGCTAACGCCGGGCTGTTCGCATCATCCGCCACCAGCCATCTCCTCCCGAACAAGCGAGGCATGTTAGCGCGGATGTTGCGCCGCACCATACTACTAACGTCAATTTTTTTACGGTCGCCCCCAGCCCGCCCCACTAAGGGATAAGGTGCCGTTGTCACGCTTCTGAGCTTATGCTGCTATGCAGCATACTGTCCCCAAGTTCTGGCCGATGTAAGAGGCGCGTGTTCATGAGCTCCGGAAGCCAAAAGCCCGATCGTCCGTGGATTTTCAGGACCTACGCCGGCCATTCCACGGCGGCTGATTCCAACAAGCTTTATCGCGGTAATCTGGCCAAGGGCCAGACAGGCCTCTCGGTCGCCTTCGATCTGCCGACGCAGACCGGTTATGATTCCGATCATCCGCTGGCGCGGGGCGAAGTCGGGAAGGTCGGCGTTCCGATCTCGCATCTCGGCGACATGCGAACCCTGTTCGCCGATATCCCGATCGCCGACATGAACACGTCGATGACGATCAACGCCACGGCGCCATGGTTGATGGCGCTCTATATCGCGGCAGCCGATGAACAGGGCGCGCCGCGCGAGGCGCTTCAGGGCACGACGCAAAACGACATCATCAAGGAATATCTGTCGCGCGGCACTTACGTGTTCCCGCCTGCGCCCTCAATGCGCCTGACGCGCGATCTCATCCTGTTCACCACGCGCCATGTTCCCAAGTGGAACCCCATGAACGTCTGCTCGTATCATTTGCAGGAAGCAGGCGCGACGCCGGTGCAGGAATTGAGCTATGCGCTCGCGACCGCGATCGCGGTGCTCGATAGCGTCATGGCTTCGAAAGATTTCGATCCCGCCAGTCTTGGCGAAGTGGTCGGGCGCATGTCGTTCTTCGTGAACGCCGGCATGCGCTTCGTGACCGAGCTCTGCAAGATGCGGGCTTTCACGGAACTCTGGGATGAGATCACGCGCGATCGTTATGGCATCGAGGAAGAGAAGTACCGGCGCTTCCGCTATGGCGTGCAGGTGAATTCGCTCGGGCTCACCGAGCCGCAGCCTGAAAACAATGTCTATCGCATCCTGATTGAAATGCTGGCCGTCGTGCTGTCGAAGAATGCGCGTGCGCGCGCGGTGCAATTGCCGGCGTGGAATGAAGCGCTCGGCCTGCCGCGGCCTTTCGACCAGCAATGGTCACTGCGCATTCAGCAGATCATGGCCTATGAAACGGACCTTCTTGAATACGGCGATCTTTTCGACGGCAGCCATGAGGTGACGCGCAAGGTCGAGGATCTCAAGGCCGAGGCGCGTGCGGAACTGACGGAAATCGAAAAGCTCGGCGGCGCCATTGCGGCCGTTGAAAGCGGTTACCTGAAGGCTCGCCTCGTCGAATCGAACACTCGTCGTCTCGAAGCCATCGAACGCGGTGATCAGATTGTTGTTGGCGTGAACCGTTTTCTCCAAAGCGAGCCGTCGCCGCTGACGACCGGCGACAGTGCGATCATGGTTGTGCCCGATCATGTCGAAGCTGAGCAGATTGCTCGGCTGAACGCATGGCGCGAGTCGCGTGACGCCAAGGCTGTCGAGGCCGCGCTGGCCGATCTTCGTTCGGCCGCAGCGGAAGGACGGAACATCATGGAGCCGTCGATCGCGGCTGCCAAAGCCGGCGTCACGACGGGCGAATGGGGCGCGTTGCTGCGCGAAGCGTTTGGCGAATTCCGCGCCCCCACCGGTGTGGGGACGACGGCGCGGCAAGTCGGCGGCGAGCTCGACGAGGTGCGCGCCGAGGTGGAGCGCGTGTCGCAAAAGCTCGGTCGCCGCCTGAAATTCCTGGTTGGCAAGCCGGGCCTAGACGGTCACTCAAACGGCGCCGAACAGATCGCCGTCCGCGCGCGCGATGCGGGCATGGACGTTGTCTACGAGGGCATACGCCTCACGCCTACCGAGATCGTGGCCGCGGCGCGGAGCGGCGACGTTCATTGCATTGGCCTTTCGATTCTCTCCGGGTCTCACATCCCGCTCGTGCGGGAAGTCGCCGCTCTGATGAAGGCGGAGGGGCTCGAAAAAATTCCGCTGGTGGTCGGGGGCATCATTCCGCCCGACGACGAAGCTCTGCTGCGCGGAGAGGGCATAGCCGCAGTCTTTACGCCCAAGGATTACGAGCTCAACACCATCATGAGCGACCTTGTGCGGATCGTGGACGAGAGGACGTAATCACCAACTTGCGCCCGCCCGCATGCGTGCCACAATGCCGTCCTGACCTGGGGAGGACAGTATGCGTGGACCACATGATGTCGGCGGGCTGCCGGATGGCCCGGTTTCGACAGAGCTGCACGATCTGAGTTTTTGGGAGAAGCAGATCGACGGCCTGCGCGCCGTCATCGGCGCCAAGGGCATCGTGACGACGCACGAAAACCGCCGCTATGTCGAAGGCCTTGGTGATGATGCCTATGAGACGCTGACTTATTACGAACGCTGGACCGCGGCGCTGGCGCGCCAGATGATCGAAAAGAACATTCTCACACAGGCCGAGATTGATGCGCGCGTGCGCGAGATCCGCGAACGCCTTGCCGCGAGCGGCGAGCTGGCGCCGGAGTTTGGAGCACAGTCATGAGCGTGGCATCGGTCGTCACGCGAAACGATCCGTGGACAATCGATCTTGCGCCGGGAGATCTGGTCCGCGTGCGCGACGATTATCCTCCGGGGCATATTCGGACGCCCGTCTATGTGCGCGGCAAAGTCGGTCGCGTGACGCGCTGTTTCGGTCCGTTCGGGAATCCCGAGCTTCTCGCCTATCGGCTGACAGGTCCGAAGGAGGAACTCTACGAAGTCCGCTTCCTGCAGCGTGATCTCTGGGACGATTACGCGGGTCCAGACAAGGACACCGTCGATCTCGATCTCTATCGTCACTGGCTCGAAAAAATCTGAAGGAACAACCATGCCGCACGATCACCACGATCACGATCACGATCACGAGCATGACCATGCTCACGAACATGCGCACGCTCCGCCGCAACCCGACGACAAGGTGCATAGTTATTACCAGATGCTGGGCGTCGCGCTGAAGGAGCTGCTTGTCGAGAAGGGCGTCGTCACCGCCGACGAAGTCCGCGCGGCAATTGAGAAGCGAGACCAGACCACGCCGGCGCATGGCGCGAAAGTTGTTGCAAAGAGCTGGGTCGATCCGCTGTTTCGCATCAAGCTTTTGATGAACGCCAATCAGGCCGTAGCCGAGCTCGGCTTCCCGATGACCACGACGCAGCTCGTCGCCGTCGAGAATGACGAAAGCGTCCACCACGTTGTCGTCTGCACCTTGTGCTCGTGCTATCCGCGCGAATTGCTGGGTCTTCCGCCGGCCTGGTACAAGAGTCGGGCTTACCGCGCGCGCATCGTGAGCGAGCCGCGCGCCGTGCTTGCCGAGTTCGGCACGCATCTGCCCGACGACGTCGAGGTCCGCGTTCACGATTCGACTGCGGACATGCGCTATCTCGTCATCCCGCGCCAGCCCGCGGGCACCGAGGGAATGAGCGAGGTTGAATTGGCTGCGCTGATCACACGCGATTCCATGATCGGCGTGTCGGATGTGAGCGCGCCGGGCGCGTGACAGAAAAAGGCGGGACGCGAGTCCCGCCTTTCAAGCATGGTTCTACGATCTTGGCTTAGTTCAACGATCCCTTGGGAAAGTTGACGACACGGCCCGCCACCGAGCGTCCCTGGTCGGGCCCGCCGGCCTCCACAATGTCGCCGTTGATCGACAGCCCTTCCTTGTTGGCGCTGACCGTCACGACATCGCCATCGCGCGTCGCCCCCGCAAGGATGCGTTCCGCCAGCGGATCCTGCACGGATTTCTGGATCACGCGTTTGAGCGGACGTGCGCCGTATGATGGGTCATAGCCCCGATCCGCCAGCCACTGCCGTCCTTTCGGGTCCAGATCGATGGTGATCTTCCGATCCTCCAGGAGACGCGCAAGCCGCGCCATCTGGATGTCGACGATGGCGCCCATGTCCTCGCGGCGTAGCCGGTGGAACAGCACGATCTCGTCGACGCGGTTGAGGAACTCGGGCCGGAAATGCCCGCGCACCACCGACATCACCTCATTGTAGACCACGAATGAATCCTCGTCCTCCTTCTGGTTGACGAGATATTCCGAGCCGAGGTTGGACGTCATGATGATGAGCACGTTCCGGAAGTCCACGGTGCGGCCCTGTCCGTCCGTCAGGCGGCCATCGTCGAGCACTTGCAGGAGGACGTTGAACACGTCCGGATGCGCCTTCTCGATTTCATCGAACAGAACAACCTGATACGGACGGCGGCGAACGGCTTCGGTCAGCGCGCCGCCTTCCTCATAGCCAACGTAGCCGGGAGGCGCGCCGATCAGACGCGAGACGGAATGCTTCTCCATGTATTCCGACATGTCGATGCGAACCATCGCGGTCTCGTCGTCGAACAGGAACGCGGCGAGCGCCTTCGTCAGTTCCGTCTTGCCGACGCCTGTCGGTCCGAGGAACATGAACGAGCCGATCGGCCGGTTGGGATCCTGCAGGCCTGCGCGCGCGCGCCGGACGGCGGTTGCGACAGCGTGCACGGCTTCGCGCTGGCCGACGACTCGTCTGGCGAGATTGTCTTCCATCGCAAGCAGTTTCTCACGCTCGCCTTCGAGCATCTTGTCGACTGGCACACCGGTCCAACGCGAGACGACCTGCGCAACGTCGTTGGGCGTCACCTCTTCATCGACCAGCGCCGATCCAACCTTCTCTTCAGTCTCGACCAATTTCTTTTCAAGGTCGGGGATGACGCCATACGTCAGTTCGCCGGCGCGCTGGTACTCACCGCGGCGCTGCGCATTGGCGAGTTCGTTGCGTGCCGTCTCAAGTTGCTCTTTCAACTTCTGCGCTTCGCCAAGCTTATCCTTCTCGGCCTTCCAGCGTGCGGTCAGCGAAGCTGACTTCTCCTCGAGGTCGGCGAGTTCGCCCTCAAGCTTGCCGAGGCGTTCGCGCGACGCAGGGTCGGTTTCCTTGCGAAGAGCTTCCTGCTCGATCTTGAGCTGCATGATCCGCCGATCATACTCATCGAGTTCTTCCGGCTTCGAATCGACCTGCATGCGCAGGCGCGAAGACGCCTCGTCGATGAGATCGATGGCTTTGTCCGGCAGAAACCGATCGGCAATGTAGCGGTTCGACAGGGTCGCCGCCGCCACGATGGCAGCATCGGTGATGCGCACGCCGTGATGGAGTTCGTATTTTTCCTTGAGGCCACGCAGGATCGAGATCGTGTCTTCGACCGAAGGTTCGTTGACGAACACAGGTTGAAAGCGCCGCGCCAGCGCCGCGTCCTTTTCAACGTGCTTGCGATATTCGTCGAGCGTGGT
>JANXTB010000140.1 GCA_025356415.1 Hyphomicrobiales bacterium
TTCACGCCGGTGTGCACCACCGAACTCGGCTACATGGCGAGAGTGAAACCCGAGTTTGACAAGCGTAACGTGAAAATCATCGGCCTCAGCGTCGACCCCGTGGATCATCATGCGCGTTGGGCGCGTGACATCCAGGAGACCCAGGGCGCTGCGCCGAATTTTCCAATGATCGGCGACCCAGACCTCAAGATCGCGAAGCTTTACGACATGTTGCCGGCCGATGCGGATGGCGACTCGTCAAAGCGCACCGCCAGTGACAATCAGACGGTGCGCAATGTGTTCGTGATCGGTCCCGACAAGAAGCTGAAGCTCATTCTCGTTTACCCGATGACGACCGGACGCAACTTCGATGAAGTCTTGCGCGTGATCGACTCGCTGCAGTTGACGGCGAAGCACCGCGTGGCGACGCCGGCGAACTGGAAAGCCGGCGAGGACGTGTTCATCGCAGGTTCGGTCTCGGACGACGAGGCGAAGAAAATTTATCCGAACGGCTGGAAGGCGCCGAGGCCTTACCTGCGGATCGTGCCCCAGCCGCGGAGCGGCTAAGCCCAGCCCGCAAAGACGACAGGGAAGATATGCCATGCTGTTCCGGCAGATGTTCGATCAGGCCTCGGGCACCTACACGTATCTCATCGCCAGCCGGGCGGGTGGCGAGGCGCTGATCATCGATCCGGTCCATGAAAAGGTCGACCGCTACGTCCAGCTCATTCGCGAACTGGACGTAAGGCTCGTGAAGGCGATCGATACGCATCTTCACGCCGACCACGTCACCGGACTCGGCGCCCTGCGGGACCGGACGCGATGCATCACCGTGATGGGCGAAGAGACGCGCGCGGACGTGGTGTCCATGCGCGTTTCTGACGGCGACTCGGTTCAGATCGAAGGCCTGAGCCTGCAAGCGCTCTACACGCCCGGACACACAGACGATTCCTATTGCTTCGTGATGCAGGACCGGGTTTTCACAGGTGACACGTTGCTCATCCGCGGGACCGGCCGGACCGATTTCCAGAACGGCGACCCGCGCGCGCAATACGAGTCCCTGTTCGGCAAGTTGCTGCGCCTGTCGGATGAAACGCTCGTCTATCCGGCGCATGATTACAAGGGTGACACGGTCAGCACGATCGGCGAGGAGAAGCGCTTCAATCCGCGGCTGAGAGTGTCGTCAGTCGATGAATATGCAAACTTGATGAACCATCTCAATCTGCCGAATCCAAAGATGATGGACGTGGCCGTTCCGGCCAACATGCATATCGGCATTGCGCAGGAGAATGTTGTTCATCGGGACTGGACGCTCACGCCCGCGGAGGCCGTGCGCTTGCTCGGCAACCCGGATGTGCGGTTCATCGATCTCCGTGAAAAACGCGAACGGGACAAGAATGGCACGATCCCGGGCGCGCTGCATGTGGCGTATCCGAGCCTTCAGGAGCATCTGCAACCCGGCGGACTGCTGCATGAACTCGGCGCAGACAATCGGAAACGCCTGCTCTTCGTATGCGCGTTCGGCGAACGCTCGGCGATGGCGGTGTTGGCCGCACAGGAAGCGGGCTTTACATCCGCGTGCCACCTGCAGGGCGGCATCGCAGCATGGCGCGCAGCGAACGCCCCGTTGGCGTCGGCGCCCGCCTGAAGTTCAAGGCCAATCGCACACACGGGCTCCCTCGCCAGCAACTCGTCGCCACATCACTCGACTGACTGCCAACTCCGGTCCGGGTTGTAGGCGGTTATCTTCGGACCAAGACTTCCTGTGCGGGATCCGAGGTTCTTTTGGAATATCTTGCCGTTCTGGCCACAAATGAAGGTCTGGATTCCGGTCTTGCCCCATTCGACCGGCCACGCGACCAGCGCGTGTCCTGCGATCAGGGATCCGTTGATCTTGTACGTGTGCGCGCCTCCTGGCGCCGCCGCGCCTTGCGCGGTCAGGATGCGAAAGATGTAGCCGTTGTAGGAGCCCGCGCCCGCGGCTCCTTTTTGCTTTCGCTTCGTCTCGGTGACGAACCCGTCGAGCGGTGAGATATCCGCCTGGTTCTCGGCGTCCCAGTAGAGCCCGTCGCGCTTGCCGGGCGATGAAACGATCTTGCCTGCATATTCACGAATGGCGTCGCCGTCGCGATCCATGCTGAAATATTCGTCCTGCGCCTTGACGTAGGCGCGACAGGCGCCGATCGCGCTCAATTCGTTGAAGCCGATCAGGCGGTTTGTGATTTCGACGCGTCCCTGCTCGGGGTCGAAGCGCCAGCCGCTCTCCGTCTTCACGATCGGCAGCGGAAACGTCCAGCCCCGATCGCCAATGCGCAAGAGGCGCGTGGCGGCGTTCTTTTCGTCCAGCGCCATGGCCGACGCCGCCGCCTCGTTGAACTCCGCAAGATTGCGAGCGTCTTCCTCGGGATCGCCGGAGCGAAGCAGCGCCGCGCCCTGCTGGCCGAGAATGCGCTTCCCGAATTCCGGCGCCTTTGCTCGCGCCGAGTCGATCAGATCCTTGGCGGCCGCTTCGGGCGTTGGGTAGATCTGTTGGGCTCTTGGCTGCGATTGGCCTGCCATAAAGACAACCCCAGCAGCGGCCATCATCGCTATCCGTCGCATGCGATTGCACTCCTGTTGAATGAGCGTCTTGTCTCGTTTACGTCGTTGATCAGTGCGCGTTTTTCGTGGAGATCGGAATACGCGCTCCCGATGAAAGCCATTGTTCATAGCTTTGGAAGGGGATGCCGAGCTTGTCGTAATAGACGCGCAGATAACCGTCATGACCGCGCACAACGGCGTCGGGCATGACTGAGCGCACTTCTTGCGCCATCACGCCGACATAGGGCTTGTCTTCGCCCTTGTAGGTGAAGCGGTAGAAGCCGAGGCCGTTGTCCAGATATCCAAGAAGATCGATGTGATCTTTCAGAGTGACGTCCGACCGACGTCCCCCGCCACCGCCGCGCCCACCGCCGCCACCGCGTCCACCGCCACTGAAGCCGCCGCGTCCGCCGCCGCCGCTGAAGCCGCCACGCCCTCCGCCGCCAAAGCCTCCGAACCCGCCCGCCGGGCTCATTCTGCTCGCAGCGCCGCGATTGGCGAAAGCATTGTTGGCCCCGCCCATGGGGATGCCCCCCATGGCGCTACGATTGGGTCCTGCCGATTTTGCGGCAGGGCGCTTGGCTGCAGCCTTCGGAGCCGCCTTTGCAGCCGCCTTTGTTGCTGCGGGCTTTGCGGCAGGCTTCGCAGCTGGCCGGTTTGCAGCCGGCCGATTGGCTGCGGCGCCAATGGCGGCCCCCGCGCCAACCGCAGCGCCTGCGCCCAGCGCGGCACCAGCGCCAGCGCCAAGGCCCGCGCCCCCTTCGGGTCGCGACAGCCCGCCGCCGGGGCCGCCGGAGGCGATTGGCTGCGAAGGCCTTGCACCGGGCGCTCCGGGCTTGGCGCCAATTCCGGGCTTGCTGCCCAGACCCGGCTTGTAGCCGGCGTCAGGTCGCCATGGCTTCAGATTTGATCCCGAGTCGATGCCGCCGATGCCGCCGGGCCGACCGGGGCCGCCCGGGCCACCGATGCCGCCAGGACCACCAGGACCGCCGATGCCGCCCGGGCCTCCCGGCCTGCCGGGACCGCCAATCCCTCCCGGCCCACCCGGGCCGCCAATTCCACCCGGCGGGTAGGGCGGTCTACCGGGACGCCAGCCTGGATAAGGCGGGCGCCACGCGGGGTAGCCCGGCCAGACCGGCGGATAAATGGCGCCTGAGTTCCAGTTCCAGTAACTGCCCGCCCAGATGGAGCCAATCGCAATAGCGCTCCCGAAGGCCAGCAAGGCGCCCGCGCCCGGGTCGTAAACCTCGACAGGATCATACACCGGCACATAGACCACCGACGGGTCGGCGGATTCGATCACGACAACGTCGCGGTTATCCTGTCTGCTGGTGACGACCTTCTGTTCCTTGGTCGATTTCAGCGAGCCGGCCTTTTGCGCCTTGACGCGCAAAACCTGAATGGCGTTCGCCACATCTTGCGGCTGATTGACGATGGCGTCGCCGAGATCCGTGGTCCAGTCGAGATCGTCATTTAACTTCTTGATCACCGCCGGAAAACGCACAAGCGCCTTGACCGCAGGATCCCATTTTTGTGCGTCGATGCCAGAGTAATCATCCTTGGCGATGGCAGCCTTGTTTTTATCGAGCCAACGCTGCGCCTGCACGAGCTGAAGCGGGTAGGCGCTTGCTGGCAATACTTGCGCGAGAAGCGCGTCAGGGTAGAGCGAAATAGGCGCGAGAAGTTTTTCAAGTTCGGCGTCCGTGAAGCGATCCGCAGGGCTTTCCTGTGTTGCTGGCGTGACGGGCGCCGCGGGAGGAGACGGAGCATTGCTTCCGGGCGCAGGCGCTCCCGGCGCGGTCGTCGGAGTCGCTTCTTGCGCCAGCGGGTGACCCGCGAGAAGGAGAGACAGCCCAATGGCTACGGCGCGCGGCCAGACACTCATATCGTCTCTCAACTTCATGGCCTTGTTGTCCTTCTTCGCCATCTGTTGTGTGCTCAAAAACGAGGTAGTGCGAAGGCCTGTCTTTCGCGCGTCATCGTCTCCGCCGCTTTGATGCCGGCCTCGTGTCGGAAGCGGTCATGTCTGGATCAGCTGTAATCTTGCGATTTCGGGAGAGCGGTCTTGATCAAGAAAAACGAAAGCCGGTTTCATCAAGACAACTCCACGATAGCGACGAAGTTATTTGATAAGCTCCAAGCGAAGCGCCGACTTTGACTTTTATCAATTGGCGAATTTTTAGAGAATCTTACCCGCGAGACTGTCGCCGCACGCAAATGTGTCGCGAGCGAATTGGATGATCGCAATTCACCCGGCTCTTTTGTCGCGGCGTAACGGCTTCCGCCGCGCGTGTGCGTTGCGAAATGTCAACGACGCGCCACCCCGTCTGCACTAGGAGAAAATCTGCAAAAATTCATGGAGCTTGAAAATGGCTGACGGCAAACAGCAGGCTGCGCATGGCGCACTGTCTGACCTCTTTGGCTCTGCTCTTGAGTATTTGGTGGACGCTGGCCAGCGCGGCGTTTTGTTCATGGATGTCATGCGTAAGCGTGGCAACCAGTACCGCGAGCATATGGCCGAAACCGTCCCGCATGTTCTCGACTATTCCGCAGAACTGGTCATCGATGGCCGCACCTTGCCGCGGCCCGCAAATTATCTGCTCGTCCGCATCGTTCCGCCCAAGGGCGTCGAGATCGACCCCACTAGCCGCGCCTTCGTGGTGGTTGATCCGAGAGCCGGCCACGGGCCGGGCATCGGCGGTTTCAAGGCTGACAGCGAGATCGGGGTCGCCATGAAGGCGGGACACCCCTGCTACTTCATCGGCTTCACGCCCGACCCCATGCCGGGCCAGACCATCGAGGACATCACCCGCGCCGAAGCAGTGTTCCTTGAAAAGGTGAATGCGCTGCATCCCTCCGCGGAGGGAAGGCCGTGCGTCATCGGCAATTGTCAGGCCGGTTGGGCGGTCATGATGCTGGCTTCGCTCCGGCCTGAATTGTTTGGTCCGATCATCATCGCAGGCGCTCCGCTTTCCTATTGGGCGGGTGTGCGCGGACAATATCCGATGCGCTACTCAGGCGGACTGCTCGGCGGCAGCTGGCTGACGGCGCTGACCGGCGACATGGGCGCGGGCACGTTCGACGGCGGCAAGCTCGTCGCTAATTTCGAAAACCAGAATCCGGCGAACACGCTTTGGACGAAGCAATATAATGTCTACTCCAAGGTCGACACCGAGGCGGAACGTTATCTCGAATTCGAGCGCTGGTGGGGTGGTCACGTCAACCTCAACGCTGAAGAGATCCAGTTCATCGTCGATGAATTGTTCATCGGCAATAATCTGGCGGCCGGGCGCATCGAGACGTCCGATGGCGAGATCATCGACCTTCGCAACATTCGCTCGCCGATCCTCGTGTTCTGCTCGAAGGGCGACAATGTCACTCCGCCGCAGCAGGCGCTAGACTGGATTCTCGATCTCTACGATGACGTCGACGAGATCAGATCTTTCGGCCAGACAATTGTTTACACGGTTCACGAAACGATCGGCCATCTCGGCATTTTCGTTTCCGGCGGCGTCGCGAAGAAAGAGCACAGCGAATTTTCCAGCAACATCGACCTGATCGATCTGCTTCCGCCTGGCCTCTACGAAGCGAAGTTCGAGAAAAAGACGGACGACACCGCACGCCACGATCTCACCACTGGCGAGTGGATCATGCGCTGCGAAAAGCGGACGCTGGAAGATATTCGCGCAATGGGCGGAAATTCGCCGGAAGACGAACGCCGTTTTGCGACGGCTGCGCGCGTTTCCGAAATCAACCTTGCGCTCTATCGTGCGTTTGCGCAGCCGATTGTGAAAGCAATCTTCACCCCGCAGGTCGCCGAGATCATGAAGAAGTGTGATCCAGCCCGTCTGCAATACGAGGCGTGCACCGACGCCAATCCGTTGATGGGAAAACTGGCCGAGACCGCGGACGAAGTTCGAGAGAACCGCAAGCCGGCATCCTCCGGCAACCCCTTCATCGTCGCGCAGGAAGCCATGTCGGCGCAGATCGTGAAGTCGCTCGACGCCTGGCGTGAGACGACCGAGAAGCTTTCGGAACAAATGTTCATGACCGTATACGGGTCGCCGATTCTGCAGGCGGCCGTCGGCGTCAACCCTGAATCCGCGAAACCGCGGAGGCCAGGAAAGTCCCTGATACATCGCGAGCTAATGGAAAAGCGCATTGCGGAATTGACAGCCAAGATCAATCAGGGTGGCTTGGTCGAATGCGCCGTGCGCGGCCTGCTTTACGCGGGCGCGCCACGCGGCGCCGTTGATGAAAGAGGCGTCGAGGCGCTGCTCCGGATCCGCATGACAGATCCGGGCACGCGGCTCTCGGTGGCGCAGTTCAAGCAAATGGCGCGCGAGCAGTTCTTCCTGCTGTTGCTCGAACCGGAAGCGACGCTCGCAGCCATTCCCAAACTGCTGCCGTCTGACATCGGCGAACGCAGAAAAGGCCTTGCGGCCATTCGCACCGTTCTCGGCGCCATCGGCGAAATCACGGGCGAAACCGCCGAACGGCTGAAAAAGGTCGAGGCGCTCTTCGGAGTCAAAGGCGAGTCATCGAAAGAAGAAGCCGGAAACTTCGCGGTTATTCCGACTTCCGACAAGAACAAGGAAGCAAGCCTTCGCGCCAAACGCCATTGAGTTTCGAGGAGGAAATCGCCGCGGCGCTCTCAGCGATCCGGCTTGATGAAATTCGTGACGAGATAACCAATCACGATTTCCACGAAGCGATCAGCGTCGGGGGGCCTATCGTACGCCGCACGGCCGAAATTAACGCCGGCGACGTACTGACGCGTGTTGCCGGCCGCAACCGGCCACATGTCGAACCTTGATTGTTCGTGCGGGTAAGTCTCTGCTCGCATGCGGACACCGCTCGCCAATGCGCCTTCAGCAGCCTTGATGTCGTGCTCGGAAATCTCGGCGCCGCCCGCTTTGGCTTCTATTCGACACTGGTCGCCAGTGCGTGAAAGGATCACAGCCGGGCCCCCGAAAATGCCGCTGAGCGCCGTCGCGGCGGCTTGCGCAATCTGGTCGCGCGAAGCGCCGTTGATCACGATGTGAGCCAGATGACGCAACTCCTCGGCCTGCGCTGCGGCCCGCCGCGCTTCCAATGCATATCGCCGTGACTGCCAGGAAATCGTGCTGACGATGGCTGCTGTGACGAGAAGCAGGAGCGCCGCCCAAATTTCGGACGGGTTCGTCATTCGGAATGTGTAAATCGGTTGCGTGAAGAAGAAGTCGAACATCAAGGCGCCGGCCAAAGTAGTGGCCAGCGAAGGTCCGAGTCCAAACACCGTGCCGGCAATGATCACCGGCAGCACGAAAATCAGTGTCAGCCCCGACGCGGGAACTACCGTGCTGACGATGAACGCAAGAAACGTCGCCGCCGCCACAAGCAACAAGCTGAGGCCATATTGCGCGAAGGGCGGCAATCGAGACTCCGTCGGGAGCTTTCTTGCATCCGCGCCAGTCAGGACCTTTGAGCCATTTGTCATGATCTTCTCCAGCGTCAAAAGGCACAAATTCCTTCAGGCCGTTTTCTGGATGCGGAGTTCATCTTGCGCCTGCGCGGTACGCGCGCTTCTCAGCTGCTTCTCGCTGCGCCTTTCCAAGCGTGACGGCATGTTGCACGCTCGCTGCCCGAGTCTCCATGACAAAAGTCAGCATTCATGTGGCGGCGCCATGCGCTCAAAACCCTTGTATAGCCAAGGTCAGGGGACAGTGTTGACGCTCGCGCACGCAATCGCACCTTGGCGGGCCGGGAAGGCCCGGACTTGCGAATCGAGCCGTGTGACGGCAAGCTCAGCTTGGCAAGACGCCCGGCGGGTGGAATATGCTTTTGGCTGGGCGACAAGACACGGGAAGCTCCAGGATCATGATTATGGACGGTAGAATTGCCGATCACGGCGAGAAGGACGAGGGGCTTCGTTCGGGGCTTCTCACCCGCCGGTCGTTTCTGTACGGCTCCGCCGTCGGTCTCGGCTCGCTCGGGCTAGGCGGTTGCGTGGCGACCGACGGCATGAGCCGCACCGAGGCGGCGGCGCTCTACGGGCCGTTGCCCAATGAGAAATTCCCGATCCCGGCGGTCAATGTCGACAAGATCGACTCGAAATATTACCGCCGGACCGTGCGCTACGACACCAAGGAAGCGCCCGGCACGATCATTGTCGATCCCAGCAATTACTACGTCTACCGCATCGAGGGCGAGGGAAACGCCACCCGCTATGGCGCCAACGTCGGCCGCGAGGGGTTCTTGTGGAGCGGTGACGCCTATGTCGG
>JANXTB010000157.1 GCA_025356415.1 Hyphomicrobiales bacterium
GCGGACGCGCCCTGCCCGCGCAGCACCGGCTGCACGACCTTGCGGTAGAGTCCGCTGTGCACGTCCTCATAGGCGTCGAGCGTGCGCACATCGGCGAGCGCGAGATCCCACAAGACGCCATGCACCTCGCGGCGCGGATCGCGCATCACCGACGCATAGCCGCCCTCCATGATGTAAAAGCGATGGCGCGCCAGACGCGCCGCGCCAAGCGGCTTCGAGCGCGGACAACGCGCGCGCATGGCCTCGACGTCCATGTTGGAACCATATGCGAAATACAGCGGCATGACGCCCTTGTAGCGCGAAAGGTCCGCTGCTTCCAGACAGGAACCCTCGCTGTTAAGATCACAAGATTGAACTGATCGATTCTTTTCAGCCTTTTCGGGATTCGCCATGACGTCCCCCAACGCGGTCGACGCGCTGCTGCAAAGAGCGCGCGAGGCTGCGAGCCGCCAGAACATCGACGCGGCCCTTGCGAGCGCTCAAGCCGCCGCGCAGGCTGATCCGTCACGCGCGGATGTCTGGAAGTTTCAGGGCATGCTCCACTTTCAGCGCGGCGCGCACGCAAAGGCGAGCGACGCCTTCCGCAACGCGCTGCGCGCAAATCCGGGCGACAATGCGCTGTTCCACGATCTTGGCGTCGTGCTGAAACTCGACGGCCGCATTGGCGAGGCGGAGGCGATGTTTCGCGAGTCGCTGCGGCGCAATCCCGGCTTTGTCGGATCCGCCATCAGCCTCGGCGATGTGCTGCGCAGCGCCGGACGACACGCCGATGCGGAGCAGCTCTATCGTGACGCCATGGCGCGAAGCCCGGCGGAGTTCGGGCCTTTGCGCGAACTTGCAAACCTGATGCTCGAAAAAGGCCGCGCCGCGGAGGCCGCCGCTTTGGCGCAGCAATTCATGCAGCGCAATGGCCAGAGCATCGACGCGCTGGAAACATTTTCGGTCTGCCTGCAAGTGCTCGACAAGCTCGATGACGCGCTCGCCATCACCAGCCACACCATCGATCGACAGCCGCCGACAACGCTCGACATTCGGCTCGCATCATACGCCTCTCTCTCCGGGCGCCTCGCGCGGCTCGACCAGCGCGAACGCGCGCGCAGGCTGATTGTCGCGAACATCGAGCAAAGCCTGCCGGCGAACAACCGCGCGCGCTGGATGAACAACGACCTGAATGCGCTGCGGCGGCTGTCTTTCCTCTGTCCCTATTACGCGATCGAAGACCATCTTCTGATGCGCATCTTCAACGCCATCGGCGACATGACGGCGGCGCGCATCCCGAAGCTTGTGACAGGCCAGCATGCGCCAAGCGCGCCGCGCCGCGTCGGTTTCGTTTCGCATAATTTTAGCGAGCATCCGATCGGCCATCTGCTATCGCCGTTCTTCGAGGCGCATGGCGCGACCGGCGCGGACCTTTATCTCTACGCGCTGCATATCAACAGCCACGATCCGAATGATTACGCGGGCCGCATCAAGACGACGACGCCGCATTATCGCGATTGCCGGGGCGCAAACGCGGGCCAACTCGCCCAGCAGATTCGCGCCGACAACATTTCAATCCTGATCGATCTCGACGGATACCTCGGCGGCGGAATGCCGGAAGCTTTCGCCATGCGCCCTGCCCCGGTGCAAATTCACTGGCTGCAACATCTCGCCGGAATGCCCGCGCCCTACATCGATTACACCATCGTCGACCGCATCCTCGTGCGCGACAGCGAGCGCGACAATGGCAACGGCCCGCTGATCCGCCTCGCCGACGCCTTTCAATGCGGCGACCGGGTGAAAATGCCAGACAGCCCGCCCAAGCGCGCTGACCACGGACTTCCAGAAGACGCCATCGTCTTCTGCGCTTTCGGTAATTGGCTGAAGATCGACGAAGAGGTTTTCGCCTGCTGGCTCGAAATTCTCGACGCTGTGCCCGGCAGCATCCTGTGGCTGTCGGATGGCCCGAGCGGAACCTCGCGCGACATCTTGCGCGCCCGCTTTTCGCAGCGCGGCCTCGCGCCGGAACGCCTCGTCTTCGCAGCCCGTATCCGCAGCAAGGCCGAACATCTCAACCGGCACAAATGCGCCGATCTGTTCCTCGACACATTCACCTTCAGCGCCGCAACAACGACCACCGACGCGCTATGGGCGGGCCTGCCAGTGCTCACCTGCCCCGGCGCCACGGCCCAATCACGCCTGAGCGAAAGCCTGCTGCGCGCGGTGGGCGTGACGGAAACAATCGTTCCCGACAAGCGCGCCTATGTGGACAGCGCGATCCGCTGGGCGAATGACCCGAAGACCTTGGCGCGACTGCGTGCAAAATTGAAAAAAGCCCTGCCGTGCAGCAATCTCTACGATGCCGACCGCATGGTGAAGCAATTTGCAAGCATCTACGAGACCGTCAGCGAGCGTCATGCCAAAGGTGTGGCGCCCGCGCATTTCGATCTGAAGCTCTAGGCGTCGCGCCTCACGCAAACACCATGATCACGGCATCCACTGCGAGCGAGTCGCCCTCTTTTGCGTTGATCGTTTTCACCGTGACGTCGCGCTCGGCCAGCAGGACGTTTTCCATCTTCATGGCTTCCACCATGCAGAGCGCTTCACCCGCTTTCACTTCCTGCCCTTCCTGCACGAGAAGGATTTTCACCAGTCCAGGCATCGGGCAGAGCAGCGTCTTCGATGTGTCGGCGATCTTCTTTTCCGGCATCAGCGCGAAGAGCTCGGCCTCGCGGCGCGTGAAGACGCGGGCTTCGACGCTGACGCCGCGATGCGACAGCAGGAAGCCGTTGAGGATCGGACGCACCTGAACAGCCGTCAGATCGCCATCGACCGTGCCGCGCCAGACGGCGTCGCCCGGGCGCCAGTCGCTTTCAAGGCGATGCGCATGCGCGCTGGTTTCCTCGAAGCGCACCAGCAGCGCGCCGTCGCCCGGCTCCAGCACGATGTCGTGGCGCGTCTTGCCGAGCAGCACCGCGCGGGCGCGCTCGAAGGTGACCGTGCGCTGCGTCGGCAGCTGGCCCGAGATGAGGCGCTTGCGCTCGTTGAGCACATGATCGACATGCGCGGCGACGCCCGCCAGCACATGCGCGACCTCGCCCTGCGCGACCAGCGGCGAGAAGCCCTCGGGATATTCTTCCGCGATGAAGCCGGTGGACAGGCGCGCATCCTTCCAGCGCTGATGTTGCATCAGCGACGACAGGAACGGAATGTTGTGGCGAATGCCGTCGATGACGAATTCATCCAGCGCGCGCGCCTGCGCCTCGATCGCAGTCAGGCGGTCGCCCGCATGCGTGACGAGCTTGGCGATCATCGGATCGTAATAGATCGAGATTTCGCCGCCCTCGAACACACCGGTGTCGTTGCGCACGGTGATCCCGTCGGCGCTGCCTTCCGCCGGCGGGCGGTACGACACGAGACGCCCGGTAGAGGGCAGGAAATTACGCGTCGGATCTTCCGCATAGATGCGGCTTTCCACCGCCCAGCCATGCAGCTTCACATCCGACTGTTTGATCGTCAGCGGCTCGCCGGCGGCGACGCGGATCATCTGCTCGACGAGATCGACGCCGGTGACAAGCTCCGTCACCGGATGCTCCACCTGCAGGCGCGTGTTCATCTCAAGAAAGAAGAAGCTCTTGTCCTGCCCGGCGACGAATTCAACGGTGCCGGCGCTGTCGTAATCGACGGCTTTCGCCAGCGCGACGGCCTGCTCGCCCATCTTGCGGCGGGTCTCTTCATCGAGCAGCGGCGACGGCGCTTCCTCGATGACCTTCTGGTTGCGGCGCTGGATCGAACATTCGCGCTCGCCGAGATAGATCACGTTGCCGTGCTTGTCGCCGAGCACCTGGATTTCGATGTGGCGGGGATCGACGATGAACTTTTCGATGAAGACGCGGTCGTCGCCGAACGACGACTTGGCCTCGGCCTTGGCGAGGTTGAAGCCTTCGGCGACTTCGGACGTCGAATGCGCGATCCGCATGCCCTTGCCGCCGCCGCCGGCGGAGGCCTTGATCATCACGGGATAGCCGATCTCGTCGGCGATCTTCACCGCATGCTTCTCGTCCTCGATCACCCCGAGATGTCCGGGGACGGTCGAGACGTTGGCTTTCGCGGCGGCTTTTTTGGATTCGATCTTATCGCCCATCGCGGCGATGGCGCCCGCATTGGGCCCAATGAAGACGATCCCGGCTTTCGCCAGCGCGCGCGGAAAAGCCTCGCGCTCGGACAGGAAGCCGTAGCCGGGATGTACCGCCTCCGCACCGGTCTTGCGGCAGGCCTCGACGATTCCATCGATCAGGAGATAGCTTTCGGCCGCGGCCGGCGGGCCGATCAGGACGGCCTCGTCGGCCATCTCGACATGCAGCGCGTCGCGGTCGGCCTCGGAATAAACCGCAACGGTTTCGATCCCCATCCGGCGGGCGGTCTTGATGACCCGACAGGCGATCTCGCCGCGATTTGCGATCAGAATTCGTTTGAACATGTGCTTGTACTTGCAGCCTTTGGGCGGGACCGGAAGGCCAATCTGGCATGCGGGGACGGATGTCACAATACGTGGCAAAAAGCCTGCAAAACCTGCTACAAAACCTTGTGGCTTCTTCCCGGCACACCAACGACGATTGAAAACTGTCTACTCATCCGGCGATTGGATGGCAATTGCCTGTCTCGCCAAAGCGCGCGTGCAAGATCGCCGGTCGCCGAGAGGCGTCTTGACAGGGGGG
>JANXTB010000158.1 GCA_025356415.1 Hyphomicrobiales bacterium
TTTCGCATGCAGCCGCGCGAGTTGATCGCGGGCATCTTGCAGGAGTCGAACCTGCCCTCGCTCGATGTGCTGGCGAAGACGAACTGGGTTGATGTGCAGCCAGATTTCGAAACAGCGCATTACACGAGGGGCTTTGCCTGGCCAGATGGAAAGTTCCGATTCAAGCCCGATTGGCAGGCCGTTCCTTACGTGAAGAGCGGCGGCAAGGGTGTTGGCCTTGCAGGGCCATGGCAAGACCTGCCGACATTTCCCGATCATTGGGAGGTGATCGAGGAGGCCGATACCGTGCACCCGTTTCGGCTCGCGACAAGTCCGGCGCGCTCGTTCCTCAACTCGACGTTCAACGAGACGGCGTCGGCGCGCAAGCGCGAGGGGCGGCCCGAGGTGATGATGCACCCCGATGATGCCGCAGCTTTCGAAATCGTAAGCGGCGACCGCGTGCGGCTCGGCAACACGCGCGGCAGCGTGGTCGTGCATGCAAGGCTGTTCGATGGCGTACAACGCGGCGTGCTGGTGTGCGAAGGCATCTGGCCGAACGCGGCTTTCGAGGAGGGCAGGGGCATCAATGTGCTCACCGGCGCCGACAGTCCGGCGCCTTTCGGCGGGGCCGCGTTCCACGACAACAAGGTGTGGGTGAAGCGCGCGTGACACGCACACTCTTTCCATATGCTTCAACTTACGCGATGTTTCGCAATCAGATTCGTTTTTCGCGGAGACCAAGCGTGAAATCTATTCTTGCGGCGCTGCTCGTCGGTTCTTCTCTTCTTGCCTTCACCGGCCTCGCTCACGCTGGCGCGCGGCCGCCGTCGGAGGGCGCTGCGACGCGCGGCCCCGGTGTCGACATGCGCGGCATGACCGATGACCAGCTGCGTCGCCGCATGCAGGACGCTTGCGTGTTCAAGCTGTCGGAGCGTGAAGAGGCCATCAAGACAAACGCGGTCGGCCGTTGCGGCTGCTACGCGGGCAATGTCATGCGCGCCATGTCGAGCGACGAGGCCGGCGAATTGCGCGAGACGGGCGTGTTCGGCAAGAGCTCGCGGCCGAAGGCCGAAAACGCCATGAGAGCCTGCAAGGTCTGATCAGACCGGCGTCGGCACGATGAGCAGGCGTTCCGACGCCCGCTCGCCCGTGGTGACCCGATTGCCATCGATCCGCGTCGCGCCGCTAGCTACAAGCTTGAGCGCGAGCGGGTAGATGACATGCTCTTGGCGCAACACGCGCGCGCCCAAAGTCTCTGGCGTGTCGCCATCGACGACCGGCACGGCGGCCTGCGCAATGATCGGCCCTGCGTCCATTTCCGGCACGACGAAATGCACAGTGGCGCCGTGGATCTTCACGCCGTCTTCCAGCGCGCGTTCATGCGTATGCAGCCCGCGATAGGACGGCAGCAGCGCCGGGTGAATGTTGAGCATCCGCCCCTGCCACTGTCCGACGAACCACGGCGTCAGCAGGCGCATGAAACCGGCCAGGCAAATGAGATCGATCGCATGCTCTTCGAGCACGGCCTGCATCGTGCGCTCGAATGCCTCGCGGCTCTCGTGATCCTTGTGGTTCAGCGCCACGGCGGCGATGCCGGCGTCGCGCGCGGTGGCGAGCCCCGCCGCATCGAGCTTGTTGGAAAGCACCAGCGCAATTTCGGCCGGATAATCGGGGTGCTTCGCGGCGGCCATCAATGAGAGCATGTTCGAGCCGCGGCCCGAGATCAGCGCCGCGACGCGCTTGCGCGCCGGCCTCACAGCGCGAGCGTCCCGGTGTAGCGCACCTGCGGGCCATCGCTCGGCGCGAGATCGACGACGCCGACGCGCACCGGGTCTTCACCGGCTTCGCGCAGCGCGGCTTCGATCGCATCGGCTTGCGCTGCTTCCGTCACGACGATCATGCCGAGCCCGCAATTGAACGTGCGCAGCATTTCTTCCGGCGCAACGCCGCCCGCCTTGGCGAGCCATTTGAACACCGGCAGCACAGGCACCTTGTCGAGATCGAGCGTCACGCCGACGCCATCGGGCAGCACGCGCGGAATATTGTCGGGGAAGCCGCCGCCGGTGATGTGGGCCAGCGCCTTGAGGCCGCTCGTCGCGCGCAATACCTGCAAGAGCGGCTTCACGTAGATGCGAGTCGGGGTTAGCAGCGCAGCCCCAAGTTTCTTCGCGGGCTCGAATGGCGCGGCGTCGGTCCATGCGAGTCCCGCGCGCTCGACGATGCGGCGCACGAGCGAGAAGCCGTTGGAGTGCACGCCCGATGAGCGCAGGCCGATGACGACATCGCCCGGTCCGACATCGCCAGCAGGCAGCAGCTTGCCGCGCTCGGCAGCGCCGACCGAGAAGCCCGCGAGATCGTAGTCGCCGCCGGAATAGAGGCCCGGCATTTCCGCGGTCTCCCCGCCGATCAGCGCGCAGCCGGCTTCGATGCAGCCGCGCGCAATGCCTTTCACGATGGCGGCGCCAGCTGCGGGGTCGAGTTTACCGGTCGCGTAATAATCGAGGAAGAAAAGCGGCTCGGCGCCCTGCACGACGAGATCGTTGACGCACATGGCGACGAGGTCGATGCCGACCGTGTCGTGGATGCCGGTCTCGATGGCGATTTTCACCTTGGTGCCGACGCCGTCATTGGCGGCGACGAGGATCGGATCCTTGAAGCCGGCCGCCTTCAGGTCGAACAGGCCGCCAAAGCCGCCAATCTCGGCGTCCGCGCCGGGGCGGCGCGTGGCGCGCACCAGCGGCTTGATCTCTTCGACCATGGCGTTGCCGGCGTCGATATCGACCCCCGCCTGAGCGTAGGTTTGGCCGTCCGTGGACGCGGGCTTTTGTGTGTCGCTCATGATGCTCCTCGTGGGCGGGGCGTAACCCGCCGGAGCCGTGGATGCAAGGGTTACGGGTCTCGGCGCATCTCACCCTTGTGGGGCTTTGCCTATAAATGCTCCTCGAACCAAAAGTCGCACCGTCCAATCTAGACAGAGCGAAGCACGGTAACATTCCGAGCTTGGCAATTGCGTCAAAGCAACAACGTAATAAAGTGTTTCAGGAAAACAGGATTTTACGGGGCGTGTGCAATGGCTTTGGACAATAAAGACGGCCTTGATCGCAGGACGTTTCTCGCGACCGGCGCAGTCGGCGTCGGGGTCGGTGTTGGTTCAGCCGGACCGGTCCTGGCGCAGGCTGCGCCGGCAGCAATGGCGACCGCTGCGGCTGCTCCTCCTTCCGCGGCGATTGCCGCGAAAGCTGTAGAGAGCGTGCGCGACGTTATCCTGCGCATTTCCCGCGAAGTCTGGACGAACGCCGAACGCACTCTTGCCGAGGAAAAATCGGCGGCCATTCACGTCCGCGAATTGAACGCCGCCGGCTTCAAGGTCACCACAGGCACGGCGAATATTCCGACGGCTTTTCTCGCTGAATGGAGCCAGGGATCGGGCGGCCCCAAGATCGGCTTCCTGCCGGAATATGACGCTCTCCCCAGTCTCGGCAATGCAGCCGAACCGCGCAAGACGTCGGGGCCGACCGGCTTTGAAGTCGGGCACGGCTGCGGTCACAATCTGCTGGGCGCGGGGTGCACGGGCGCCGCCATCGCGCTTAAGAAGATGATGGAGCAGGACAGGACGCCTGGCACGATCCTCGTTTTCGGCTGCGCAGCCGAAGAGGGCGGCGCTGTCAAAACCTACATGGCGCGGGATGGTCTTTTCGACGATGTCGACGCAGCCCTGTCCTGGCATCCGGCGCCAGTAGCCGTCACCGGCGCAGTCGCGACGGCCGCCAATAATGGCATTCGCATCAAGTTTCACGGCAGGACCGCGCATGCCGGCGTTTCGCCGTGGGACGGCCGCAGCGCGCTGAAGGCCGCCGAATTGTTCGGCATCGGCATTCAGTTCATGCGCGAGCACGTCGAGCCGACTGTGCGCCTGCATTACGTCTACGAAGATGCGGGGCTTGTCCCGAATGTGGTGCCGGATTTTGCACAGATACTCCTGACGATCCGGGACAAAAGCCGCCAGAACGTCGTGAAGTTGACCGAATGGGCGCGCAGCATCGCAGAAGGCGCGGCGCTGATGACCCAGACCCAGACTGAATTTCAGGTTTTCACCGGCATTCACCCGATCCTGCCGAACGATACGCTGATTGCGCTGACCCATCGCCATATGAAGGCCACGCCGATCGATTGGAGCGCGGAGGAACAGACTTTCGCGAAGACCATTCAGAAAGAGATGAAACTGCCCGAGAAAGGATTGGCCACGACCGTCCTTCCGATCATCGGAGAAAAGACGACGGGAGGCGGGTCGGACTGCGGCGACGTCAGCTTCAACACGCCGTTGTCTGTCTTCGGCTGGCCCACTCTTCCACTCGGCGTCGCCCTGCACACGTGGGGTGTGACGGCGTGCGGCGGCATGTCCATTGGCGACAAGGCGTCCATCGCAGCGGCGAAAATCATGGCGGGCGTTGGCCATGATCTGATGACCGATGCCGACTTGCGCAAGGCCGCGAAGGCCGATCTGGTGCGCCGTCGCGGAGACTACAAATACGTCTCTCCGATCCCACCGGAGATCAAGCAGCCGCCGGGCATTCCAGCCCACCTGATCAAGAGCGGCGGCGATGAGATTCTCAGCGAGGTTGAGTCTGAAACTTGAGCATCTGACGCGGCGGGCGCCCCACCTGCCGAACCGGCGCCTGTCGTGATAGGATGACAGGCATGACTCGCTCGCCTCTCTTCGCCGCAATTCCCAACCTGATCACCATCTCCCGGCTCGTGCTCGTGCCGGTGACCATCGTGATGATCGCCGACCGCGACTGGCTCACCGCTCTGGTGCTGTTCATTCTTGCCGGTCTCTCGGACGGGCTGGACGGTTTTCTCGCCCGCACCTTCGACCTGCGCAGCGAGCTGGGGGCCTATCTCGATGCGCTGGCTGACAAGGCCCTGCTGATTTCCATGTATGTGGCGCTGGCGGTGGTCGGGGCCATTCCGGCCTCCATCGCCATCGTGGTCGTCTCGCGCGACATCATGATCATGGGCGCCGTGGTGGTGTCCTGGGTGATGGCGAAGCCCGTGGCGATCCGCCCGCTGCTTGTTTCCAAGCTCAACACGACCGGCCAGATCGGTTTCGCGGGCCTCGTGCTGGCCGCGAAGGCCTTCGACTGGTCGCTCGGCTACTGGTTCGGCGGGGCGCTGGTGATCGTCGTGACATTGACGATCGTCTCCGGGGCGGCCTATCTGGCCCAGTGGTACAAACATATGAGCGCCTGAGGGGGCATCTTCGCATGCGGATCGAGGCGAAACTCGGGTTCTGGCTTGGCGGGCTCGCCCTGCTGGTGCTCATTCTCTGGCTGCTGTCCGACGTGCTGATGCCCTTCGCGGCGGCGCTCGCCATCGCCTACCTGCTTGATCCCGTCGCCGACCGGCTCGAGAAAGTGGGCCTGAGCCGGCTCGGCGCGACGCTCATCATCCTGATAACCTTCGTTCTGGGGGTCGTGCTCCTCATGGGCATTCTCGCCCCGGCGCTCGGCCACCAGATCGCGGACTTCATCCATGAGCTTCCCGGCATCGCCGCGCGCCTGCGCGATCTCATCACTGAGCAGGGCTCAGGGTTTATCAGCCGCTACGTCGCCCCGCTGGCGGAGCGGTTCGGGATCCCGCTCGACGGTTCGCAGGACGCCTTGCAGGGGTCCGTGAGCGATTTCACCGGCGAGGCGTCGAAATATGCGGTCGGCGTCCTCAAGGGCATCTGGTCGGGCGGACGCGCCGTGATCGGGATCGTCTCGCTGCTCGTCGTGACGCCGGTCGTCGCCTTCTACCTTCTGCTCGATTGGGATCGGATGATCGCCAAGGTCGACAGCTGGGTGCCGCTCGACCAGCGCGAGACGGTGCGCGAGCTGGCCAGCCAGATCGACACGGCGCTGTCGGGCTTCCTGCGCGGCCAGTCGTTGGTCTGCCTGTTCCTGGCCACGTGGTACGGGCTCGGCCTGTCGCTGGTCGGCCTGAACTACGGCCTGCTGATCGGCGTCGCCTCCGGCGCGCTGAGCTTCGTGCCTTATGTCGGCTCGCTGACCTGTCTCGTCGTGTCGGTCTGCGTCGCACTTGTGCAGGGGTGGCCGAGCCTGTCGCTTCTGGGCTTCGTGATGGCGGTGATCGTCTCCGGCCAGTTTCTCGAGGGCAACATTCTCACGCCGAAACTCGTCGGCGAATCCATCGGCCTGCATCCGGTGTGGCTGATGCTGGCGCTGCTCGCCTTCGGGTCGCTGTTTGGTTTTACGGGCTTGCTGATCGCCGTCCCTATTTCCGCCGCCGTCGGGGTGTTGGTTCGCTTTGCGATGCGTAATTACCTCGCGAGCCCGCTTTATCTGGGCAGCTCGGAGCGCAAACAGCTTGCCGGAGGCAAGACTCCTTGAAACCGGTTCCGCGTCAATTGACGCTCGATCTGCCTGTAGAGCCGCGATACGGACGCGAGGATTTCCTCGTTTCGCCCTCCAATGCGCGCGCCTGGGACACGTTCGAGAGCTGGCCGAACTGGCCGGACCGCGTGCTCCTGCTGCTGGGACCGACAGGCGCCGGCAAAAGCCATCTCGGGGCGATCTGGGCGGCAAAGACCGGCGCGCGCGTGCTCAACGCCACGTCGCTGCCGATGGCCGATCTGCCGGCTCTGGCGAAGGCGCCCGCCATCCTGCTTGAAGACGCTGACAGCGCGAAGCGAGTCGAGAACGAGCTGTTCCATCTCCTAAACCTCGTGCGCGAGGCGGGGACGTACCTCGCCATCACCGCCCGCCAATGGCCCGATTTCTGGGGGCTGGCGACAGCCGACCTGCTGTCGCGCCTGCGGCTCGCGCCTGCGGTCGAGATCGGCGAGCCAGACGATGCGCTGGTGCGCGCTGTGCTGGTGAAGCTGTTTGTCGACCGGCAATTGGTGGTCGACACGTCGGTGGTTGAATATCTGGCGGTCCGCATCGAGCGGTCGCTCGACGCCGCGCGGGCCATCGTCGAGGCGCTCGACCGGGAAGCGCTGGCGCAGAACCGCCCGATCACCCGGCCGATAGCCATCGACGTGCTGCGCCGCATGGACGGCGAGGCTGACAAGGCCTTGTGAACCCTGACGGGCTGGCCTCTGTTAACCCCCGTGTGTCATCCTGCTGTCATCAAGTGTCTTGACCTTGGGCGCAGAGAGGCCGGGGAGTGCGTATCGTGACGAGAGAGGCAAACGAGGCGACCATGCTGGCCGAGCCCGCAAAGGCGGCGCCCGCGCAGGCTGTTCCCACCTATTCGCTGGCGCTGGCCGACCGGTTCGTGAATCGCGAATTGTCGTGGCTCGAATTCAACCGCCGCGTCCTGCTGGAGGCCTCGAACCCCAATCATCCGCTGCTCGAACAATTGCGGTTCCTGTCGATCTCGGCCAACAACCTCGATGAATTCTTCATGGTCCGGGTCGCGGGCCTGCGCGGCCAGGTGCGCGAGGGCGTGACTGTCTTGTCCGAGGACGGGATGACGCCGGCCGATCAGCTGACGCGCGTGCGCGAACAGGCGACAAAGCTCTCGGCCGAACAGCAGGCGCGCTTCCATGAATTGCGCGAGGAACTCCGCGCGTTCGAAATCGAAATCGTCGACCGCTCGGACCTGACCGATGCGGAATTCGCCTGGCTCGACGATCATTTTCTGGCGCATATTTTCCCGATCCTGACGCCGCTCGCGGTCGATCCGGCGCATCCGTTCCCGTTCATTCCGAACCTCGGATTCAGCGTCGCCTTCGAGCTGGTGCGCGCCGCCGATGGCCGCCGCCTCAACGCGCTCGTGCGCTTGCCGACCAAGGTCGACCGTTTCGTACGCCTGCCCGAAAACCTGCGGCCGGGCTCGGCGCGGTTCGTCGCGCTGGAAACGCTCATCGTCATGCAGACCAAGCGTCTCTTCCCCGGTTATGCGGTGAAGGGGCAGGGCGTGTTCCGCGTCATTCGCGACAGCGATCTGGAAGTCGAGGAAGAGGCGGAAGATCTCGTGCGCGTGTTCGAGAGCGCGCTGAAGCGTCGCCGTCGCGGCCGCGTGATCCGCGTCGAATTTGACGCGCATATGCCAGGCTCTCTGTTGCAGTTCGTCGCCGACCAGCTTGAAACCGGCGCTGATGAAATCTTCATTCACGATGGCATGCTGGCGCTGAACGAGCTTGCGGAAATCGTCGGCCTCGACCGCCCCGAGTTGAAGTTCAAGCCTTATAATCCGCGCTTTCCCGAACGCGTGCGCGACAATGGCGGCGATTGTTTCGCGGCCATCAAGCAAAAGGACCTCGCGGTTCATCACCCTTACGAATCCTTCGACGTCGTCGTGCAATTTCTGAATCAGGCGGCGCGCGATCCCAATGTCGTCGCCATCAAGCAGACTCTGTATCGCACCTCATCGGACAGCCCGATCGTGCGCGCATTGATCGAGGCCGCGGAGGCGGGCAAGTCCGTCACAGCGCTCATCGAACTGAAGGCGCGCTTCGATGAAGAAGCCAACATCCGCTGGGCGCGCGATCTGGAACGCGCCGGCGCGCAGGTCGTGTTCGGCTTCATTGAATTGAAGACGCACGCCAAACTTTCCATGGTGGTGCGCCGCGAGGGCGGCTCGCTGGTGAGCTACTGCCATGTCGGCACCGGCAATTACCATCCGCAGACCGCGCGCGTTTACACGGATATTTCCGTCTTCACCGCCGATCCGGTGATCGGGCGCGATGTGTCGCGCATCTTCAATTACATCACCGGCTACGCCGAGCCTGCGGGTCTCGAGCGCATGTCGGTGTCGCCGCTCACGCTGAAGAAGCGCTTCCTCACACATATCGATGAGGAAATCGCCTTTGCGCAGGCGGGAAAACCGGCGGCGATCTGGGCGAAGTGCAATGCGCTGGTCGATCCGGAAATCATCGAGGCCATGTATCGCGCGAGCGGGGCGGGGGTCGCGATCGACCTCATCATCCGCGGCATCTGCTGCCTGCGGCCGGGCGTGCCGGGCCTGTCGGAAAACATCCGCGTCAAATCGATCGTCGGGCGCTTCCTCGAGCATGCGCGCGTCTACGCCTTCGGCGGCGGCTACGGCCTCCCGCATGCGAAGGCGCATGTCTATATTTCGTCCGCCGACTTGATGCAGCGAAATCTCGACCGGCGCGTCGAAGTCATGCTGCCGATCCTCAACCCGACGGTGCATGAGCAGGTTCTAGACCAGATCATGGTCGCAAATCTGATCGACAACGAGCAGTCCTACCGGGTCTTGCCCGACGGATCGAGCCAGCGCATAGTTCCCGCCAAGGGCGAGGACAAATTCAACGCCCATTCGTATTTCATGACCAATCCGAGCCTGTCGGGCCGCGGCAAGTCATTGAAAGAGTCGAGCCCGAAGACGCTCTTCAAGCGTCTGGAGAACCGTTGAATTCATGTTTTTAGCAAAAAAAGACGCGCCCGGCCGGCTGGCTAATCTGGCCCCGGTCGCCATCGTCGATATCGGGTCCAACTCCGTCCGTCTCGTCGCCTATGAGGGGCTGTCGCGCTCGCCGACCCCCATTTTCAACGACAAGGTTCTGTGCGGCCTCGGCCGCGGCGTCGCCACCACGGGCCGTCTGCCGCAGGATGGCGTCGACCGCGCACTCGCCGCGCTCCGGCGCTACCGCGTTCTCTGCGACGCGATGGAAATCACCGATATCCACGTACTCGCCACCGCCGCCGCGCGTGACGCGGTCAACGGCCCGGAATTCATCAAGGAAGCCAGCCTCGCGCTGCGTGCGCCCATCGACCTGCTGCCCGGCCGCCGCGAGGCGGAATTGTCGGCGCTGGGCGTCGTCTCGGGGTTCTGGAAGCCCGATGGCGTCGCCGGCGATCTCGGCGGCGGATCGCTCGAACTGAACGAAGTGAAGGGTGACAAGCTGGGGTTGGGCATCACGCTACAACTCGGCGGCCTGGCGCTCATGGACATGTCCGAGAAGTCGCCGAAGCGGGCGCAAAAGATCGCGCGCGATATGCTGGCCGACGCCAAGCCGCTCAAAAAGCTGGAGGGGCGCACCTTCTACGCCATCGGCGGCACGTGGCGCGCGCTCGCCCGGCTGCACATGCGCCAGCGAAATTATCCGCTGAACGTCATGCACCATTACGTCATCCCGGCGCGCGACGCGGCGGATTTCGCCGCGCTGGTCGAGCGCGTGAATGCGGACTCGCTGGTCGCTATCGGCGCCGTGCCGTCGGGTCGGCGTCCCTTGCTCGCCTATGGCGCTGTGGTGCTTGAGGAAATCATCCGGGTCGCGAAGCCGAAGGAGATCGTGGTCTCCGCCAACGGCGTGCGCGAGGGCCTGCTGTTCGAGCGGCTCGACGCCGCCACCCGCCGGCAGGACCCGCTGATCGCTGCGGCGCGCGAACTCAACATCCTGCGCTCACGCGCACCCCAGCACGGCGAAGAGCTCTGCGAGTGGACAGGCGCCTTCCTGCGCTCGACGCAGCTCGACGAGACGCCCGACGAGACGCGCCTGCGCCACGCCGCTTGCCTGCTGACGGATATCGGCTGGCGCGCGCATCCCGATTATCGCGGCGAGCAATCGCTCAACATCATCGCCAACGCCGCCTTCACGGGCATCGACCATCCGGGCCGCGCCTATCTGGCGCTGGCGGCGTCATACCGGCATCTGGGGCCTGACGAAGACGTCGGCCCGCAGCTGCGCACGCTGGCTTCAGCCCGCATGCTCGACCGCGCGCATGTGCTGGGCGCGACACTGCGCGTCGCCTATGTGGTGACAGCCGCCATGCCAGGCATCCTGCCGCGCACGCCGCTGGCGGTGGTGAAAGACAAGCTCGTCCTGACGATCCCGCCCGATCTCGCGGACGTCGCCAACGAGCGCGTGAGCGGACGGCTCAAGCAGCTCGCAAGGCTGATCGGACGGGAGTTTTCGATCAAGGTGAAGTGAGGCGCTCTCCTTCTCCCGCACTGGCGGGAGAAGGTGTCATGCGAAGCATGACGGATGAGGGCGGTTCAACCGCGGCGGGCGCCCTCACCCGTCGCGCTGCGCGCGCCACCCTC
>JANXTB010000162.1 GCA_025356415.1 Hyphomicrobiales bacterium
GGCGATCGCCATCGGCTCTGGCGCGAAGCCGGAGCAAGGTCTTTATGCAGCTGTCATCGGCGGCTTCCTCGTTTCGGCGCTGGGCGGCAGCCGCTTTCAGATCGGCGGACCGGCGGGCGCCTTCATCGCCATGGTGGCGGCGACGATTCTGAAATTCGGCTATGACGGCTTCCTGCTCGCAACCCTGATGGCGGGCGTGATGCTCGCGGCCATCGGCTATCTGCGGCTCGGCACCTTCATCAAATACATTCCCCATCCGGTGCTCGTCGGCTTCACGGCCGGCATTGCGGTGATCATTTTCTCGGGTGAAATTCACGATCTCTTCGGCCTGACGCTCGCGCATGAGCCATCCGAATTGATCCCCCGGTTGAAAGGTCTCTGGGCCGTGCGCGAGACTTTCAACGGCGTTGCGGTGGCCGTCTCCGCGGTTTGCCTCGCCACCATGCTGATCCTGAAAAAGGTGGCGCCGCGTTTTCCCGGCATGCTTGCGGCCGTGGTGCTGGGCGCCGGCGCCGTTTATCTGTTCAACCTGCCCATCGAGACCATCGGCACGCGCTTCGGCGGCATACCGGGCGCGCTGCCTACGCCATCCTTCCCGCACGTCGACGCCACACGCATGCTCGAGGTTCTGCCAGCGGCTATCGCCATCGCGTTGCTCGGCGGCATGGAGAGCCTGCTCTCCGCCGTCGTGGCGGATGGCATGACGGGCCGCCGTCACCGCTCGAATTGCGAACTGGTTGCGCAAGGCTACGCCAATATCGCGAGCGCGTTGTTTGGCGGACTTTGCGTCACCGGCACGATTGCGCGCACGGCGACGAACGTCCGCTCGCATGCGCATGGGCCAATCGCAGGCATGCTGCATTCGGTCTTCCTGCTGGTTTTCATGATGACGGCTGCGCCGCTGGCGAGCTATGTGCCGCTCGCGGCGCTGGCCGCCGTGCTGGCGCTCGTCGCCTGGAACATGATCGAGAAGGATGAGTTCGCCCACATCCTGCGCCATGATCGCGGCGAGGCTGGCGTGTTGCTCGCGACGTTCCTGCTCACCGTCTTCTACGATCTGACCGTCGGCATTGGCGTCGGCGTGACGCTGGGCGCCGTCCTGTTCATGCACCGCATGGCGGAAATCGTCGAAGTGTCGACGCAGACGCAGCTTGTCGACGAAGATCGCCCAGATGGCGCGCCTTCCGAGCGCACGGCCTATCTGGCGAATGGCGGCGACGTGATGGTCTATCGCATCGCCGGGCCGTTCTTCTTTGGCGCCGCCGGCAGCGTCGCCGCCGTGCTCGGCGAAATCGGCGCGAGCCCGCGCGCTTTCGTGCTCGACCTCAGCGCCGTGCCGCTGGCCGACGCGACCGCGGCGCAGACGCTCGATGGGTTCCTGAAAAAAGCGAAACGCAGCGGCGCGCCGCTCTATATTGCAGGCGCACGCTCGGAGGTCCGCCGCGTGCTGGAGGCCAATGGCCTGACCGAAGACCGCGTGAATTACGCCGACTCGGTGGAGGAGGCGCGCAGCCGGGCGCTCACCTGAAGCGGAAACGCCAGAGCGAGAGCAAAACGAAATAGGCCGCGCTGACGATCAGGCCCGCCTTTGCGATGTAATCGGCGTTCAGCCCCTGCCCGACGGCCAGCATCGCGCTCGCAAACCAGACGCAGGTGAAGGCGATCGACAGCGCACGGAACGAGCGCACGCGCATCGGATGCGCGAACGGCACGCGCAGGAACATCAGCGCGCAGAGGATCACGATCAGGCCAGCATTGGCCCAGACCGGCAGTTTGAACACGAACAGATAAAGCGCGACGACATTCCACAGCGCCGGAAATCCGCGAAAGAAATGGTCCGCCATTTTCATGCGCTTGTCGGCGAAATAGAGCGACGACGTGACAATGATGAGCAGGCCAAGGCCAAGCGCGAGATCGTCGCCCATCAAGCCCGACCGCCAGATGCCCGCCACCGGCACGATCACGTAATTCAGATAGTCGATGATGAGATCGAGCACCCGGCCGTCATATTCCGGCGCGGTCTCCTCGACCTTCACCAGCCGCGCGAAGGTGCCGTCGACGCCATCGATCAGCAAAGCCGCGCCGAGCCAGAAGAACATGGCCGGGAACTGCCCCTTGAAGGCGGCGGCCAGCGCCATGAAACCGGCAGCCGCGCCAGCCGCCGTGAACAAATGTATCGACAGCCCCAGCAGATGGGGGCCGAGCGGGAGAGCCGCTGAGGGCGGCGGCGACTCATCTTTTGTCTTTTTGCGAGGCGGCATGACGCATGATGAATCACAAACCGGGCGACGCGACAACAGGACGCCCCTCGCCAAGCGCGCCTTTGCGCCCTAAAAACAGACCATGAGCGAAGCTAATCTGACGAGCGATATCATTGTGGTGGGGACCGGCGCCGCGGGCTTCGCCTCCGCGCTGGGGCTGGCGCAGTCCGGCTGGCGGGTCGCGCTGGTGGGACGTCCCGACCTGCGCCCGACCGCGCGCACGGTTGCGCTGTTCGACCGCTCGCTCCGGTTGTTCGAAAATCTTGGCGTGATCGACAGCCTGCGCCCGGATTTCGCCGCGCTTGAGACGATGCGGATCGTCGATGACACCGGCTCGCTGTTTCGCACACCGCCGGTCGAGTTCCGCGCCGGGGAAATCGGCCTCGACGTATTTGGCGAGAACATCGAGAACCATCTGCTGCTGGCCCATCTGCTGCACGCCGCGCGCAACACGCCGGGGATCACGCTTGTCGAGGGCGAGGCGACACATGCGATCAGCGACGAGACGGGCGCCGACGTGCTGCTCGACGACGGGCGGCGCTTGCGGGGCAAGCTGCTGGTCGCCGCCGACGGGCGCAAGTCGCTGCTGCGCAAGGCGGCGGGCATTGCGACGCGCGAATGGTCCTATCCGCAAGTCGCGCTGACTGCCCTGCTCTCGCACGACCGCCCGCATCGCGAGGTCTCGACCGAATTTCACACGCGGCAGGGGCCGTTCACGCTGGTGCCGCTGCCGGGCAAACCCGGCGCGCCGCATCGCTCCTCACTGGTTTGGATGATGGACCCGCGCGAGGCGCGCCGACGTCAGGCGATGGACGATCCGCATCTCGCGCGCGAAATGAACGAGCAGAGCCACTTCCTGCTCGGTCGCCTCGAGTTGGAGGGCCCGCGCGGCGCTTTCCCGATGAGCGGACTGGTCGCCGAGACTTTCGCGGCGCGCCGCACCGTGCTGGTCGGCGATGCCGCGCATGGCTTCCCGCCGATTGGCGCGCAGGGCCTGAACCTCGGCCTGCGCGATGTCGCGCATCTCGTCGACAGCCTGACGCTGGGTGAAGACCCCGGCGGCGCCGATGCGCTCGCGCGCTATCAGGCGTCGCGCGTGTCGGATGTGCGCTCGCGCGTGGCGGGCGTCGACATGCTCAATCGTTCGTTGTTGAGCGGCTTCCTGCCGGTCGACGCCTTGCGCGGCTTCGGGCTTATGGCGATCGCCAACATCAAGCCACTCCGAAAGATGATCATGCGCGAAGGCGTGGCGCCGCGCGGGACGCCGCCGCGGCTGATGCGCGTTCAGAACACCGCGAACAGATTGTAAGGCACGCCGCCGAACGCGATCATGAACAAGAGGCCCGTCACCGTCACGACAGACGCCATGGTGCCGATCAGGATAAGTCCGGACGCGCGCTCTACATAGACGTGATACTGACTCGCCATCACGAACACATTCAGCGCCGGTGGCAGCGAAGCCATCAGCACGGCGGTGAATGTCCAGATGCGGCCGAAGTCGCCGAGCGCCGACAATAGCGTCCACACGAGCAGCGGATGCGCGACGAGCTTGATTGCGAGAAGCGCCGGCATCTCGGGCGACATGCGCTTCAACGGACGCAACGCCACCGTCACACCCATGGCGAAAAGCGCAACGGGCGCAGAGGCATTCTGCAACAGCGTGAGAATCTTGCCGATTGCGACGGGCGGTTGCCAATGCGCGTAGCCGGCTGCGATTCCCAGCGCGGTGGCGATGTTGAAGGGATGCGTGACGATGCGCTTCACGACGAGAAAAGCGGTGTGCCGCAGCGGCATTTTCTGCGCGCCCGAGACGCCCATCAGCAGCGGCACGATGGTGAAGAAGAAAATGCTGTCGCAAACGAAGATCAGCGCGGTCGGCGCCGCCGATTGCGCGCCGAGTGCGGCGAGCGTCAGGCCCGGCCCCATGTAACCGACATTCGAATAGGCGCCGCCAACACCCTGGATGGTCGCCTCGCCGACATTGCCTTTCGAGGCGAACAGGCCGAGGCCGAAGGATGTGAAATAGGCGATGACGGTTGAGAGCGTCGTGATGCCGACGAACTTGAAATTGGCGAGTTCATCGAGCGGCGTCGCGGCGATCAGGTTGAAGAAGAGCGCGGGCAGCGCGACGTAAACGACGAAAATATGCATCCACTGCAGGCCCTGCTCCGGCGCATCGAAAATGCGGCCGAGGCAATAGCCGAGCAGGATGAGTCCGAAAAACGGCAGCGCAAGATTGAGCACCTGCGCAAGCGCGGGGATCGCTAGGCCAAGGCCAATCAGCGCCGCGAAGCCGAGCACAGGAAGAGCGAGAGGCGCGAGCGCGCGGCGGGTCATGTTACGAAAACTCGGGATGGTGCGCGCCCTTCTCCCGCATTGGCGGGAGAAGGTGGCGCGCGAAGCGCGACGGATGAGAGCGTTTCGTCACAGCGAATTCTTGAAAGCTACAGAAGCGGCGCCGCCCTCACCCGTCAGGCTTCGCCTGCCACCCTC
>JANXTB010000171.1 GCA_025356415.1 Hyphomicrobiales bacterium
ATCCGCCGCTTGTGAGCATTGGTGGCGACAGCGGCAATCGAAACACCCTCCCCCTTGTGGGGAGGGCGACTCGCCGAAGGCGAGCGGGGTGGGGGTCGTGAGGCCTCAGTCGTGAGTCCCGTCATTGCGAGCGCAGCGAAGCAATCCAGAAGCCGCGCGCGGGCCAATGACGAGCCGGGTGGGTGGCGCCCTGCGCTGAACCTGCTAATTTGCCCGCCACCAAACACCAACACGCCGATCTCCGGAGGAATTATGAGACTGTTCCGCTGCGCCTGCCATTCCGGCCTTTCCTATCTGCGCGCGCCCGCTGATGCTGGCGGCTCCTCCCTGCCGCGCAGCGGCGGCGCCGTCGATGCCTCCGTTCTGGCCGATCTCGCGGCTGCCAGCCGTATCCTCGCCGACCAGGGCGTCGTCGACGCCTTCGGTCACGTCAGCATGCGCCACCCCAATGATCCGAACCGCTTCCTGATGTCGCGCTCGCTGGCGCCGGCGCTCGTCACGCCCGACGACATCATGGAATACGATCTCGATTGCGAATGCGTCGATCCGCGCGGCCGCGGTTCGTTTCTTGAGCGTTTCATCCACGGCGAAATCTTCCGGGCGCGTCCTGACGTGATGGCGGTTGCGCACAGCCATTCGCCCAACGTCATTCCCTTCGGCCTTGTCGACAAGCCGATGCAGGCGATGTTCCACAACGCCGCCTTCATCGCGCGCGGCGTGCCGGTGTTCGACATCAATGCGAAATTCGGCGACACCGACATGCTCGTCGGCAATGCCGAAAAGGGCGTCGCGCTCGCGCAATCGCTCGGCGACAAGGATGTCGTGCTGATGCGCGCGCATGGGTCTGTCGCCACCGGCCCGAGCCTGCCGGTCGCCGTCTTCCGCGCCGTCTATACGGAAATGAACGCGCGTTTGCAGTTCCAGACGACGATGCTGGGCGGCGGCGGGCCGATCGCGGCTTTGTCGCCCGGCGAAGGCAAGCTTGCCGATCAGGTGAATCTCGGTTCCGCATCCCGCGCATGGGAATTGTGGAAGCGTCGCGTCGGTTTCTGAGGAGTTGGACATGTCGCAGAACAACGATCCGCGCCAGCAGCTCGTCGATTGCATTCGCATGCTGGAAAAGGCCGACATCGTCGACCACAACGGCCATGTGTCCATTCGTTACGGCGAGAACCTGCTGATCAACAATGGCGCTGCCGTGAAGGGACTTCTCACGCAGGATGATCTCGTCGAGATCGACATGGACGGCAAGGTGGTGTCGGGCAGCGGCAAGCCGCCGCTCGAGTTCCACATCCACACGGAAATCTACCGCGCGCGGCCTGACGTGCAGGCGGTGGCGCATACGCATCCCAAGTGGTCGACGTTCCTGACCATGGTCGGCAAGCCCTACAAGCATGTCTATGCGCAGGGCGTGTTGCTCGGCGACATTCCGGTGATGGACACGCCGCTGTCGGTGAACACCAAGCCGATGGGCGAGCGTCTCGCGCAGACTTTGGGGCAGCGCCCCGCGGTTCTGTTGAAGTCGCATGGCGTGACGATTGTCGGCGCCAACATGGTCGAGTGTTTCGCGCTCGCGGCCTATGTGGAAGAAAACGCCTATCGCCAGTACATGGCCGAGCAATTGGGCGAGCCGTATGTCTTCTCGGAAGAGGAGAAGAAGGCCTGTCACGAGAAGCTCTGGTCGACGAGCCTGTTCCAGAAGACGTGGGATCATTACCGGTCGAAGGTGAGCTGAACGCCGCGTGTGCGTCCCTCTCCCGCGCTGGCGGGAGAGGGTGGCATGCGAAGCATGACGGGTGAGGGCGGCGCCGTCACTTGATCCTTGAAGAATGGGCGCAACATCAAACGCCCTCATCCGTCGCGTTGCGCGCGCCACCTTCTCCCGCCGGTGCGGGAGAAGGAAGAGGTCACGTCTAAATCGTCGCTTCCATCATCGCGCGCAGCTCCGGCGTCACGTCCGGCGTCACGCCGAACCAGTCGCGGAACGCCGGGCGGCCCTGGTGCAGCAGCATGCCGAGCCCGTTGACCGTGCGGTTGCCGCGCTCGCGCGCTTCGCGCAACAGCGGCGTTTCCTTCGGAATGTAGACGATGTCCGACACCAGCGCGTGTTTCGGCAGGCGTGCGAGCGAGAGATCCAGCGCGGTCTGGCCGACCATGCCCTGGCTCGTCGTGTTCACCACCATGGCGGCGTCTTCGAGCGCCGCGTGGCGATCTTCCCACGCAACGGCTGTCAGCGGCGCGCCGAATTCGCGCGCCAGCCCCTGCGCGCGCTCGGGCGAGCGGTTGATGACGCGGATGTCCTTCGCGCCGCGATCGGCGAGCGACAAGGTCACCGCTCGCGCGCCGCCGCCGGCGCCCATGACCACGATCGGGCCGGCGTCGGCCTTCCAGTCGGGCGCGGCTTCGAGAATGCCCTCGATATAGCCGAAGCCGTCATTGTTGGAGCCGCGCAAAGTGCCGTTCTTGCGCACGACGACGCAGGAAATCGCGCCAATGCGCCGCGCCATCGGGTCGATCTCGTCGACGAAGGCCATGGCGGTTTCTTTATGCGGAATGGTCAGGTTGCAGCCCGCAAAGCCGAGCGGCTGCAGGGCGCGGAGCGCCGGGCCGATGCCGTCGGGCTCGATGGCGAGCGGCAGGTAGGTTCCGGCGAGGCCGTGCTTGGCGAACCAGTAATTGTGCAGCATGGGCGAGCGCGAATGCATCACGGGCCAGCCCATGACGCCGGCGAGGAGAAAACGGTCAGGATGCGCCATATTCGTCTCTGCTGCTTGGTTCGCGCCCGCGGGGGCTCGCGCGTTCTAGCGGGTCGGGGCGGCGGCGTCCAACCCGTCATTCGTCTCTCGTCATTGCGAGGCCGTGAGGGTAAGTTTCGCGCCCATGCCAGATCCCAGCCAGCTCGCCACCTTCGCCATCGCCGGAACCGCCACCGCGGGGGTGATCCTTCGACCGTTTGGATGGCGCGAGGCGATTTTCGCCGTCGCGGGCGCGCTGGCGCTGGTGCTGGGCGGGCTCGTGGGTCCGCCCGCCGCGCTGGCCGCCATCGGGCGCGGAACGGAGGTCTATCTCTTCCTCGCGGGCATGATGGTGCTCGCCGAGCTCGCGCGGCGCGAGAAGGTGTTCGACTGGACGGCGGTCCACGCGGCGCGGCTCGCGCGCGGCTCCGGCGTAAGGCTTTTCGATCTCGTTTTCATCACCGGCGTTATCGTCACGGCGTTGCTCTCCAACGACGCCACCGCCGTGGTGCTGACGCCAGCTGTCTGCGCCGCCGCGCGCGCCGCGAAGGCCAATCCGCTGCCCGCGCTTTACGCCTGCGCGTTTGTCGCCAATGCCGCGAGCTTCATCCTGCCGATTTCCAACCCCGCCAATCTGGTGATGTTCGGCGCGCATATTCCGACGCTGGGCGCTTGGTTGATGTGGTTCGGCCTGCCTTCGCTGATCGCCGTCGGCGTCACGTGGTTCATCCTGCGCTGGCGCTTCCGGGGCGTGCTGGCGCAGCCGATCTCGGCCGAGGCGGCGCGTCCCGCTTTGCCCCTGTCCGGTCGCATCGCGGCGGGCGGCATCACTATTGCCTGCGCGGTGCTGCTGGTCGCCTCGGCGCTTGGTTTGCGGCTTGGGCTCGCGACATTCGTCGTCGGCCTGCTGACGTCGGTGCTCGCGCTGGCGGCCTCGCGGCGCTCGCCGGTTCCGTTGCTGAAGGGCGTCAGCTGGAGCGTCATTCCGCTTGTGGCGGGATTGTTCGTGCTGGTCGCCGGGCTTGAGGCCACGGGCTTCGTCGATGCGCTCGCGCGCATGCTCGGCGGTTACGCTGCCGATGCGCCGAGGGTGACCGGCTTCGGCGCCGGCGCTCTGCTGGCGATGGTTTGCAACCTCATGAACAATCTGCCCGCCGGGCTTCTCGCGGCGTCGGCCGCGGCTGCGGGCGCCGTGCCGCCTGCGGTGACGGGCGCGCTGCTGGTGGGCGTCGATCTCGGGCCGAACCTGTCGGTGACGGGTTCGCTCGCGACCATCCTCTGGCTGATCGCGATCCGGCGCGAGGGCGAGCATGTGAGCGCCTGGGATTTCCTGAAGCTCGGGACGCTGGTGACAATACCGGCGCTGGTTCCCGCGCTTGCGGCGGTGGTGTGGCTCGCGCCTTGATGAGTGGACGGCGCGGACATTGGCCCTAGGTAATGAATTGGGCCAGACCATGGAGGCTTATTTGAAGCGCCTTGCTTTTGTCCTGCTCGTCGGCGCTCTTCCCGCCCATGCCGAAACCCTCACGGGCGCAGCCGCTTTTGGCGACATCTCCACGGATCGCCCCGGCGTCATGCGCAAGATTACGGTTAACGATCTGCCAAAGCCCGGCGTGCAGGTTGGCGCCGCCTCGTCGCGCCACGTTGCGCGCCCGACCAATGCGAAGCCGATCGTTCCTGATGGCTATGAAGCAAGCCTTGTCGCAAGCGGCCTCAAGGATCCGCGTCGCCTGCGCGTCGCGCCCAATGGCGATCTGTTTGTCGCCGAAACCAGCGACGGGCGCATCCTTCTTGTGCGCGGGACCGGGAAGCCGCAAGTGTTTGCGACCGGTCTTGCGGGCGCCTTCGGTATGGCGTTCTGGCCTGCTGACAACCCGCGATATCTCTATGTCGCCACGACGCGCGAGGTGTTTCGCATTCCTTATGCGAGCGGCGATGTTAAAGCGCGCGGCAAGCCCGAGCGCATCATCAAGGGGCTGGCGAGTGGCGGACATTCGACGCGCGACATCGTGTTTTCGCCCGATGGAAAAACGCTTTTCGTGTCGGTCGGCTCCGAGGGCAATCGCGCTGAAAGCATGGGGGCGAAGCCTCGCAACATGGCGGGCTTCGAGCGCCAGCATGGTCTGGGGGCAGCGTGGGGCAGCGAGGAATGGCGCGCGATGGTGCTCGCCTTCGACGCCGATGGGGGCAACAAACGCTCCTATGCGACAGGCTTGCGCAATTGCGCCGGGCTGACGTTGCAGAAGCAGACCGGCGCGTTGTGGTGCGCGGTGAACGAGCGCGACATGCTGGGCGACAATCTTCCGCCCGATTACGCGACATCGCTGCAGCCCGGCGTTTTTTACGGTTGGCCGTGGTTCTACATCGGCGCGCACGAAGATCCGGCGCATCGCGGCGCACGGCCAGATCTTGCGGGCAAGATCACCATTCCGGACGTGCTGATCCAGGCGCATTCGGCGCCGCTGGGAATCGCGTTCGGGCCTGAGGGCAGCGGCTTTGTCGCGCTGCATGGCTCGTGGAACCGTACGAAGGTGACTGGCTACAAGGTTGTGCGGCTGCCGATGAAGGACGGAAAAGCGACGGGCGAATACGAGGATTTCGTCACCGGGTTCAACACGCCCGATGGACTCTGGGGTCGTCCCGTCGCGGTCGAGTTTGCGCAGGACGGCGCGTTGCTTGTGGCCGAAGACGGCAGCGGCACGATCTGGCGCATCGCCAAAAAATAATCACGCCTGCCGCAGCACTTGCGCCATGTAAGCCTCGATCGACGCCCAGTTGCGACCCGCCTGCACGGCCTGCCGATAGGACGCCACGATCTTCGCCGCGCTCGGGCTTTCCGCCGCCTTGCGGTCGAGCACCACTTGCGTTTTCACGCGCATCGCCGCGATGACGTCGGCGGGAAACGGCGTCACCTTCGCGCCCGACGCGACGAGATCGCCGATCGCCTGCGCATTGCTGGCTTGCGCGTCGATGAGCCCGGCCATGTGTTCCGCCGCGCAGGCGGTCTCGACGATGTCGCGCAGATCGTTCGGCAGCTTTTCGAAAGCCGCGAGCGAGAGCAGCGCTTCGGCCGCGCCATTCGGCTTGTTGAAGCCCGGCATGTGATAGATGGGCGCGAAACGCTGGAAGCCGAGCGGCTGGTCGTTCACGGGCGCGAGCAATTCCACGGCGTCGATGGCGCCGCGTTCAAGTGCTGGCACGATATCGCCTGGCGGGATCGATTGCGGCGTGGCGCCGAGTTCGCGATAGACCTCGCCGCCCAGTCCCTGCACGCGGATGCGCAGGCCGTTGATGTCGTCGAGCGATGTGATGGGCTTGCGAAACCAGCCGCCCATGGAGGGCCCGGTGTTGCCGGCGAGCAGGCCACGCACGCCGTACGGGCGATAGAACTCATCCCACAATTGCTGTCCGCCGCGCTGCTCGATCCATGTCTGGTGTTCGAGCGGCGGCAGGCCGAAGGGCGCGGTGGTGAACAGCGCCGCGCCGGGCAATTTGCCGTCCCAGAAGAACGACGCGGTGTGGCCCATTTCCGCGACGCCGGTCGAGATCGCCTCGAACACGCCGAAGGCCGGGACGATGGACCCGGCGGGGAAAATTTCGACGTGCATGCGCCCGCCGCTCATCTTGTTGATGCGCTGCGCCAGCCGCTCCGCCGAGACGCCGGGGCCGGGGAGGTTTTTGGTCCATGACGTGAGCATGCGCCAGCGGATCGGCGCGTTCTGCGCGCGCGCGACATGCGGCGCGGCGACGAGCGCGGTTGCTGACGCACCGAGGAGCGTGCGGCGTGAGGGTGTGGTCATGGGGTTTCTTCAATCAATGTAGAAAGGGCGCCCCCTCTCCCGCACGGACGGGAAAGGGTGGCCGGCGAAGCCGGTCGGGTGAGGGCGTTTGGACTGGCGGAAACGCCCTCATCCGTCACGCTGCGCGCGCCACCTTCTCCCGCCAGCGCGGGAGAAGGGCGCACACGTTCCTCAGCTCTTCACATACAATTCGCCGCCGCCCTGCAGGAACTCGGCGCTCTTGTCGGCCATGCCCTTTTCGCGTTCGGCGATCACCGCCGCTTCGGCGCGCAGGTCCTGCGAGATTTTCATCGAGCAGAATTTCGGTCCGCACATCGAGCAGAAATGCGCGACCTTGTGCGCATCCTTCGGCAGCGTTTCGTCGTGGTAGCAGCGCGCCGTATCCGGATCGAGGCCGAGGTTGAACTGGTCCTCCCAACGGAAGTCGAAACGCGCGCGTGACAAAGCATCATCGCGCAGCTGCGCCGCCGGATGTCCCTTCGCAAGATCGGCCGCGTGCGCCGCGATGCGATAGGTGATCACCCCGACCTTCACGTCGTCGCGATCCGGCAAGCCGAGATGCTCCTTCGGCGTGACGTAGCAGAGCATGGCGCAACCGAACCAGCCGATCATCGCCGCGCCAATGCCTGACGTGATGTGATCGTAGCCCGGCGCAATGTCGGTGGTCAGCGGTCCGAGCGTATAGAAGGGCGCCTCGTGGCATTCCTTCAGCTGTTTTTCCATGTTGATCTTGATCTTGTGCATCGGCACATGGCCGGGGCCTTCGATCATGACCTGGCAGCCCTTCGCCCAAGCGCGCTTGGTGAGTTCGCCGAGCGTTTCGAGTTCGGCGAATTGCGCGGCGTCATTGGCGTCGGCGATCGAGCCGGGACGCAGGCCATCGCCGAGCGAGAAGGAGACGTCATACTTGCGCATGATGTCGCAGATCTCGTCGAAGTGCGTGTAGAGGAAACTTTCCTTGTGATGCGCAAGGCACCAGCGCGCCATGATCGAGCCGCCGCGCGACACGATGCCCGTCGTGCGCTTGGCGGTGAGCGGGACGTAGGCGAGCAGCACGCCGGCATGGATGGTGAAATAATCCACGCCCTGTTCGGCCTGTTCGATCAGCGTGTCGCGGAACACTTCCCACGTCAGCTTGATCGGATCGCCATCGACCTTTTCGAGCGCCTGATAGATCGGCACCGTGCCGATCGGCACCGGCGAATTGCGCATGATCCAGTCGCGGATGTTGTGGATGTTACGGCCGGTGGAAAGGTCCATCACGGTGTCCGCGCCCCAGCGGATCGACCAGACGAGCTTCTCGACTTCTTCGGCCATCGAAGACGTGACGGCGGAATTGCCGATATTGGCGTTCACCTTCACGAGGAAGTTGCGGCCGATGACCATCGGCTCAAGTTCCTGATGGTTGATGTTGGCCGGGATGATGGCGCGGCCGCGCGCGATCTCGTCGCGCACGAATTCCGGCGTCACGAAAGCGGGAATGTCGGCGCCGAAGCTCTCGCCGTCGGCGAGCTTCTCGTTGGCTTCCGCGAGCATCTTTTCGCGGCAGAGATTCTCGCGATGCGCGGCGTAGATCATCTCTTCGGTGATGATGCCCGCGCAGGCGAATTCATATTGCGTGACCGGACCGGCGCCGCCCGCGAGCGGGGCGGTGATGGCCGGGCAGGGCGGCACCAGCTTTTCGGGTGAGACGTCGCCATTGTCGGCGGGCTGCACGGCGCGGCCTTCGTAAGTCGACAGATTGGCGCGGCGCGCGAGCCAGGGCTGGCGGATGCGCTTGAGGCCCTTGGATAGGTCGATGCCGATGTCGGTTTCGGTGTAGGGGCCGGAGGCGTCATAGACGCGGCAAGGCTCTTCCTTCGGGTCGCTGACCGAGATTTCGCGGTAGGGCACCTGCACGTCCGGATGGCCGGGGACGGTGTAATAGACCTTCTTCGATCCCGTGAGCGGGCCGGTGGTCACGGTTTCCGGCACAATGCTGCCGGCCTTCGGTTGAACGTTCATGCGCTGCTCCTCCCGCCAAGGCTGAAGTCAGGTGCGCCAGCTCATTGAAGGAGGTTTCGTGCGCTTAAGTGCGGCGCCGCCCTTCCCTTCCGCTGGCATTACCCAGTTCAGGTTCTATGGGTGTGATCTCAGCCGCCGGAGACAGTCCGGCAGCACCCCATGGCTCGGCGAGCACGCTAACGCGGGGAAGCGGTGGAAGCAAGCACGAGCGCACCCTTCTCCCGCGGGCGGGTGAGCGGCGCGACCCCTACTTCTCTTCCCCATACTGCGGGCGGGGGATGCCCATGTGGGCGGAGCGCAGCGCGGCGGACCAGCGTTCGCGCAGGTCGCGAAAGTAAGTGTCGGATGCGTCGATACGGTGCTTGGTCTCATATTCCAGCGCGCCCGAGCGCGTGATGGCGATGTCGATCGGCAGGCCGACGCCGAGATTCGACTTGATGGTCGAATCCATCGAGATCAGGCCAATCTTGAGCGCATCGTAAAGGTCAGTGTCGTAATTCACCGCGCGGTCCAGAATAGGCTTGCCGTATTTATGTTCGCCGATCTGCAGGAACGGCGCATCGGGCGTGCATTCGATGAAATTGCCGGCCGCATAGATCATGAACAGGCGCGGGCCCGCGCCCTTGATCTGGCCGCCGAACAGGAAGCAGATCTCGAACTTGAGGTTCGCCTGCTCGAAAGCCTCCGCGTAATTCTTCTCGACCTTGTTGACGGCGCGGCCGATGAGCTGGGCGGCGGCGAACATGTCGGTCATGTCCTCAAGGCGCTCAGACTTTTTCGTGATCGGATTTTCGAGCCCCGTGTGTACGAGGTGCAGCACGTTCTGGGTGACCGAGAGATTGCCTGCGCTGGCGATCGAGAAGGCATGGCGGCCCTTTTTCTCGAAAACGTGCAGCTTGCGGAAGGTCGACACATTGTCGAGCCCCGCATTGGTGCGCGTGTCGGCGATCATGACGAGCCCGTCGCGCACCAGTATGCCGCAACAATAAGTCATGATTTTCCGCCCCTGGCCTTTCGCGCGCCGCGTCCGGGCTCTTATAGACCCGTCACGACCGGCGCGGCAATCACGCCTGCGCCTGTGCTTGGCCCTGCTCGGCGATCTCGTCCGAATGAATGAGATATTGCGTGCCGATGGCCGCGCCCAAGTCGTCGTTGGCGGCGATGAAGTCGGTCAGGAATTCGTGCAGCCCTTCCCCAAAGATATCTTCGATCGAGGCTTGCTCCAGTTGCGCGAGCGTCGCGCGCGCCTGCGTCTGCGATTGTCCCTCGCCGCCATAGGCGCGTGCGATATTGTCCAGCAGGCGCGTGATGTCGTCGTAGCAGGAGCGCAGCGAGCGCGGCATTTCGGGCCGAAGGATCAAAAGTTCTGCGACAAGCCAAGGCTTCACCGAGCCCTTGTAGACCCAGTGATAGGCTGTCAGCGCGGACACTGCGCGCAGAATCGCGGTCCACTGGAAGTAATCGAACGTGCCGCCCACTGCTTCCGTCTCTGGCAACAGCACATTGTATTTCACGTCGAGCAAACGGGCCGTGGTGTCGGCGCGCTCGACATAGAGGCCTAGGCGCGAGAACCAATGCGCGTCGGTGCGCAGCATCGTGCGATGCGCAGAGCCGTCGAAATCGAGCGACGCCTTGCGCACAAAATCGAGAAAGCGTGACAGCTCGATGCGGTCGGTCGGGCCGGGTTTGCCGATCGCCATTTCGAAGCGCTTCATTTCGAGCCAGGCGGTGTTGATCGCCTGCCACATCTCAATCGTCAGCGCGGTGCGCACCGCGCGCGCATTGAAGCGCGCGGACTCGATGCAATTACAGATCGAGGACGGATTTTTCGACTCGAAGGCGAGGTAATGAATCGCCTGCGCCTCGGTCACTTCGCCGATCTGCTCGCGGTAGCCCTCAAGCGCGCCGGCCGCGTTGAGCGTGCTTTCCCATTCGGTGCCGGTGCCGCCATAGGCGGTGGGCAAAGTGGC
>JANXTB010000200.1 GCA_025356415.1 Hyphomicrobiales bacterium
ACATGACATTGATGCGTTGAGGGACAATCCGAGTAGAGCACTCAACATTGATGCGTTGAAGGACAATCCGAGTAGAGCACTCAACATGACGCGTCGGCGCGATCATCGCCGCCGGGCTCGCGACATCGGCCGCCTGCGCCATGCTGGCCTTCGGGCACCACCCGATCTTCCTGTGGCTCACCGCCATCATGTTCGGCGCGGGCTCGGGCATCGCGACCCCGACGCTGATCGCCTATGTGGCGGACGTCGCGCCCGAGAACGAGCGCGGCCTCTACATGGGCCTGTTGCGCACCGCGCAGGATTTTGCGCTCATCCTCGGGCCATTCTTCACAGGCGTCCTGTCGGACAATCTGGGCTTTGGCTATCAGGGCGGGTTGATGGGCTCGATCGTCATTCTTGCCGCCTCTATCTTTATTTTCTGGCGCGGGGCGAAGTCCTCGAGCCTGTAGTTTTGCAGCGCAGCATCAGTGTTGCGCGTTTGACAGCGCTATCGGCGTGCCCCAGCATCTCAAAAAAGATCGGGAGGGGTTCTGCATGGAAGACGCGATCATTGCGCCACGACAGGCTGTGGCAAGCGCGGTACGTCGGCCATCTCTTCTTCGTAAAATCCTGCTCGCGCTGGCGGGCCTCGTCGCCCTCTGCGCGCCGGTTCGCGCGGCTGAAACCGAGGTCACGATCGGGCTTACGAATTCGGCGACGGACGTCGGTTTCTTCATCGCTGACAAGCGCGGCTATTTTCGCGAAGCGGGCATTCGCCCGAAATTCATCCTGTTCGATTCGGCGGCCCGCATGAATTCCTTGTTCGGCGCGGGCAGCCTCGATGTTGGCGCGGGCGGCATGTCGGCGGGGCTCTACAATGCGATCGCGCGCGGCATCGACATCCGCATCGTCGCTGACAAGAATTCAACGCCGCCCGGACGCTCCAGCCAGAAGCTGCTGGTGCGCAAGGACCTGATCGAAAGCGGCCGCTTCAAGACGCTCGCCGATCTCAAGGGCATGCGCGTCGCCACCTCGGCGCCCGGCACGGCCGCCATGGGCACGATGGTGAAGATTCTCGAAAAGGCGGGCCTGAAGCGCGACGATATTGACGAAGTGCACATGTCCTTTGCGCAAATGGTTCTGGCGCTCACGAACAAGGCCGTCGATGCAGCGCTGCCTGCCGAACCGCAGGCCACGCAAGCCATTGAGGCGGGGGCCATCAAGATAGTGAGCGATGACGAGATCTATCCCGATCACCAGATCTCGGCCGTGCTGTTTTCGGGCCAGTTCGCCAAGAAAGATCCGGCTCTGGCGACGCGATTCCTGAAAGCCTATCTGCGCGGCGTACGCGACCACAACGACTCGCTTGTCGATGGAAAATTCGCAGGGCCAAAAGGCGACGCTGTCGTCGAGATTCTCACCGAATATTCGCTCGTGAAGGACCCCGCCGTGCATCGCTCCTTCGTGCTGAGCGCGATCAATCCCGACGGCAAACTCGATGTGCCCAGCATGAAACAGGACCTGCAAGTCTTCCGCGAGGCGAAATTGATCGAGGGTAATGTTGAGGTGGAGCAGGCCATCGACCTGTCTTTTCTGAATGCGGTGCTGAAAGAACTCGGTCCCTACAAGCGGGCGCCTTGAGCATGCGCGCGGTGAAATATTTCGCAGCTCTCGCGGCCTGTATCGCGTGCGTTCCGGCGCATGCCGAGGATTTCTACGCTGGCAAGACCATCACGATCACGACGCACACCGGTCCCGGCGGCGGCTATGACACGTTGCTTCGCTTGGTTGCGCGGCATCTTGGCCGGCACATTCCCGGCTCGCCCAATTTCATCGCCAGCAATATGCCGGGCGCGGGCGGGCTCACAGCTTTCAACCACGCAGCCCGCCTCGCGCCGCAGGACGGGACTTTCTTGACGCTGGTCGGGCAGGGGCTTGTCGTGCATGAGCCGACCGGACAGCCGGGCCTGCAGGCCTCGCTCGGCGTGATGAACTGGATCGGCAATGCGAGTCAGTCGCCCAATGTGACGGTCGTCTGGCATATGTCGCCGGTGAAGACCATTGACGATGCGCGCAAGCGTGAGGTGCTCGTCGGTTCGACCGGCGCGGGCGCACCCGATGCTCAGATGCCGCGCGTCTACAATGCGCTGCTCGGAACGCGCTTCAAGGTCGTCACCGGCTACACGGGCGGCGCGCAGATCAACCTTGCTATGGAGCGCGGCGAGGTCGAGGGGCGCGGCACGAATACGTGGCCGAGCTACAAGGCGACCTTTCCAGACGCCGTGCGCGAGAACAAGCTCGTGCCACTCATCCAGATCGGCCTGAAGCGCGACCCGGATCTGCCGAACGTCCCGCTGCTCACAGATCTCGTTGCAGGAGACGCGCAACGCGAAGCGGTCGCACGCTTTCTCTCGCTCACCACCGCCATCAGCCGACCGTTCGCCGCGCCGCCGCATGTGCCGCCGGATCGCGTGAAGCTGCTGCGCCGGGCGTTCGATGCCACGATGCGCGATGAGGCTTTTCTCGCCGAGGCGGAGCGGATGAAGATCGACATCGACCCGATGACCGGGGAAGACACCGAGGCGGCGATCCGCCAGGTTCTGGCGACGCCGCCCGGTGTGATCGCACGCACGCAAGGTGCGCTGGGCGCCCCCTGATTACATGGCGCGCACGCCCATCTTCTTCAGGCGCGGCAGCACTTCTTCGACGAAGAGCGGCAATTCCGCGCCGTAATTCACCATCGAAATGCCGATGCCGCGCAGGCCTGAACGGCTGAGATCGGCAAACATGTTGGCGACCGTGTCGGGATCGCCGACGATCGGCAGCCCGCCCATTCCGTTCGCATATTGCTTTTTCTTGATGTCGTATTCTTCCTGCCCGACTGTTTCAGGCGAGATCTTTTTCAGCGCAAGAATATCGCGCACCGCGCTCCAGTCGGCGCCGTCGATGATTGCGTGACGATAATAATCCTGGGCTTCCTTCATCGTGCGGCGAAGCGTGACGACGCCCACCGTATAGACGTCAATCTCGCGGCCATATTCCGCAGCCTGCGCCTTGATGCCTTGCACCTTTTCGCGCATCTCCTCGACCGAGACGCGCGATGCGGAGGTGAAGAAGCCGTCGCAATTGCGCAACGCGAAAGCGCGCCCCGCTGGCGACGAGCCCGCATTCATCATCATGGGCCGAACGCCGCCCCACGGCTTCGGCTTCAGGCGAATGCCCTTGAGATCGAAATATTGGCCCTTGTAGTCAAAGTCGTTTTCGGGGGAGAGCGCGCGCTTGACGACCTCGATCCATTCCTGCGCGTAATCGTAGCGATGCTCGTGATCGCGCTGCGCGACGCCGAACATGTCGAATTCGCCTTCGTTCCATCCGCAGACGACATTGAGGCCAAAGCGGCCTTCGCCGATGTGGTCGGCCGTGACGAATTCCTTCGCGGCGATGAGCGGGTGGAAGAGCGGCGCATGCACCGTGCCGAAAACGCTGATGCGTTTTGTCGCCGCAAGAAGCCCGCTCGCCCAGGTGAGCGTCTCGAGAGTCGCGCCCTGATAATCGGTGTCGCCGCCATAGCCTTTCCAGCGGCCAATCGGCAGCATGAAGTCGATGCCGGCCTCGTCGGCGGCCTTCGCCAGCGCCAGCGTGTCGCGCCATGAGCCCGACCAGCGTTCGGGCACGGTGGTGACCGCGCGGCCCGAGGAGCAATTGGCGCCGAAAAGCCCGATCTTCAGCGTGTTCTGGTTATACATCGCCGTGCGATTTTTCAGCGACGCTTCCCGCTCAGCCATAGCTTCCTCCGGTGTTTTTCTTGTTGTTGTTGCGCAATGTTGGCCGAAGGCGAGTTCAGGCGCAAGCGTGCCGCATGACGACTACACTGTTTTCATGAAGCGCGTTCACGTGGTGTGTAGGACCATTGTTGATTCACATCAAAGCCGGTGTAGCGGGTTGATATAGCTTTTATTTCAGGTCACGGTGCAAGAACTGGCTTTATTCTAGATAATGATTGCGGGGCGGCTATGGCGTTCACGATGCAGGCTCCGGGACCCATCCTGCATTGGTTCACGCTTTTCCTCCTCCTGATCGTCTTTCCGTTGGTCGGCGCAATCATCTTTTACAGCCTTGGCAGCTTGCCGGGCAGGATCGCTGCATCGCGCGGACATCCTCAGGCTGCGGCGATCAACATCTGCGGGTGGATGGGCGCCTTCACGCTCGTGCTCTGGCCAATCGCCATCGTCTGGGCCTATCTACCGCCACGACGCGCGGACGGCGTGAGCGCTGTCGATTCCGACGAGTTGAAATCGGTGCTGGCCGGCATCAGACAGGCGTCCCACCGCATCAACGCGATCGAGGCGCAGCTGCAGGCTCGTTCAGGAATGCGGGGAGCGCAATCATGATTTCGGCCCTCATTTGCTCTGCCTACATCATTTATCTTTATCGCAAGCTCAATGCGGCTGCGGAGCAGCCAGCGGAGGCCCGCGACGAATCCTTTTCGGCGATCAATACAGAGCTCGCGGAGCTGAACGCGAAACTGGCCGCCATTGAAACGCGCATCGGCGCCAAGATTTGAGGACGCCATGATCGCTTCAGTTGTACTCGTCTATGCGCTCGCGTTTGCAAGAGAGCGGCTGGTTCTGGGCCTCAGCAATGCATGTCCCGACGACCTGTTCGCGCTTGCTTTTCTGCGCGTAGGCGGTGGAAACAAAGCTGGAGCCGATCAGGGCTAGGCTGATCTGCAGTTAGGGCGCGTTGATATTCATCAATGCGTAGCCGCCCTCGCGTCCATCGTAATAGAAACTCAATGGCAACATGTGAGGGACGCCGCCATGGCGAAGCGGAAAAATTTCTTGATCGGCTCCATTTTGGCGTCCGTCATCTTCAGCGGTCAGGCGCTTGCGCAAACTGCTGAGGGCTATGCAGCATCAGGGACGGAGTGCGCGGATGTGTTTGTCAAAACGAAGGACGGAGTGAAATTCGCGCCGCGCGTGGACGCTTTTGCGCCCGCGTTCATCGTCAAAGGCAAAGTGTTGCGGACGCCTATCGCGACTTGCCAATTGCGGCATTCGGCAGCCAAGGGCGCGATTCGCGAATTTCAGTTCGAATGTGCGAATTCGATTTCCTACTCGCCTGTGACGGTTTTTTTCCGCAGGGGCGACGAGGGTTCCCTGATCAGGTTTTCTTCCGCGACCGAAACGGTCGGCAGCCGCTATGGACGCTGTAATCTCTGAGCCTTTGCGCACCGTCTCGCGCTACGCTGACATAGCTCAATGTTGACGACTTTGTTTTTGGGTCTCCTGAGGACGGCTGGGGTGCGAGGTCCCGCTGCGTACAACGCATTGGCGCCTCGTCGATATGTCGCCACATCAACTCGTGCAGACGGAGGCTTACATGCGCAAGTTTCTATTCGCAGCAGTTTCGGCATTGGCAATGAGCTGCGCCATGCCGGCGATGGCCCAAACTCCGGCCGGTGGGCCTGGCGCGGGGCCCGTCGCCGGGCCCGGAGGGATGAGCGCATCGGAATGGAACGAACTCAGGGACACGCGGATCGCCGTGATCAAGTTCGCCCTGCAGCTTCGGCCTGACCAGCAGCAGCTTTGGCCGCCGGTCGAAAACGCCATCCGCGCGCGGTCGGAGGCGCGGCAGAAGCGGATTACCGACCTCCAGGCGCGCTTGAGCAAGCCCATGCCGGACATGGACCCGGTGCAGCTCGTCAAGCTTCGCGCAGACGCCTTGGCGCAGCGCGCCGAGGGGCTTAAGAAACTTGCGGACGCGTGGCAACCACTCTACGCAACGCTGGACCAGGACCAGAAGCGGCGCATGCGTATCCTGACGGTGCTCGTGCTGCGTGAAGTGCGCGACGCCATCGACAGCCGGCGCATGGATGACGAAGAGATGGACGACGATTTCTGATCCATGCCGCAACGGGCGGCGCGGACAAGTTCGCGCCGCCCTTTGTTTGCCCTTGGGATCCGAAAGCGCCACTGCGGCGTTTCCTGTCATACGCTCGATCTGCGGGGCCGCACCGGGGTTCGAAGGGCATGGACATTTTCGAGGAGCGTGAAAAGGCGTTCGAGAAGGCTTTCGTCCGTCAGCAGGAAGCGCAATTCCGGGCCTTGGCCTTGCGTAACCGCATGCTCGGCGAATGGGCCGCGCAGCGTATGGGCATGAGCGGGCGTGACTCCGAGGAATATGTCGACAGCGTTGCGTCGAGCGCCACATTCGCCCCGGTGGATGAACCGCTGATCGAAAAAATGCGCAGCAATTTCGAAGCGCACGGCATCATAGGCGCGGACGCGCTCGTGCGCGCCAAGATGAGCGAATTTCTGATCGAGGCCAACCAGCGGCTCAGCGCACCGCGTTGAAGGCCAGCGCTGCTTTCATCTGCTGCAGCCTCCCCAACATCAACTCCGCCTCCTGGCGAGCACGATCGTTCAGGGTCCCGTCCCGAATGGTTTCGTGGTGGATGATCTCTTCGTCCAGATGTTCCGCCGTGAGATCCGCCATCGGCAGGGCGCGATGTGCGAGGATGGTCATCTTGGTTCCGGTAATCTCGACGAATCCGCCGGAAAGGAAGGCCGTGTGTCCGCCGCCTTCGCCATCGGTGACGACGATCAGTCCGGGGTTCAGCGTCGCAACCGTCGGCTCGTGACCATAGTAGACGGTCATGTCGCCTTCAGTCGCCGCCAGCATGACGCTTTTGACTTCGCCTGCGTAGACGATGCGATCCGGCGAAATAACTTCAAGTAGCAAGTTGGGCATGGAAGAACTCCTGCGAGCGTCGGGTTATTCGATTTCGTTATTTTCAAGCGTTGCATGACGCCGCTTGCAGATAGTCCGGAATCACAAGTTCAGCCTGGGTGCCGGCGAGGACCTGCGCGAGGCTGACGCCGGGCGACAGTTCGACGAGCGTGGCGCGCCGATCAGGGAAGGCGATGACCGCCAGTTCCGTCACGAGCAGATCGATGGAGCGCTCTGATGTCAGCGGAAGAGAGCACTCGCGGACGATCTTCGGGCGGTTCTTCGCCGTGTGTTGCATGGCGACGATGACGCGCTTGGCTCCTGTGACGAGATCCATCGCGCCGCCCATGCCGGGAATCATCTTGCCGGGGATCATCCAGTTCGCGAGTCGCCCGCATTGATCGACTTCAAGGCCGCCCAGCACGGTCACGTCGACATGGCCGCCGCGAATGAGTCCGAACGACATGGCGCTGTCGAATGTCGATGCGCCAGGGAGCGCCGTGACCGGGCGTCCACCCGCGTCGGTGAGGAATGGCGCCGCCATCCCGGCCTCGGGTACGGGGCCTGTTCCGATCAACCCGTTTTCGGATTGAAAGTAGACGCGCATTCCCGCGGGCACGAAATTAGCGACTTGTGTCGGAATGCCGATGCCCAAGTTGACGAGCATGCCGTCCTTGAGTTCCTCGGCGATGCGCTTTGCAATAATGGTTTGCGGGTCCATGCCTTATCCCTTCGCAACCACATAGTCGACGAGCGGACCGGGAGTCATGACATGGTCTGGCGCAATGACGCCGACAGGAACGATGTTGTCGGCGTGGACGATCACCGTCGTGGCGGCCATGGCCATGAGAGGATTGAAGTTGCGCGCCGTCAGGGCATACGAAAGGTTTCCCACGTAGTCGGAAATGAAGGCGTGCAGAAGGGCGAAGTCGGCCCGTAGCGCTGTTTCGAGCAGGAAAGTCTTCCCGTCCACTTCGATTTTACTTTTACCAACTTCGGCGAGCGTTCCGACGCCGGTTGGCGTCAGCACGCCGCCCAGTCCGCAGCCGCCGGCGCGAATGCGTTCGGCCAGCGTTCCCTGCGGCACGAGATCGACGATGATCGTCCCGTCCATCATCATCTTCTGCGTTTCCGGATTGAGGCCGATGTGGCTGACGATGAAGCGCCGCACGAGTCCGGCGCGCACAAGCTTGCCGATCCCCACGCCGGGAGACGCAGTGTCGTTTGCAATGATGGTGAGATCGCCTTTTCCCTGACGCACGAGTTCATCGACGATCAGCTCGGGGGTGCCAATGCCCATGAAGCCGCCAACCATGATGCTTGCGCCCGAAGGGATCATCTCCACCGCTTCCTGAAGCGGGATCGTCCTCATGCTGCATCCTCCAGTTCCGCTTCCCACTTTGATCCGCAACCGTGAATCAATCTGTGGGCGACAGCTTCCGTGAGCTCCGTCACGCCATGATGCTCAGGCCGCCATCGACATAAGTGACAGTGCCGGTCAGACGGCGCGCGAAAGGCGTCGTCAGAAATGCGGTCGTCAGGCCGACATCGTCGATGTCGACGAGTTCGCCGATCGGCGCGCGTTCGCTGGCTTCGTTGAGAAGCAGATCGAAATCCTTGATGCCGGATGCCGCGCGCGTCTTCAAAGGGCCGGGCGATATCGCGTGAACGCGGATCTGCTTGTCGCCGAGTTCGAAGGCGAGATAGCGAACAGCGCTTTCCAGCGCCGCCTTCACGGGTCCCATGAGATTGTAATTCGGGACGACCTTGTTGGCGCCATTATAGCTCATGCAAAGCAGCGTGCCGCCATTTGGCATCAGCGGCTCCGCAAGCCGCGCCATGCGGATGAACGAATGACACGAAATATCCATCGCGATGCCAAACCCCACCGCCGAGCTGTCCACGACACGGCCTTGCAGATCGTCCTTTGGCGCGAAGGCGATCGAATGCAGCGCGATGTCGAGCGAGCCCCAGGTTGATTTCACATCTTCGAAAACAGCCTCGAGATCACCCGGTTTCGACACGTCGCACTGCCGGAAGATCGGCGCGCCGAGCTCCTTGGCGAGCGGCTCGACATAAGCGCGCGACTTTTCGTTCGCATAAGTTATGGCGACCTCCGCGCCGAGCCTGCGGAAGACGCGCGCGCACCCGTAGGCGATTGAATGTTCGTTGGCGATTCCAAGAACCAGAGCCCGCTTGCCCTTCAGGACGATGGGCTGGAGTTCAGAGACGGCTCGATCTTCTGTCGCGTTCATAGCTGCGCCTTTCGTAGTTTGCCGTGCGGCGCTGCGGCCGGTTCGAGTGTTCAGCTTTTCTTTTCACCCCAGCTCAGGAAGAAGCCGATGTCGCCGGGCAGGCCGTGCGGCCAGTCGATCACCATGGCCGAGAGCCTGAAGCCGAGGGATTGAAGGTTGTCGCGCCAGATTTCGTAGGCCTGACGAGGGCGGCCGAGGAGCGTGTTCGGCCAGTCCGGCTCGGAATTGTTCATTGCGCGTCCCTTGTCGGTGCAGAGCGCATTCGGGAAGCGCATGACCATCAGCTCGGTGTCGCCGCGCTCCGCTGCGACTTTGAGCTTCGACTTGAGGCTTCTTGTTATTTCCTGCACGCGCGCAGGCGTAAGATTCATCGGCTCCATAAGCTGCTTGATGAGTTCTTCACGCGCCTGGTCCGCGTGGCTCATGCCCTGACCGGATTCGGACGCCCGCACCTTCTGCATCTTTTGCATGTAAGTCCGCAGGTCGGCGGCCGACATGAAGCTCTCGTCTTCGAGTTCGTCCTGCGGGCTTGTAATCTTCTTGTCACTCATGGCGCCATCTCCTTGCAATCTGATCAGGCCCGGGCCGCCGCCGCGGGTTGAAGCTTGTCGGCGATCACCCGGCGCATCTGACGGGCGATGACGAGTTCCTCGTTTGTCGGAATGATCCAGGCTGAGGGGCCAGAGCCGCGCGAGATTTTTGGTCCCCTGCGCGTGTTGGCGCCCTCATCAAGTTGAAGGCCGGTCCAGGCCAGTCCGTTGACCACCTCGGCGCGCGTCGCCACGTCGTTCTCGCCGATACCAGCTGTGAAGATGAGGCCGTCGAGCCCGCCGAGCGCGGCTGTGAGCGAGCCGATCTCGCGCCGGATACGGTAGATGAAAAGATCGATCGCACGGCGTGCGTCAGGATTTGTCGGAGCAGCCTCGCGCAGCACGCGCATGTCATTCGACAGGCCCGATACGCCGAGCAGTCCGGCCTTTGTGTAAAGCATCTTTTCAGCGGCGTCGGCGCTCAGTCCGAGTTCACGGATCATGAAAAACACCGCGCCGGGATCGATGGATCCACATCGTGTGCCCATTGGAATTCCGTCGAGCGCGGAAAGCCCCATGGTCGTTGCGATGCTGCGGCCATGATCGAGCGCGCACAGGCTCGCGCCGCTGCCAAGATGCGCGACAACCACACGGCCTCGAGCCAGGGCTGGATCATGTTCCTGCAGAACTGACGCGATGTATTCGTAGGAAAGCCCATGAAAGCCATACCGCCTGACGCCGCGCTCGCGAATTTCACGGGGCAGGGCGAAGGTGGTCGCCACCTCCGGCTGCGTAGCGTGAAAACTTGTGTCGAAACATGCAATCTGCGGAATCTTTGGCAGACGTTTGCGCACGATCCGGACCGGCTCAAGATTGTAGGGCTGGTGCAGAGGCGCCAGCGGCGTGAGGCTTTCAAGATTTGCAATGACGTTGTCGTCGATGATGACAGGGCCATCGTAAAATGCGCCGCCATGCACGATGCGGTGTCCGATGGCCGCAAGTTCTCGATCGCCTTTGTGAGCTTGCAGCCACGCAATCAGATGCAGAAGCGCTTTCTCATGGCCGAAGCTGTCGCTGTCCTGCCATGAGGTTTCGTCGAGTTGTTTGCCGTCTTCGCCCTTGACGGTGAAGCGGGCTGGACCACCGAGCCTTTCGAAAAGGCCACGAAACACGATGCTGCGTTCATTGGCTGCGTCGGCCTCGAAAATCTGAAACTTGAGGCTCGAGGACCCTGCGTTGAGCGCGATACAGACCTTCGTCATGTCAAACCTCGGCCAGTTTCAGCTTCGCCCGCTGCGCATCGGCGACGAGGGAGGCGACAGCGCATGAGGCCAGACGTGTGATGGTCGAATCAGCGCGGCTCGTGAGGACGATCGGCACGCGGGCGCCGAGCACGATTCCTGCCGCATCCGCATCGGCGAGGAACGTCAGCGATTTCGCCAGCATGTTGCCGGCCTCGAGATCGGGGACCACGAGAACGTTGGCCTTGCCGGCGACAGGCGATGTAATCTTCTTGATCTTTGCCGCGCCGATGTCGATGGCGTTGTCGAGCGCCAAGGGGCCGTCCAGCAAGGCTCCGGTGATCTGCCCGCGATCCGCCATCTTGCAGAGTGCGGCGGCTTCGAGGGTGGAAGGCACCTTTGGATTGACGGTCTCCATCGCAGAAAGGATGGCCACACGAACCTCATCGAATCGCAATGCATGTGCGAGGTCGATGGCGTTCTGCACGATATGCATCTTGTCTTCGAGGCTGGGCGCTATATTCACGGCGGCGTCGGTAATGATCAGCGCTGTGTCGTGGCTTGGAACGTCCATCACGAAGCAATGGCTGATGCGCCGCGTCGTGCGCAGTCCGCCCTCACGCCGCACGACGGCGCCCATGAGTTCGTCTGTATGCAGACTGCCCTTCATCAATGCGTCGGCCTTGCCCGCGCGAACAAGATCCACGGCGGCCTGCGCCGCCGCGACCGGATCGGCAGCCTCGACGGACTTGAATCGTCCGCAGTCCTGCTTCATTTCGCCGGCCAGTTTCTTGATTTTGGCGGCGGGTCCGACCAGAATGGGCTCGACGAAGCCAAGGCGTTCGGCCTCGAAAACGGCGCCGAGAGAAGCAGCGTCACATGGATACACCACTGCGATTCTGAGCGGTGCGAGCTCGCGCGCGGCTGCGAGCAGACGCTCGTATTTCTGGTGCTTTTTGTCACTCGGGAGGGATCCAGCGGTGATGGCCATGTGAACCTCAGCTGAGCATTTGTTGCGCCGGACCCTAGGTGAAAACGGTGTCGCGGTTCGCTTCAATCTCGACGAGGTCAACCATCAATCTGACGCAGTTTGCGTGCATTGATATTTCGCAACGCAGCGAGACAGCATCGAAAACCTGTTCGTGCTTCACTCACACAAGTTCTGAAAATGTATTCGTCTGTCCAAGTACTTCTTTCGTCGTAAACAATCATAAGATTCGTACAAATTTTTTGTCTCTTTCCGAACAGAGCCCCGGGTTTCCGGGTTGCTTGATATAAATCAAAGTGCATTGATAGCCTGAGCGCGCATGTTTCTTTTGACGAAGGGCAGCTTCCTGTTCTGTTGCGTTGATCGGGCGCTTCCTGCATCCGGGTCCGGGTAAAGATGACAAGGCCGGAACGTATGCGCGAGGACCGACGAAAAAAGAGGTGCCTCATGCTGACGCGCTCAATGGCCGTACCTCATGTAGGCCCGCACGCCGGGATTGGCTTTCCGAACGTGAAGGATCTTGCGTTCGAAGCGCCGGAGGCCAGGGCTCTTGTCGCTCTTTTGAAAGCGCAAAAGCCTCTTTCTTGCAAGGCGAAGGAAGTTCTCTTCCATGAAGGCGACGCCGCAGACAGCGTCTTCCTTGTGGCGAGTGGTATGCTCTGCCTTTATCGCTTCATGCCCAATGGCCAGCGGATGATCGCGCGCTTCATCTTCCCGCACGAAATCGTGGGGCTGGCGTTCGACACTGACTGCAGCTTCACAGCAGCCTGCATCGAGCCGACGACAGTCTACAAGATCGCCCGCTCCAGTCTGAACCCCTTGTGCGCTCATTCGCCCGTGCTGCAGAACGATGTCGTTCTGATGCTCAAGTATGAATTGCGGACCGAGCACGAGGATCATCTTCCGATGATGCATCAGAATGCGGAGGCGCGTGTTGCGCGACTGCTCCGCATGCTGGCGCGACGCACTTCCACGGATTGCCGCAAGGGTGAGCGCATTCAGCTTCCGATGACGCGAAGCGATATCGCCGACTTCCTGGGCCTCACCATTGAAACGGTGTGCCGCACGTTCACGAGAATGAAGGAAGAGGGCTTGATCTCGGCGCCCACGCCGGACCGGATCCGCGTCGAGAATGTCGATGCGCTGATATCGCTCGCCGACGGCGACGAGTAAGCCATCCTACTCTTTCAGGCCCCGATTGTGGTGGTGGCGGCAGTGCAGCTCGGCGCCCGCCGCCTCATACCAGCTTTCTCCCTACTTGGCGGCCAGCACTTCGCCCTCTCTCGAAAGCGAAGCGCAACATCAAACTTTCATCGAGCGTCCGGTTGAGCGCCGACATGAGCAAGGCGGCTACGCGCCCGCTCTCGGAACTGCGTGGCGCCCAACCCACAACACTCAGTGCGATCCAAATACCAAGGTCTGGATCGGCAGAATGAGCGCCTGGAGCCGCAGGATCATCGCGTGCACAAGGCCAACCGCATCGACAACATGCAAGGCAACTTTCTTCAAGCCTCCAACCTCGCCCGATACGATCCGGTCGTGATTGCTGGTGTAGGCGTTGGCGATGCAGCTGCTGCCCGGCATGACGCCATCGAGGCCGTTCTCATAAAGCGGCTCAAGGGTGACGAGAATGCTGCCGCCCTTCGCCAGTTGCTGCGTGTCGACCAGCTGCTCGCCACCACGGAACTGGCCGGCTGCAATAAAGTCTTGCGTTGCAGTGACGACCATCGGGATGATCGCCCATGGCTTCGATATGCAGGTTGCTTCCGCAAACATGCCGGGCTTCAACACTTGCGCTTCAACCTGCCCGAAGCCTGCCAGCAAGCCAAGTCTACCTGCTTCTTCCGGAATGATCACGCCTGCCGGACGCATGAACGGGTTCACGATGTCGCCCGCGCGCAGGGTGAATTGCTCCACGCGTCCGTTGAAGCCGGCCCGGACCACCGTCTTGTCGAGAGCGACCTGAGCCTGTGCGAGAGCGGCTTCTGCGCTGGCCTTTTCAGCGGGAAGGAGCGTTGACAGACGCGCATCGGCGGAATCCTTGCCCGCGACAGCGGACGCGACATTACCCTCGCGCGCCGTCACGGCGAGCCTCAGGCGTTCGAGATCGCGAAGCGGCACGTTGCCGGGATTTCTACGATACAGCTCTTCCTTGGTCTCAAGTTCGTCGCGCGCCTGCTGAAGAGAGCTCTCGGCATCCTGAACCTTGCCGATTGCAGCCTGGATGTCGGTCTTGGCGACCGTCATGGCGGCGTCGGTCTCAACGATCTTACGACGCGCCGCCTCAAGATCGGCCTCCTGCTTGGAGCTATCCAGGCGGAAGATCGGCTTTCCTTGCTCCACCTTGTCGCTCATCCCGATATACACCTCGGCGACGCGGCCGTTGGTTTCGGGCACGATGGGAACTGCGCGAAAAAGCGGGCTCGCGGATTTCGTGGAGGGATGATTGTAGAAGACCACGGTGATGAGGCTGATTGTCAGCATCAGGCACAGCGTGATGCCCCAGCGCAGTTCATACCAGACGCTGAACAGCGTGATCTCCTTGCCGAACCGCTTTCCCTGGGCAAACCGCCGGTACAGGTAGTCGGGGAGGATCGTCAACATCGAGCAGAGCATCAGTTCAAGCATCGGTCAGGTTCCCTTCGACGCTGCTCCGTTCCGGTTCGCGCTTCGGGACAGGCGGACGTTGCTCGGGCTTATTTTCGCCGAGGGCCGCGGTGTTGGTTGCAATATCGCTCAGCGAGCCAGCCATCTTTCGAAGCAATCCCGTGAAGTCAGGCAGGTCGACCAATGCAAGGATAAGCCCTGCGATCCAGAACCAATGTATGTGCGTGAGGAGCGCGAGAAGCCCAAGCACAGCGACGATTTCGAACTGCAGTTTCTGGCGTTTATGGGCGATGCGCTCCGGCAATGTGTGCAACGTCAGGAACAGCAGACCCGTCCCCAGAATGGAGACGACGACGATTGCTGCGATGATCCACATGACAATGTCAGCGGAACCGGGCTCCACGAAATATGCGGGAGGATGGCCTACTGCGGCCGGATTCATCTGGGCGACCATGGCGCCAGACCTTTCTGCTGCACTGCTTACTTTATCGTGTGCATCATTCGCCAAGCGCCGGATGCTCACATTGAGATATGTCAACCGGGGCCTGTAGAGCCGTAAGTTTGTGCCTGCGATTCAGCGTCGTTGCAGGCGCACGCGCGCTCGCGCTCGACGCCTGCGCGTCACGGCGAATTGGCGAAAAGAGGTCGCGAGACCAGTACGGGCACGCCGCTGTTGGCCAGCACCTTCAGCGTTTGGCTTCCAAGAATGACTGCGGACAAACCGCCACGCCCATGGGACGACATGACGATGAGGTCGCAGCCTTCCGTTTTGGCCGTATCGATGATCGCCCACCATGGATGCTCCGCCTCTCGGTGGATCGTCTCGCAGGTCAGTCCATTTTTTTTGGCCTCTGCGGACACGACCGCGAGGGCGCCATTCGCACGTTTTCGCATGTCCTCTGCATAGACCGGCGCGGTATCGGTTATCATCACGGGATCGGTCGAGATGACATGGAATGGAGCCGTGACCGTGATGGCTGAGAGCCTGGCTCCGAACGCCTTGGCGATGGCGACGCCCTGCCGGATCGCGTCATCGGAGAGCGTGGATCCGTCGGTGGAAACAAGGATGTGCTTGAACATCGCAGTCCCTCCCATTTCAAAGACTAATCATGCGCGCCGCGACGAGCTTGTCTTTGATCTTTCGCAATCGACTCCTCGGGTGAGGCGTGCACGTTAAGAGTTGGCGACTAATTTGGGGCAGCTCTCTGTGCATCGAGCGTCGGCCTCACCATATTGCGCACATGCGCCTGCCGGTCTCCTTGCACTTCATCATGGTCGTGGTCTGCGCGGCGGCGCTCGTGTCTCCGGCGCGAACCGCTGTGCTTGGTGTCCGCGCGATCAATGATCCCGTTGTCCGAGCGGATTTCGAGCTCGAGCATAGCCTCACGCCGCAACGCATTTCACTTGAAGTTGACGCTGCGATCAGCAACGGCGATCTCGATCTTGCCGACAGTTTTGCAGGATTGGCGCGCGAGCGCGGTCTTGAATTGCGCAGCGAACAACAGAACGAAATAGAGGCGATGCGCGCCGATACGCTGGGGCGAGCGGTGCGCGATTTCCGTGATGGCTTCACGCAAAACGATATGCGCTCCGGCATGGCGATGTCTGGCGCCATCGCAGCCGACGTCTCTGGATATGGCGACCTGCGGGACCTTGCGCATGAAGGCGGCAAATGGGTTGACGGGCAGGAGGCCGATGCGCTCGTCGTAGCCTTGGCTGCGGCCGGCCTTGCGATCACGGCTGCAACCTGGACGTCTCTCGGCGCGGCGCTTCCGGTGCGGGGCGGCCTGTCGCTTACCAAGGCGCTGCAAAAATCGGGGCGGCTTTCCAAAGCGCTGGCCGGCGATTTGACGCGTGTGGCGGGAGCGGCGATCGACCGTGACGCGCTGAAAGCAAGCCTGGCGGCGGCAAGCCGTTTCGAGTTTGGCGCGGCGCGCAGCGCAGGCGCGGGCCTGCTTCGTCCCGCTGCTGTTGTCGAACTCCGGCGATTGGGCGGCGATGTTGCGACCGTCTATCGTCGCGCAGGCGCGCGCGGCGCGCAGGATATGCTCGCGGTCGCGGCGAGCGGTTCTGAAGTTTCAACGGCGGCGCGGCTTGCGGTGGCGAAGGGAACGAAGACGCGCGCTATTTTGAAAGTGCTTGGACGCGGCGTCCTGATCGCAGGAAGCTTGAGCCTGACATTGGCGGGTTGGCTTCTTACCTTCGCGGGTTTTTTCTTCGCGCTGGCGTCCTTCTCGCGGCGGTTGGGCGCGAGCATCGGCCGGGTTGTGTGGAAGCTTGTCGACATGCTGCGGAATCGAGCCGTAGTCACAACAACGTTGCGCGCTCACGCGCCTGCTAAGGTTGGAGTCGAGCCGTCACAGTAGTAATGCTGACTTTTTGCCAAGTCAGTTCAGCAGTGTGGCGCAATGAAAACGGCGGATGGCGGTATCGTTGGCGGCGGGGTGATGGGCGAGGCTGTCCGCCAGCACGATTGGTCGTTGACGCCCTTGGGTCCGTTGAGCGAGTGGACGCCGGCGCTCCGCAGCAGTCTCAACTTGATGCTGAACTCGGAATTCCCCATGTTCATCGCGTGGGGAGAAGAGCTGACCTTTATTTACAATGACGCCTATGCGCCGATCCTGGTCGCAAAACACCCCGGCGCCCTCGGTCGTCCCTTCGCGTTGATCTGGGCGGACATCTGGGCAGACCTCGATCCGCTCGTGCGACGCGCCCTGCAGGGCGAGGCCACCTATCACGAGAACCTGCCGCTGACGATGCTGCGGCGCGGCTTCCCCGAGCAAACTTATTTCACTTTCTCCTACAGCCCTGCATTCGACGATAATGGCGAAATCCGTGGCATGTTCTGCGCCTGCACGGAAACCACCGCTTTCGTTCGTGAGAAGGCGGCGAAAGAGATCGAGCAGCGGCGGCTCAGGGAATATTTCGAGCAGGCGCCGGGGTTCATGGCCCTGTTGTCGGGTCCCACTCATGTTTTCGAGCTGACGAACGCTGCTTATGTGCGTCTGGTGGGCGAGCGCGACCTGATCGGAAAGTCCGTGCGCGTCGCTCTCCCGGAAGTGGAGGGACAGGGGTTTTTCGATCTTTTGGATCAGGTCTTCGCGACAGGCGAAGTCTATGTCGGGAGCAGACTGCTCGTCGATATCCGGCCCGATCCCACAGGCAGCGCCGAGCGCCGCTGGGTGGATTTTGTCTATCAACCGATCCGCGATGCGCTCGGCAATGTCACGGGCATTTTTGTTGAAGGCACCGACGTCACGGAAACCTACCAGTTCGAGCAGGCCCTGCGCCGCAGCGAGCAGCGCTTGCGCCTTGCTCAGAAAGCAGGCCGTGTCGGTAGTTTCGAATTGAAGCCGGCGGAGGGCCTGGTCTACGTCTCGGATCAATTCTGCGAACTCTGGGGCTTGCCCACCGTCGAATTCATGCCCATTCAGCAACTCATGAATGTCGTTGTGCCGGAGGACCGTCCGCGCATCGACACTGGAAATTCTTCGTTGCACGAGGGAGCGTTGGAATATGTCGAGTATCGCATCCGCCGGCCCGATACGGGCGAAGTGCGATGGATCGGCCGCCGCGGTGAGGTGATCCGCGAAAACGGCGAGATCTATTACGGAGGCGTCGTCTACGACGTCACCGAGCGGAGGCGCATCGAGGAGCAGCTGCTTGCTGAACGCGAGCGCTTGCAGCGCGTTAACCGAATTGGCGCGAGGATTGCCGCCGAGCTCGATGGGGGCCGCCTTGTCCGAAACGTCATTGACGATGGCGTTGAACTGACCAAAGCCGCTTTTGGCGCTTTCGTTTACAAGCAGACGAATGCGGATGGAGAGAGCCAAACGCATTACGCGTTGTCGGGTCTTGATGTCTTGTCGCCGATGCCGCTCGATGCGCACATCTTCGAGCATGCGATCCAGCGCGATGAAATTATCCGGTCTCCGGACGTCACCGCTGATCCGCGCATTGATAAAGACGCTCCGGGTCTGGCCCTTTTGACGGCTCATCTGCCAGTCCGCAGTTATCTCGCGGTTCCGGTGATTTCGAGATCAGCGGAAGTGCTCGGCGGCATCTTTTTCGGCCACCCCGATCCCAATGTCTTTGACGAACGCTCGGAAGGCCTGATGTCTGGCCTGGCGGGGCAGGTCGCGACCGCGATGGACAATGCCCACCTGTTTGACGCCGTTCAGAAAAGCAATGCGGAACTCGAACATCGCGTGAGAGTCAGGACTCAGGAACTGTCGGACGCGCAGGACGCGCTTCGGCAGGCGCAGAAGATGGAAGCTATCGGCCAGCTGACCGGCGGCATAGCGCATGACTTCAACAATATGCTCGCGGTTATTTCCGGCTCGCTCGAGCTTCTCATGAAGCGCGCCGGAACTCTGGACGCGCGCGCGCGGCGCTACATCGAAACCGCAGCCGAGGGCGCCCATCGCGCGGCGCAATTTACGCAGCGGCTGCTCTCGTTCGCGCGGCAGCAGCCCCTGCAGCCCGAGCCGACACAATGCAACACGCTGGTCAGGAACATGCTCGATTTGTTGAGCCGTTCGCTGGGTCCGCAGATCGAGCTTTGCACAAAGCTCGATCCCGATCTGTGGTGGGTGGAAGTTGACCTGAACCAGATCGAAAACGTGCTGCTCAATCTCGCGGTGAACGCGAGAGACGCCATGCCGAAGGGCGGGCGCGTGACGGTGACGACCGAGAATGTCGTGGTCGCTTCCGGCCATCCCGAGCTGCACGCCGGTGAATATGTCGTCACCCGACTTTCAGACACGGGCGAGGGCATGCCGCCGGACGTTGCGCGCAAGGCGTTCGATCCGTTCTTCACGACCAAGGAGGTCGGCAAGGGAACGGGGCTGGGCCTCAGTCAGGCCTATGGGTTTGCAAAGCAGTCGCACGGATACATCGAGATTCAATCGCAACTCGGGAAGGGCACGACAGTCAGCATCTACATGCCACGATATTTGGGAGAGCATCCTGAAAAATCGGAAGAACAACCCGAACAGGACGGGATCGTGTCTTCTGTGCGGCATCTGGTGCTCGTCGTTGATGACGAAGCCTCTGTCCGCCGATTCAGTTCGGATGCCTTGAGCGAATTCGGGTGCCAGGTCATCGAGGCGGAATCCGCGAATGAGGCGCTTGCCATTCTGCGCGGACGGAAAGACGTCTCGCTTCTCTTCAGCGACATTGTCATGCCCGGCGCGAGCGGCGTCGAGCTCGCGCATCAGGCTCGCAAGCTTCAGCCATCCCTCAAGGTGCTGCTGACCACAGGGTATCCACGAGATGCGCTGCGCTCCGACCTCTCGTTTGAGGAAGGATGGGAGATCCTCCCAAAACCATTCCACCTCGACGAGCTGTCGGCAAAAATCCAGTCGATCCTCGGCGACGTTTGATGTGGCTGCGGCGCAGGGTTCTTCAGACTTTCTCCAACGGGGCCGTCCAGGCGTCGTAGCCGTAGAGCCAGTCTGGATTGGTGGCGTTGCGCATCCAGTTGTTGGCGCTTGAGCCCATCTGAACGGCTGACGTGCGCGGCTTGCGGGTCGCTTCATAGGTTGCGAATGCATCGTCGATGTTGCCGGGCTCGAAGGCCTCAAGCGAACGCGCGAGGATCACCGCATCCTCAAGCGCCATGGCCGCGCCGGACGCCATGTATGGCGTCATCGGGTGGCAGGAATCGCCAAGCAGCGTGACACGCCCTCGCGTCCAGACCGGCAAAGGAGCGCGCTCGAATATGCCCCATTTGTAAACCTCCGGCGCAGCGGCGAGCACCGCGCGAACATCGCGATGGAAGGCCTTGAAGCCATTCTGCAGTTCGTCAAGATCGCCCTTGGTACTCACCGCATTTAGCAGCTTTTATTTCGCTCCGCATCCA
>JANXTB010000283.1 GCA_025356415.1 Hyphomicrobiales bacterium
CTCGAGCGCCAGCCGCACGGTGATTTTCGAGGACGCCCATTTCCCGGCATTGTCGAGCAGATTGCCGAGCATTTCTTCCAGATCCTGTTTCTCGCCGCGAAAGCGCGGCGTGTCGTCGAGTTGCACGATGAAGTCCAGATCTCGGTCGCGGTAGATCTTCTGGAACGCGCGCACAAGGCTTTCGATCACCGGCGTCACTTCCGTGGTCGAGCCGATGACATTGGAACGCGCCGCCGCGCGCGCGCGGTCGAGATAATGGTTCACCTGGTCGCGCATCACCTGCGCCTGTTCGCGAATTTTATCGGCAAGCGCAGAGCGCTCATCGCCGGCTTCGTTGGAGATGACGGAGAGCGGCGTCTTCAGCGCATGCGCCAGATTGCCGACATGCGTGCGTGCGCGCTCGACGATTTCGCGGTTGGATGAAATGAGCAGGTTGAGTTCGCTGGCAAGCGGCGCGAGATCGGGCGGGAAGGCGCCGTCGATCCGGTCGCCTTCGCCACGCCGGATCGCCGCCACTTCGTTCTGCAAGCGACGCAACGGGCGCAGGCCGAAACGCACCTGCAGCAAGGTCGAGCCGATGAGCGCCAGCGCGAGCAGCAGGAAGGTGATCGCCAGCGACCATTCGAACTGGTGAATGTCGGCTTCGAGCTGTTCGGTGACGGCTGCGACCTGCACGAGGAAGCGCCCCTCCTCGTCTGTCTCGATCACGCGTTCGATGATGCGCAGCAAGCGCCCGTCCGGTCCCGCGGCATAACCACGGCGATAACCGCCGATCTGCGCGGGAACGCCCGCATCCTCCAGCCGCGGCAGGCGCGAGGCGAACAGCGAGCGCGAGGCCTTGATGGTACTGTTGGGCTGATCCAGCGGCGTGATCTGCCAATACCAGCCCGACAACGACAATTCGAATTGCGGATCGCCGAGTTGCCCGGGTTCGGTGCGCGTGTCTTCGCCGGGCGTCGCGACGTCGGCCACGATGGCGCGCAGATAAACGCCAAGCCGCTCGTCGAAACTATGCTCGGCGGCGCGGCGATAAATGGCGGACAGCACAAGCCCGGCGACCAGCAGAATCGCGACGCTCCAAAGCGTCGCCGAGACGAACAGCCTCGTCGCGAGCGAACGCGGGGTGGCGGCGCGGGGCTTCATCGCGCCTCGGCTTCACCCGCTGCCGGGTCGAGCAGGTAACCAAGTCCGCGCACGGTCTGGATCACATCCACGCCGAGTTTCTTGCGCAGGCGCCCGACGAAGACCTCGATCGTGTTCGAGTCGCGGTCGAAGTCCTGGTCGTAGAGATGCTCGACCAGTTCGCCACGCGAAACAACGCGGCCCATGTGGTGCATGAGATAGGCGAGCAGCCGATATTCGTGCGAGGTGAGTTTCACCGGCGCGCCGCCGACAACGACGCGGCCTGATTTGGTGTCGAGCCGCACGCTACCGCAGGTGAGTTCGTTGGTGGCGTGGCCGGTCGCGCGGCGCAGCAGCGCGCGCAGGCGGGCCAGCACTTCTTCCATATGGAAAGGTTTTGCCACGTAGTCATCGGCGCCGGCGTCGAAGCCCTGCACCTTGTCGCTCCAGCGGTCGCGCGCGGTGAGAATCAGCACCGGCATGATGCGTCCGTTGCGGCGCCATTCCTCCAGCACCGTGATGCCGTCCTTCTTGGGCAGGCCGATGTCCAGCACCACAGCGTCATAAGGCTCGGTGTCGCCGAGGAAACAACCCTCCTCGCCGTCGAACGCGCGATCGACCGCATAGCCCGCCTGCTCGAGCGCGCTGACGAGCTGGCGGTTGAGGTCCTTGTCGTCCTCGATGACGAGCAGTCGCAAGGCCGCTATCGCTCCTGTTTGTCGCGCGATTTGACGCGCGAACCCGAGGCCGCGTCGATGAACACCCGGAGCACCCGGCCGTCCCGACGCAGCAAGGACATTTCATACACCAGTTGTTCGTTCCAGCGACAGAGGCGTGAGCCAAGCGGTTCGGCGCGGGCCTGAGCCGCCGCCTCGCGCAGGAGCGCCATCGGCTCGCGCAAATGATGAGCCGAGACGCTCTCGCGGGTTTCGGCTGCGGACAGGCAAGCATGGCGAACCTCGCCGTCCTGCGCGGCGGCAGGACGGGCGGGGCCCCCAAACGTGACGGCCAAGGCCGCCAGAATCAGCGCTGTCGTCATGGCTCCAACCTTGCTGCAGCCCCACTGAACAGGGGATGAACGCCGGCTGCAAGACCCCGGCGCTAGCCGATGGCTGTAGTCGAACGGAACCGGCCCACGATGGCGTTCACACCGCCCAGCAGCGCCGTCAGCGAAGCGCCGAAGGCTGCTATGTCATTGCCGCGAAAGGCCAGGATTCCGCCGGCCACGGAAGAGCCGATCACCGCGATGGACGACCAGATGGTCTGCGAGGCCCAGAACGGCTTGGTCTCGGGCGTGTTCGTGTTGGACATTTTGTCGTTTCCTTTGGGTTGCGCGGCCGGCCGGGCCGCAGCGGTCGTCCGTCTGGTCGGGGACGAGGATTTCGCGAGCGCCAGCGCCTGCCGTTCGGCGCGCTGGATGCGCCGGGTCCAGCCCCGGCCGAATCGCGAAAATTGAGGGAGACTCGCCAGCCGCGCCTTGCGCGCAGCACACAGTCCGCCGACGAGTTCAACCTGCGCGGAGGCTTCGATGGCAGCCAGCGTGATCGGCCCGATGATTCCATCAACCGGAACATCGAGCGCGCATTGCAGATCGCGCACCGCCTGACGCGGTCCCGAATTCACCGCGTCGTCGAACAGCGCCAGATCGAGACCGGCGGGAAGATCATCGCCGCCAACCGCGTTCCAGTAATGCGCCTTGTAGATGTCGGCGGCCTCCTCGCGTTCAAGCGAGATCACCTCATCCTTGCTGACGGGCTTGCCGCGCCAGGCGCTGAGCGTAGCGCGCGTGATTCCCATGTTCGTCGCGCCGCCGGGATCGCCCGGCATGTCGCTGTAGCCGCCTTCTTCCTCGAGAACGAAGGCGAGACATTTCGCAAAAGCATTGCGCGCCATGGCTCACCTCCATCCCCGAAAAGAGGGAATCGGGCCGATATCCCACGGGATTGTTTCAAAGCCCGGCGTCACCGCGGGCATGGCGATGAGGAACACCGCGCCCGGCGTCACGCGCATCGGCCAGAACGAGGTCGATCCGCCATTCGGGGGCGCAAGCCACATCTGCATGTGCTTCCAGCCCTGCGCGGCGGAGAAAATGCGCTCGGGCGCATTGACGGTGAAATTATGCGTCACGCCGTCGATCAGCATGCGCGTGACATTGTCCACCGGCGCCATCACGAGCGAACCGGACATCACCCGGAAATAGATCGACGCCGTCATGCCGCGGCCGGTGATGCGAGTGGAGGTCAGCGGTTGGTAAAAGTTCGTGCCCTGCACGCTCGAGGCGAGCGTCGTTCCGGCGCCCGCCGTCACCTGCATGACAAAGAACTCGGCGCCTGCGGCCTGCGCGACAAACGGCCTGATCTTGTTGACAAGATCCGTCACCGCCGTCGGCATCGAAGATCCGATGCGAGCCAGCCCGTAACTCGCGCGCAGCGCGCTGTTCGCGCTGACGAGATAGGACGGGTCGGCAAAAAGCGAAACGGCGCCAGCCGTCGGTTCCGGGTTTCCGGCAAAGCGCCCGCCATCCTCAAGCAGATTGGAAGGCGCTACCGGCGCCCGGACATTTTGCGCGGAATAAACGCCGCCAGCCTTGCGCACGAGAATCGCGCGTCCCGCTTCCAGCGAGCCCTGCGCCAGCGTCCCGCCATCGAAATTCTTCAATGGAAGAGGCGCGGCGTCGATCTGGTCGATCTGCAAGGTCGGATCGAGGCTCAACGCAGTGGCGTTGCAAGCATGGGGGACCATCCAGAACAGGGCGCCTTCAGGCAGCGGGCCGCGCATCGGCGCGCTCAGCAGATAGGCGGCGGGCGTGCCGGTCGTGACATTGGCGGCGGCGACAAGATCACTAGCGCCGTTTGGAAAAAACACGCGCCCCGTCGCGGGATCGACGTTCAGCGCCTCCTTCCAGCTCGCGCCGTCAGGCGACACTTTGATGCGGTAACGATCGTCGCCCATCAGCCCGGTTTCGGCGCGGCCCGACCAGTTCGTCTGGTAAATCTGCGACGCCGTCGCACTCGCCTGCTCCTTGTCCAGCTTCACGCGGAGATCGCCGGAGCCGCCCTCCGTCGCGCGCAGCGCGGTGAAAGCAGCACCGTTCAATTTCGCCAGAAGCGGATTGGTCGCGTCCGCCGTTGCGCCCACGCCAAGCAGGCGCAAGTTCTGCGCCTCCGTAAGGTCGACCGCGAGCGACTGCCATGCGGCGCCGTCGAAAACGACGATCCGGTTTTCGCTCTCAACAAAAGCGCGCCACCCCTTGCGTGGCGCAAAGAGCCGCCACGCGCCATCATCGAAAGCCGCGACCTTGCAGGCATTGCCGGCGAAATCGCCCGTTGGAGCGCCGCTCAGAAGATATCGCGCGCCTTCAACTGGCGCAGCCGGCGGCGCCACGACATTGCGGGCGGCGACGGACAGCTGGACAAGCGCATCGAGCAAGCCGAGCGCTTCATTATGCGTGACGTGTTTCTGCGCCTGCGCGGCGTCGAGCCGCGGCAGTGCAAGCCGTGTCGTGTCTGACATGATGAGCCTTCAGGGATCAGAGGATCGGAACATCCGCCTGCGGCGCGAAACCGCGCCCCACGGAGGCGCTCACTTGCGCGATGCGCAGGCGGAGACTTGTTTGAGGCGCGCCAAAGTCGGCGGCTTCATCAGCATTGGCGTAAACCAGCGATGTCGCGGAACAGGTGATCGAACACTTCACAATTGCGCCGGACAGGATCTCGACGACATATGTTTCAGCGCTCTCCCCCAGCGGGATCTCGACGCCTTCCCAATTGTCAGCGTCGATCCGCCCGCGACGGATAAAGGAAATCGCGACGCCGCCCGCCACGCGGCGCGCCCTTGCGCGTACAGGCGCATAGGGCCGCAAGGCGAGCGGGCCCGGCGCGCCGGTCACGCGCACATAGGACGGATCGGCATAATCCAGCGCCGCAGGGCCGACGCAATAAGTTCGCGTCAATCCAAGAGCGCCCTGCCCCGCGCCCAGCGGCGTGATTGCGTCATCGAGCAGAACGACAAGCGCGCCGGCGGGGACGTCCCGCGCGGCGAGCGTGTCCTCGCCGCCCTGCCCGCGCATCAGCCGCGAAAGACGCCAGACGTTCGCGCCGACCAGCTCAGCATTCGCAAAGCCGAGAATTTCCCAAGCGCCATCCGGCCCGCGCACCGCAAGCGTATTGCGCCCAGCCAGCACATCGGCATCCGCAACCGACGACAACGCCCCGCCGCGCATGCGCACACGCACGGCATTTGCGCGATCGAAACGCGCCAATGGTCCCGCATGCAAGGGATCGAGCGTTTCGCCCAGGATTGCCGAACGCGAAATCGTGCTGGCGAAATCAAAACCGGCGCCCGACGACACATAAAGCGCGAGCGGCCCCGGCCAGGGATCGGCGAAGGCCGCGAGATACTGCAACGCGGGCGGATCCCCGCGCGCGATCGCGAGATCGAGCAATTCGACACGCGGCGGACCCGGCAGCGACGGCGGCGCGATGGAGTCGCGCACGCTGGCGTACGCAGGCGCATCGTGAATGGAGAGGTCGACGGCGCGGCACATGATCCGCCGCGTAAAAAGGCCCGTGGCGCGCGTGATGCGATACAGCCGCTCACCCTCTCCCACCGGCAACAGCACAAGATCGCCGGGCTCCAGCGCCGCAAGTCCGGGGCGCAGAATCGCCTCTGCTGTCTCGCGCGCGATCCACAGGTCCTGCAGCCAGATGTCGGCGGCGCGCTGGGCGACGCATGCTGGCGCCATCAGCGCGACTTCACCTTCTGCATGGCGCCTGGTTGCGCCCGGCACGCGGCGCGACAGCACGCTGGCGGGCCGGTAGTCCCACTCGGATTCGGTGAACGCGAGGCTGATTTCATGCGGCAGGCGACTGCCGTCGATACGCGACGCTTGAACCAGCATGCCTTCAGGCAAAGGCGCGAGGTCATCCTGCGTCAACCGCACCGGCTGTCCGCGCCGTCGCTCCTGAAACCGCACCGCGCCGGACGACACAACCGCGTCAAACCCGAACAGAGCACAAAGGGGCTCGAGCACGCCGCGCGCCGACAGCGGGCGGTCGACGATATAGCCATCGACAATGGAATCGAGCGGCGGCGGCGCAATCGACATGCCGGCCATGTCGGCAACAAGCTCACACACCAGCCGGTCGAGGGGCGCGGCTTCGAGCCGCCCGTTCAGCCAATGTCCGTGATCCCACGACGACGCATCGCTCCAGGTGCTCGAAAGGCTCGGAAACGCCGGAAACGGCCGCGCATCATAGGCCCATATATAAATATGATCCGCATCGACCATGCGCATGCCATTGCTGGCGACAGGGTTGAAGGCTTCCTGAAAACCCGCGCAGCGCGGGTCGAAACGCGAGATCATGGCTTCCAGCGCGCGGATCTGCATCAGGTCATCGCGTACGCCTGACGAGAATGGCGGCAGCGTCTGCGTCGTAAGCTTCGCATCTGGAAACACATTGGGCGCATTCGCGCCGCAGTCGATGGCGGGACAGCCCACTTCGACAAACCAAATGGGCTTGGATTGCGGAACCCAATTCGTCTGCCGCGTCTCGACGCCGTTGCTGCGCTCGACATGCGGCTGCGACCACCAGTTCACGAGATCCTTGGCGCGAAACACCCACGGCTTATCATAAGCGACATCGCTAATGGTCGTGCGCTGCTGCGCATCTCGGGCTGCCTCGCTGGCGTAATACCAGTCGAAGTCCTCTCCGCCCGCGACACCCGCGCGCAAGGCGTCACGATCATGCATCGAGCGCGCCTGTTGCGCATCGAGATGATCTTCGCCCTGACGCCAATCGGCCATCGGAAAATAAGCGTCGATGCCGATGAAATCCACGGCCGGAGAGGCCCAGAGATCATCCAGCGGAAACCGCAGCTCGGCGCCGCGCGAAAGCCCGCCGTATTCGCTCCAGTCCGCCGCGTAAGAAACTTTCGTGGCGGCGCCAAGCAACGCCTTCACATCCACCGCGAGCCGCGCCAGCGCGGCGACAGCGGGGAAGCCGCCATCGGCGCCGCGCACGCGCGTCAATCCGCGAAGTTCAGAGCCAACGAGAAAGCCTTCGACGCCGCCAGCTTGCGCGCACACTTGCGCATAATACAGGATAAAGCGCCGGTAATTATCGCTGGCGAAAAAGGCTGCAATCTCACCAGCCGCCGCTTGCGTTCCATCGCCTGCCGCCGGCCAGATATCGCCACGCCAACCGAAAGCCTTCTGTCCCGTGGCGCCCGTCCCCGGGTCAAGCAAGAGATTGCCGAAAGGCACATCCATCATCACGAAAGGATAGAAAAGAACGGCGAGCCCGCGCGCGCGCAAATCCGCCAGCGCGCTTCTCACACTCTCATCAGCAGGCGTGCCGCCAAGCGCCGGCTTGTCGTCGATTTGCGAGACGAGGTGCGCGGTATCGCGCGTCAATCCCGCGCAAGACCACGCCTGTCCGCTGATCGGCTTCACGCGCGTCTCGACGCGCGGCGCGATGCGGCACGCGCCCGCGCGCATGTCGTCGCCAAACCAGGACACAACCAGCGCGACGCGTTTCAAATTAGGACAAAGAGCCTGCAACGCATCGAGAGACAGCGTCCAGTCGCTCGCGCCCGCCAGCTGATGGCGGTTCTCGGAAACGGACACGCCTTGGCTGCTCTGCATCAGCGCCGGAACCGAATAGGCATATTCCGACGAGCCCGGAATGAGATCGACGGCGCGCACCATGTCGCAAAGCCCATGCACGGGCTTGACGATTTCGAAGGTCAGCTGCGGAATGCGATTACCGTAATCGGCCAGCGGAAAAGCCTCGAAAACAATATAGGCGAGCCCGCGATAGGCTGGCGCATTCTCGGCGCCTTCCTTGGCGACGATCAGCGGATCGGGTTGCTGATCCGTCGCGCCGCGATGAACGCGATGCAGGAAAGTCGTGCGGTCGATCTCCTTGCCGTCAGCCCAGATGCGCCGCACGAAAGCGATCTCGCCTTCGCACAGGCCGACCGCGAAATTCGCCGCGTAAGCATAGGTGATCGTGTCGGTCGATGAGCCGCTCCCAAGGCTGCTCGTCAAACTGCGAACGGATTTTCCGCCACTCGATCCGCTGCGCACGGTCGACGCTGTCTCGATGAAGCGGGTCGCCCAGATCAGCTGCCCGCCGATCCGCACGCGTCCGTAAACACGCGGGATCGGCGCGCCCTCAGTCGAGGCGAGCATGTTGAGATTGGCGAGACGCGGTCCTTCGACGACGCGCGTGGCGCCGAACAATGTTCCATTCGCCGCCTGCGTCGCAAGCGACGATGCAATGGATCCGAAAGGCCCGCCCATGGAGGCGCCGATCGAGCCAAGGGCCGTGTTGATGAGCAGCTGCGCCATGATCGCTCCAAAAAGTTTCAGACGCCCGGAAAGGCGAAGACGCCGGCAATGCGGCGTCGCCAGCCAGCGCCGATATGCGCTTCGCAAACGCAGGCGCCGTCATGCGCGTGAATCATCGTCGTTGCGGATGTCGCGAGACCGAGATGTTTGGCCGGCGACCCGTCGCGCCAGCGAAAGGCAATCAGATCGCCGGGCGACACATCCGCGACAGGCGTGAACCAGCGCAGCGCTGCTTGCAGCAACGCCTCATCGGCGCTCGCTTCCGCCCAGTCCGGCGAATAGGGCGGCGGCGATTCGGGCTCGCGCCCGATCACCTCACGCCACACGCCGCGCACCAGGCCAAGGCAATCGCAACCGACGCCCCGCAAAGATGCTTGATGGCGATACGGCGTGCCGATCCACGATCGCGCGGCGGCGACAATCTCGTCACGTCGCGTCATCGTAACAGGCTCCCGCCATCGAGCCCCGTATCTTTGGAGGTCGCGTAACGCAGAAGGGCGTCATTTCCGGGGATATGCGGAAAGCCTTGGAAATTTGGGCGATTTGCGAATTTGACGCCGCACATGGTGAAGGATTTGTCGCAACCCGCCACAAGCTCCACCTCGTCACCCACCGCGAACATCGCGGCCGGCGGCGTCCAGAAAACAATCTGCGCCTGAGCCCCGCTGACGCGATGCGTCTTGATCGAGAGTTTCGCCCCGGCATTGGCGCCGCCGCGCACGGTGAGCACGCCACCGGTGAACCAGCCGCTCGAAAATCCGCCCGCCGGAACAACGCAAGCGCCGAGCGATGGTGACGCTGAAATCCGCGTCACCACGCGAAACGCCGGCAAGGTGAGATCGACGCGGCACGCACTGTCGCCAAGATCGGCCGCGCAGCCGCGCTGGAAACGTCGCCCGCGCTCTTCATCGAGCCCATGCGCGAGGGAGCGAAGCTCGGCGGTAAACCCCTG
>JANXTB010000304.1 GCA_025356415.1 Hyphomicrobiales bacterium
CGCCCGCATCCGCGCCGCGCTGGAATTCATCGGCGCGCAGGCCAAGCGCCAGCCGCACGTGGACGAGGTCGCCGCGCATGTCGGGCTGTCGCCCTCGCATCTGCATCATCTGTTTCAGCGCTGGGCGGGCCTGACCCCCAAGGCTTTCCTGCAAGCCGTGACCATCGACCATGCGCGGCGCCTGCTGCGCGACAACGCCTCGCTGCTCGACGCCTCGCTTGAATTGGGATTATCCGGCCCGGCGCGGCTGCATGATCTTTTCGTCACGCAGGACATGATGACGCCCGGCGAATTCAAGGCGGGCGGCGCAGGGCTCGCTTTCGCCTATGGCTTCCATCCGTCACCGTTTGGCGAGGCGATCGCCGTGGTCGCGCCGCGCGGGCTTGCCGGCATGGGCTTTGTCGATGAAGCGGGCCGCGAGGCCGCGCTCGCCGACATGCAGCGACGCTGGCCGAAGGCGGCGTTTCGCGAAGACGCGGCGGCGACCGCGCCCTACGTGCGCCGCGCCTTCGACCCCGCGCATTGGCGCCCCGACCAGCCGTTGCGGATCGTGCTGATCGGATCGGATTTCGAAGTGCAGGTTTGGCGGGCGCTGCTGAAAGTGCCGCTCGGGGGAGCTACCACCTACTCCGATGTCGCCAGCGAGATCGGCCGGCCCGGAGCGGCGCGCGCCGTTGGGGCGGCGGTGGGGCGCAACCCGATTTCCTTTGTCGTGCCGTGCCACAGGGTGCTCGGCCGCACGGGCGCGCTTACCGGTTATCATTGGGGCGTGGTGCGCAAGCAGGCGATTATTGGTTGGGAAGCGGGGCAGTGCGGCGAGTTATAATACATATGTAAAATGTGTTATATTTCATTCCACATCTTCACGCGGGCTGTTTGACATAACGAACGATCTGTCCTAGAAAAGAAACACGGCCCGCCTGAAGCAGGGCTTGTTTCGTCTCCGGGAGCCAGCCCCATGTTCGCCTTCACGCGCCGCCAGACCTTGACCGCCAGCCTCGCGCTCGCTGTCTCCGCCGCCACCCCTGCCTTCGCGCAGGTGAGCGAGATCCGCATCGATTACGCCACCTACAATCCGCTGTCGCTGGTCATCAAGGAGCAGAAGCTTCTCGAGAAAGAATTCGCCGCCGACAAGATCGCCATTCGCTGGGTGCTCTCGGCTGGCTCCAACAAGGCGCTCGAATTCCTCAACGCGGGCTCGCTCGACATCGGCTCGACCGCCGGCGCCGCCGCGCTGGTCGCCCGCATCAACGGCAATCCGGTGAAGGCTGTGGGCGTGTTCTCGCGTCCGGAATGGACCGCGCTGGTTGTGGGTAAAGACTCCAAGATCACCAAGGTCGAAGACCTCAAAGGCCAGAAGATCGCCGTCACGCGCGGCACCGATCCGCACATCTTCCTCGTCCGCGCGCTCGACAAGGCGGGTCTGACCGAGAAGGACGTGAAGCTCGTCCTGCTGCAGCACGCCGACGGCAAGACAGCGCTGGTGCGCGGCGACGTCGATGCATGGGCCGGTCTCGACCCGATCATGGCGCAGGCCGAAATCGAGGACGGCGCCAAGCTGCTCTACCGCAAGGCCGAGGACAACACCTGGGGCACCCTCGACGCGCGCGAGGAATTCGCCGCCAAGAACCCCGCCCTCGTGAAGCGCGTGCTGAAGGTCTATGAGGAAGCTCGCGTCTGGGCGCGCTCCAACCAGGACGCGCTGAAGAAGGCGCTCGTCGCCGAGACGAAGCTGCCCGACGCCGTCATCGCCCGCCAGCTCGAGCGCACCGACCTCACCAATGCTGGCCTGACGCCTGCCACCACGCAGACGATCCTCGAAGCTGGCCTTGCCCTGCAGAAGGCCGGCGTCGTGAAAGCGGACGTCGACGTGAAAGCCGTCACGACCGCTTTGATCGATACGAGCTTTGCGCCTGCGGGCAAGTAAGGCTAGAAGCGTTTTCCCGGCGGCCTGACCGCCGGGCGCCCGCAGCCCCGGAGACATGATGAGCGAGGCCGGTACGCTCGACCGCGAGACCACTGCATCCGCGCGCCCAACCGGCGCGCGCTTTGCTGTGTTCAGCTCCGCCTTCACGGTCGGGCTGATCCTGCCGCTCGCGACGGCCCTCCTCTACGAGGCTGCTTTCCGGCTCGGCCTCGTGCAGGCGCGCCTCCTGCCGCCGCCGAGCCGCATCATCGCGACCCTTTGGGAAATGGCCGTCACCGGCGAACTCGCGACGCATGTCATCGCGACATCACTGCGCGTGCTGATCGGCTTCGGCATCGGCTCGGCTGTCGGCATGGCGCTTGGCGCCGTCACCGGTTCGTCAGCTGCCGCGCGGCGCTTTCTCGATCCGACGCTGCAGGCGCTTCGCGCCATTCCCTCGCTTGCGTGGGTGCCGCTGTTCATTCTCTGGCTCGGCATTTTCGAGGGTTCGAAAATTGCTTTGATCGCTGTCGGCGTGTTCTTTCCGGTCTATCTCGGCGTCATGGGCGCCATCGCCAATGTCGATCGCAAGATCGTCGAAGTCGGCCGCGTGTTTCGCCTGTCGCGTTCGGCTTTGGCGCGGCGCGTGCTGCTGCCCGCCATCCTGCCGGATTCCATCATCGCCATTCGCTCGGGGCTGGGCCTCGGTTTCATGTTCGTCGTTGCGGCCGAATTGATGGGCGCGTCGGAAGGCCTCGGCTATCTGCTGCTCGATGGTCAGCAACTCGGCAAGCCCGATCAGATCCTTGCGGCCATCATCGCCTTCGCGGTGATCGGCAAGCTCGGCGACTGGCTCATCGTCATCGCCAGCAAGCCCTTCCTGTCCTGGCAGGACACGCACCAGAGGGGCGCGTGATCCGATGCTGAAGATCGACCAGATCTGCAAGACATATCCGAACGGCACGCATGCGCTGGAGCGCATCGAACTCGACGTCAACGAGGGTGAAATCGTCGCGCTCGTCGGCGGCTCGGGCTGCGGCAAGACGACGTTGCTGCGCATGATCAGCGGACTGGAGCGCCCCTCGCGCGGCGCCGTCTCGCTCGATGGCGATGTGATCGAGGCGCCTCATCCGGCGGTCGGCATCGTCTTCCAGGAAGCGCGCCTGTTGCCATGGCTGACGGTCTCGGAGAACATCGCCTTCGGGCTTGATCATTTGCCCAAAGCCCAACGCGACAAGCGCGTGGACGAAGCGCTGCTGCGCGTCGGACTTTCCGGCTACGGCCAGCGCTGGCCGCGTGAATTGTCGGGCGGCCAGGCGCAGCGCGTATCGATTGTGCGCGCGCTTGTCGCGCAGCCAAAAGCCCTTCTGCTGGACGAACCTTTCTCCGCTCTCGACGCGCTGACCCGCGCCTCGTTGCAGGATCATCTGCTCGGTCTTTGGGATGCGCATCGCCCGACCATGGTGCTGGTGACACATGATGTCGAAGAGGCGGTTCTGCTCGCCGACCGCGCCATCGTGCTGCAGCCGAGGCCCGGTCGCATCTTCGCGGATATTCCCATCGAGCTGCCGCGTCCGCGCGACCGGCTTTCACCCGAATTCGCCGAAGCCAAGCGCGTCGTCATGAATGCGCTTGACGGTTCGCTGAGCCAGCCCTCACCCGCGAAAGCCGGCCGGGCGACGCAGCCCTCCGCTGGCGGTAGTTTTTAAAACACAGGAGAGACGACGATGGACGCCAACGCACTGCGCGCCATGCAGGCCCCCTACAAGGACAAGTACAAGAGCGACCCGAACGCCGCCGTCATCACGCTGAAGGCGCACGGCACGCTCGACGAGAGCAAGATCGCCTGCAAGGTCGAGACGGGCCGCGCGCTGGCGATCGCCGGCCTGCATCCGGCGACCGGCGGTTCGGGCGCTGAATTGTGCTCGGGCGACATGCTGCTGGAGGCGCTCGTCGCCTGCGCGGGCGTGACGTTGAAAGCGGTCGCGACCGCGCTCGACATTCCGCTGAAGAGCGGCACGGTGAAGGCCGAAGGCGACCTCGATTTCCGCGGCACGCTGGGCGTCGACAAGGAGGCCCCGGTGGGCTTCCGTGAAATCCGCCTGAGCTTCGACCTCGACACGGACGCCTCGGACGAGCAGATCGCCTCTCTGATCAAGCTGACCGAGCGCTATTGCGTGATCTTCCAGACTCTCAACAAGCCGCCGAAGCTCGCCCTGACGGTGTCACGGAGCTGACGCCTCAATAGAGGGTCGAGTCGGGCGCGTTCACCGGGGCGCGCGGCGCGGGCTTGCGCGCCGCGGC
>JANXTB010000325.1 GCA_025356415.1 Hyphomicrobiales bacterium
GTTCCGGCAAGCCATCGAGATCGAGCGCATCCGACGTCAGATCCGCAAACAATCTTGCGGGCTCCTGCCCGGCGGCGCGCGTGAAGGCCATCGTGCCGGCAAGTTCGGAACGGTCGAGCCGCAGCGCGAGCTTGCGGCCGAGCGCGCCAGCGGCGGAAATCTCGACGTCGCCCGCAAGATCGATCGAGCGGAACGGCAGATCGCGCAGACGCCTGGCGTCTTCCGGCATGCTCAGCGCGAGCCAATCGGACAGACGCGACACATCACGCGTCGAGACATCGAGGCGTCCGCGAAACGCCGCCGCGGCGCCCGTCTCGACAGCGCCATCCATTTTCAGGAACGACCGAGCTGGACCGCCCAGCGCCAATTTCAACTTAGGCGCCTGCCCCGCCGCCAGCGCGAGCTCGCCACGCAGATCGGTGAGCGATTCACCGGCCAGTGTCGCCGTCGGCGAAGTGAGCGACACGTTGAGCGGAAACGGCAGTCGTTCCGACGCCGACGCATCGGCGAGCGCGCCTGCGAGCAGCGTCACGACGCGCTGCCCCGCAGGGGCGGCGTTCTTGCCGCCTGCAAGCAATTTGTCCAAATCGAGCTGGCGCGCCACGAGCTGCGCATCGAGCTTCAAGGCAGGGGCGAACGCCAGCGAGACAGCGCCCGTTGCCGACATCCCGCGCTCTTCTTCGCCCGCCCGCAATTCCGCGGGCTCGAGCACGGCGCGTGTGGCGTCGGCCTTGAGCGCCCCGGCGAGGCGCCAGGGCACGGGCGAGCCGGCGATGATATTCGTCGCCGAGAAGGCGGACGCGCCCTCGAAGGCCGGCAGCGACCCTGACCCGCTGGCGACAAACGACAGCGCGCCTTCAAGATCGGCGCGCGGCGCGTAGGCGCTTTCGTCCACGATGATCTTCACGCGCATCCGGTCGCCTTCGATCTGGCCGGTGGTGAAGCGATATTTGACCGGATCCGCGCCGAGGCGCAGCTGGCCCGATCCCTTGAATGGCCCGACGAGCGACGACGCCTCGCCGGTGAAATCGAGCAAGCCGATAACGGTCGGCGGTTTGCCCGGCGCGCGGAACGCGATCGATGCGTCACGCATGCCCAGCCGCTCGATCTGCACGCCAGACGGCGCGAAATTCGGCATGCGCGGCAGCACGATGGCACCGTCCTCCAGCCGCGACACGGTGAGCTGCGGGCGCTCCAGATCGGCGTCGGTGAAACGCAATTCGCCGCGCAGGAGCGAGGCGGCGGCGAGTTCCAGCTTGACGCTGGCGACCTCGAGCGACGGGCCGTCCTCACGCGAACTCGCCAGCCGCACGCCCTGCAGTTCAAGGCGGGGAATCGGCAGGAGCTTAAGGTCGATGTCGCCGCTGACCCGCACCTTGGCGCCGACGATCCGCGACAGCTCCGATTCGACCCAGCCGCGCTGCGCCGTCCAGTTCACGAACCACGGCCCGACAAGGGCCACGGTCAGCACCAGGATGACGATGGACGCAACTATGGTCAAAAGATCACGCAAAACGCTTCGAACCCCTCCAGAAAGGCCGCGGCGGCCTGGTTCCAATATAACCCATTTTTCTATTGCAGGTGACCAAAGCGCAGCCATCCCTTCAAAGCACGAGACCGCTGCGCTACATCTGCAACCATGACGAGCCAGAGCCCCGACCAGATTCGCCGCGCCGCCCGCCTCAACGAGGCCCGCGCCGAGCATGAGCGTCTCGCCGCAAAAGTCGCGGCGCATGACATCGCCTACCACCAGCAGGACGCGCCGACGATTTCCGACGCGGACTATGACGCGCTTCGCCGCCAGCTCGAGCGGCTGGAGGCGCGCTTTCCGGAATTGGCGGATGGCAGCCCCGCGCGCCGGGTGGGCGCAGCGCCAGCGGAGAAATTCGCCAAGGTGCGCCACGCCGTGCCTATGCTGTCGCTCGGCAACATCTTCCAGCCCGAAGAGGCTGAGGAATTCGTGGCGCGCGTGCGCCGCTTTCTGGGACTTGCGGAAGGCGCGCCGTTGGTGATCACCGCAGAGCCCAAGATCGACGGCCTCTCCTGTAGCTTGCGTTATGTGAAGGGCGAACTCGCGCAGGCCGCCACGCGCGGCGACGGTTTCGAGGGCGAAGACGTCACGGCCAATGTGAGGACCATCAAGGAAATCCCGCATCGTCTCGCAGGACATCCGCCGGAAATCTGCGAAGTGCGCGGCGAGATCTACATGACGAAATCCGACTTCGCCGCTTTGAACGAGCGGCAGGCGCAAGCCGGAAAACCGCCCTTCGCCAATCCGCGCAATTCAGCCGCCGGCAGCCTGCGCCAGCTCGATCCCGCGATCACCGCGCAACGCCCGCTGCATTTCTTCGCCTATGCGTGGGGCGACATAGCAGAGACGCCGGCGCCAACGCAGCACGGCATGATCAAGACTTTCGCGTCTTATGGTTTCAAGACCAATCCGCTGACGAAACTCTGCCACTCGGCGGCCGACTTGCTCGCGCATTGGCGCGCGATCGAGGATGCGCGCGCGACGCTGCCCTATGACATCGACGGCGTCGTCTACAAGGTTGACGATCTCGATTACCAGCGCCGTCTCGGCTTCGTCTCGCGCGCGCCGCGTTGGGCGACTGCGCATAAATTCGCGGCTGAAAAAGCCACGACGATTCTGCGCGATATTGAAATCCAGGTCGGCCGCACCGGCTCGCTGACGCCTGTCGCGAAACTCGAACCCGTGAATGTCGGCGGCGTCGTCGTCTCCAATGCAACGCTGCACAATGAAGACGAGATCGGCCGCAAGGATGTGCGCATCGGCGACACGGTGATCGTGCAGCGCGCCGGCGATGTGATCCCGCAGGTGCTCGGCCCTGTGCTCGAGAAAAGGCCGAAACACGCCAAGCCGTACGAATTCCCGCATATCTGCCCGGCCTGCGGCTCTGCGGCGCTGCGCGAGATCGACGCCAAGGGCGAAATGGACGTCGTGCGCCGCTGCACCGGCGGGCTCGTCTGCCCGGCGCAGGCGGTGGAGCGACTGAAACATTTCTGCTCGCGCAATGCGCTCGACATCGAAGGGCTGGGCGACAGGCAGATCGAGCTCTTCCACACGGAAGGGCTCATCATGTCGCCCGCCGATATTTTTACGCTTGAAGAACGCGACAAACGCGCGGTGAAGAAGCTGAAGGACCGCGAGGGCTTTGGCGAAACTTCCGTGCGCAATCTGTTCGCGGCAATCAACGCGCGTCGCAACATCGCCATCAACCGCTTCATCTTCGCGCTCGGCATTCGCCACGTCGGCGAAACCAACGCACGCCGCCTCGCGCGCCACTTCGGCACGTTCGAAGCCTTGCGCGAAGTGGGACGCGCGGCGCTCGACCCGGAGTCGGAAGCGCGCGCGGAACTCAATGCGATTGAAGGCGTGGGTGATGTGGTGGCCGAAGCGGTGACGGAATTCTTCGCCGAACAGCACAATGAAGATGCGCTCGACGCGCTGCTGAAAGAAGTTACGCCGGAGCCGATGGAAGAGGTGCAGACATCGACGCCTGTCGCGGGAAAGACCATCGTCTTCACCGGCGCGCTTGAGCGCATGACGCGTGATGAAGCCAAGGCGCAAGCCGAGAGACTGGGAGCGAAAGTCTCCGGCTCGGTATCGAAGAAGACGGACCTCGTGGTGGCGGGACCAGGCGCGGGTTCGAAGCTGACCAAAGCCGAAGAGCTCGGGATCGAGGTGATCACCGAAGACGAATGGCTGTCGCGCGTGGGCGGGTAGCAGCAGGGGCGCCCTTCTCCCGCGCTGGCGGGAGAAGGTGGCACGCGAAGCGTGACGGATGAGGGCGCTTCAACAGAAGGATTTTCTTCGATATTGCAGCGGCCCGGGCGCCCTCACCCGTCTGCCTTCGGCAGCCACCCTCTCCCGCCAGCGCGGGAGAGGGGTGCACGCGTTCTGTCAGATTTTCTTCGTCGCTTCTTTCAACCAGCTCTTCGTCTTTGCATCGACCAGCGGCGACAATTCCGCACGCACGCGCGCATGATACGTGTTGAGCCACGCGCGTTCAGCCGCACTCAGCAACTTCACATCCACCAGCGCCAGATCGATCGGCGCCAGCGTCAGCGTTTCGAAATCAAGCATGTCGCGTTCGGCGCCAACAACATCAGCCTTCTTCACGACGATCAGGTTTTCAATACGGATGCCGTAAGCGCCAGCTTTGTAATAGCCCGGCTCGTTCGACAAGATCATCCCCGGCTCCAGCGCCACCGAGCTCACTTTCGAAATCCGCTGCGGCCCCTCGTGCACCGAGAGATACGAGCCAACGCCATGCCCCGTGCCATGGTCGAAATCGAGTCCCGCTTCCCACAAGGGCAATCGCGCCAGCGCATCGAGCTGCGCGCCCGACGCGCCTTTCGGAAACACCGCGCGCGCGATGGCGATATGGCCCTTCAGCACGCGCGTAAAACGATCGCGCATCTCCGCGCTGGGCTTGCCGACGCTCAGCGTGCGCGTGATGTCCGTCGTGCCGTCCTCGTATTGCGCGCCGGAATCGATGAGGTAGAGCCCCTTCCCGATCACGCGATTGGTGGCCTCCGTCACGCGGTAATGCACGATGGCGCCATTCGGCCCCGCGCCCGAGATCGAGGGGAACGACACATCCTTCAGCTTGCCGGTCTCCCGGCGGAAGGTCTCCAACGCCTGCGCCGCAGCAATTTCGGTGAGCTTGCCGCCTTTCGAGGCGGTTGCGAACCACGCGAGAAAGCGCGCCATGGCGGCGCCATCGCGCAGATGCGCGGCGCGGGCTCCGCGAATCTCGGCGGCGTTCTTGCAGGCTTTCATCAGCGCGATCGGATCGGGGCCGACCTCCGCCTTGCCGCCCGCGCCCTCCAGCGCCTGCACGAGTTTCGCGGCAGAAGTGGCGGCGTCGAAGCGCACAGTGGAGCCCTCCTCGCCCATACGCTTCAGGTCGGCCAGCAGTTGCGCGGGCTCGGCGATGACGCACAAAGCCTCCAGCGCGGCGCGCACGTTCGCATCGAGCTTCAGCGCATCAACATAAAGCACGGGCTTCGCGCCCTTGGCGATCAGCGCGAAGGCGAGCGGCAGCGGCGTATGCGAGACATCCTGCCCGCGAATGTTGAAGGCCCACGCCACCGCATGCGGATCGCTGACGACCAAGGCATCGACGCGCACCAGCGCCTTTTCGATGCGCTGCAATTTGCGCGCGGCGTCCTCGCCCGCGTAGC
>JANXTB010000339.1 GCA_025356415.1 Hyphomicrobiales bacterium
TTGGGCTCGCCGTCGGTGAAGGGCGAGTTGGCGAAAAGCGCTGTGGCGAGCGGCTGCAGCGCCAGCGACACGCGCATTTTTTTCACCATGTCGGCTTCGGAAGCGAAGTCGAGATTCACCTGCACGGTGCAGGTGCGGTACATCATGTCGAGGCCGCGCGTGCCGACCTTCGGCATGTAGCCGGTCATGATCTTGTAACGACTCTTGGGCATGACGGGCGTCTGCGCCAGCGACCACAAGGGACTCATGCCCAGCGACAGAAAGCCGATGCCGTGTCGCGCCGCCACCGCATTGGCGGCTTCAAGATGGCCGTCGAGTTCAGCGCGCGTCTGGTGCACGGTTTCGAGCGGCGCGCCCGACAGTTCGAACTGCCCGCCCGGCTCCAGCGAAATGGCGCCGCCGCCCGTCTCGTCGAACAAGCCGATCAGCGCCTCGCCATCATGGATCGGCTCCCAGCGGGAGGCGTCCTGCAGGCCCTCGAGCAGCGCGCGGATGCCGCCCTGCCCCGGGCGGCCCTCATAGGGAACGGGCGCGAGATCGCTCAGGTAGAAGGGAAATTTCTCGTGTTCGGTGCCTATGCGGAACGTGTCTGGCGCCTTGCTGCCGGCGTCCAGCCAGGCGACGAGCTCGTCACGCGACGCCACGGGCGTCGTATCGGTCACATCGCGCGCCATTTCTTGTTCCTGATATCCTCTACGCCCGGCCCGCGCTGCGGTCCGTTGGCCTACATAGGCCGAGGCGCGTGACAAGACAATGTCCCCGCTTTGGCTCGTGAGGTCCCGCCGCCCCAGGGCTGGCGCTTCCCTGCCGCCTCGTCTAATTCTGGCTCGAAACAGCCGCGGGTGTCACCTTGTCCCTCTACGATTTTTCGGCCCCGCGCCTTTATATCGATGCCGACCTCGGCGCGGGCGTGGAAACGACGCCGGATCGCGACCAGTCGAATTATTTGCTCAACGTTTTGCGGCTGACTGATGGCGCCGACATCCTCGCCTTCAACGGGCGAGATGGCGAGTGGCGCATGCGGCTGAAAGCGCTCTCGCGCAAAGCCGTCGTGCTGCAGGCGCAGGAGCAGACGCGCCCGCAGACGACTCCAGCCGACCTGCATTACCTGTTCGCGCCGCTGAAACATGCGCGGCTTGATTACATGGTGCAGAAAGCCGTCGAGATGGGCGCCTCCGCGCTGGTTCCGGTGATCACGCGGCGCACGCAATCGACTCGCGTCAATCTGGAACGCATGCGCGCCAATGTGATCGAGGCCGCCGAGCAATGCGGCATCCTCACTCTCCCGCGCGTCGACGACGACGTGAAATTCGACCGGCTGATGCTGCAATGGCCCGGCGACCGGCGGCTGATCTTTTGCGACGAGGATGCGCCGCTCAAAGATCCGATCGCGACTCTGCGCGACGTTCCGCGCGGGCCTCTCGCCATCATCATCGGCCCCGAGGGCGGCTTCGATCCGCTGGAGCGGGAGACGATGTTGCGACTGCCGAACGTCACGCGCCTGTCACTCGGGCCCCGCATTCTGCGTGGCGATACGGCGGGCGTGGCCGCGCTTGCGCTTGTGCAATCTGTGCATGGCGATTGGGCGGGCTGAAAGCTCCACGATCCTGCCATCATCTGCCGTCATGTTTCGATTTGCCGTGTCGTTCACACGGCCTGATTCGAAATCGCGCCGACAGGACAAGATGCAGCCCAAAGCCGCACACACGCTCGAATCCAGATGCCCGCCGCTTGCCGTCGCCCTGTTGGCCGCGCTTGTCGGCGTCGGCGCCGCCCTTCCCTCATATGCCGACGATCTGCCGGACTGGCGCAAGCCCGTTATGCGTCCGGGCAGGGTCCCCGCAGCGACAGAAGCTCCGAAGCAAAATGCCAGGAATGCGGCGTCGCGTTGCGCGCTTTATGGCGAAGGTTTTGTCCCGGTGATTGGCTCTGAGGGTTGCGTCAAGATTGGCGGACGCCTGCGCATCGATCTCGGCGGCTCAATGGCTGCGCCGGTCTATGCAGGATCACGCGACGGGATCAACCCCGCCGCGCATCTTCGCATCGGTCCCTAGAAACCGACAGCCAGTTTCACGCGATAATTTGCGCGATTGAAATTGTCGAGATCGAGCGGGCTAGCCGCGCCGCGCGCCTTGCCGGCGATCTGCGGCAGCAGCACCGCGTTGAGCATGACGTTCTCGTCCATCTTCCACGCGAGGGTCGGCCCCAGGAAAACGGCCTGACCGTTGAGGTGGCCAAAGAAAGCCGAGTCCCACGACTGCTGATAGCGCACTTCGACGCCCATGAAGAACTCGTCCTTCACCGCTTCATAAGTCAACGCGCTCGACACTGACGTGCCGGAAGATTTCGACCAGGTCAGGTTCAACGGATCGCGCGCGCGGCCTGCCGCGTAATTGATGTTGCCCGCCCAGTAGAGGCCATTCACGATTGGCGCATCGACCTGCAGCTTGGTTTCGGCGGCGAAAGCGGGCGCTTGCATGCCGCTTTTTCCGTCGATGCGCGCCCAGCGCGGCTCGATAGCGAGCGTCACGGCGAAACGATTGGTCGCGCTGCGCTCGATCAGGCGGCGACGGATTTCGAACGAGGCGCCATCGAAGCCGTACGATGTACGGTCAGCGAAAACCGAACTGTTGCGAATGTCCGTCCAGGCGCCGAACACCGAACCCGCGAACGACCAGTTTTCGACAAGCGTGCCGGAGAGTTCGAGCTTTTGCGACAGGCCGCGATATCGGCCATCGCGACTTCCATAAGCGCCGCTGTTTTCAAGCGCGATGCCATGGTCGCCAAGCTTGCCGACATCCGTGCCGCTGGTGAAGCCGAAAATATCGCCGCCGGGGACGTCCACCATCGGGGCGGGCTTGACCGCCCTCGCCGTCGCCATATCGGCAGCCTGCGCGGCGGCTAAGGCAGCAACCGAGACTGACAGCGCAAGCGCAAAAATGAGCTTGGTGGAAGAGCGCATCTCAATATCTCCTAAACCTGTCGGCAATATCTGACCCGAATCAATGTGCACAAGCTAAGCCAGTGTCTGATTCGTGTCTTGCGGGAAGATGACCACGTCCTTGGCGTCGACCCCGAGGACGATTGCTTGCCCGGGGCGATAGGCGCGGGCGTCGCGCAGGCGGGCGTGGAGCTCGTGCTCCATTCCCTCCACGCGCAGTTTGATGCGATCGACGCGGCCAAGAAACCTTCGCGCCGTGATCGTGGCCGGCGTCGCGCCGCCGCCAGGTGGATCGAACTGCAAGGCCTGCGGGCGAATGCAGACGATGCACGGACCATCTTGCAGGCCACTCGCGTCGAACGTCCCGAGCGGCGTCGTCACGCGGCCGTTGTCGACGATGGCGTTTATTTCGTTGAAGTCGCAGAAGAAGCGCGCCGCGAACAGGCTCTGCGGGCGGAAGTAGAGATCTTCCGCTGCGCCAGATTGCACAATCGCGCCCTTGCGCATCAGCGCGATGCGGTCGGCAATTTGCATCGCCTCTTCGGGATCATGCGTGACGACGATGGCTGACATGCCTTCTTCACGCAGCAGCGCCACCGTCTCCTCGCGAACCTGCTCACGCAGGCGCTGGTCGAGATTCGAAAACGGCTCGTCCATCAGAAGCAGGCTCGGCCGCGGCGCGAGCGCGCGCGCCAGCGCAACGCGTTGCTGTTCGCCGCCCGAAAGCAATTGCGGATATTTGTCGGCGTAATGCGCAAGCCCGACGCGCGCGAGGCCGCGCCGCGCCAGGTCCTGCGCCTTGGCGCGCGGCATGTGACGCAGGCCGAACAAAACATTGTCGAGAACGCTCATATGCGGAAACAGCGCGTAATCCTGAAACACAAGGCCGATGTTGCGCTGTTCCGGCGGCACGAAAATCTTCGGACCCGCGACTTCGCGCCCATCGAGCAGAATGCGTCCGCCTGAGGGCTGTTCGACGCCTGCCAGCAGCCGCAGCAGCGTGGTCTTGCCGCAACCGGATGATCCGAGAAGACACAGGATTTCGCCGGGCGCGACATCGAGCGAGACGTCGTCGATCGCAGTCAGCGCGCCATAGGTGTGGCGCAGGGTCTCGACCACGAGAAAGCCCTTGCAGCGGCTGCGGATCTCATCACTTGCGGCGTCATGCATGTGCGGCGGCTTTCGCGGTCAGGTCATCTTGCGCAAGCGCGCTGGCGCCTTGGCCGAAGCGCGCGAGCAGGATCATCGGCAGCAGGCCGAAGGCGACAATGGCGAGCGCGGCCAGTGCGCCGTCCTCATAAGTGCCGCGCGCCGCTTCGCCATAGAGATGCGTGGCCAGCGTTTCGAAATTCAGCGGACGCAGCAGCAATGTCGCGGGCAGCTCCTTCATGCAATCCACAAACACCAGCAGCGCGGCCGACGCCAGCGCGGGAGAGATCAGCGGCAGATGGATGCGCCACGCAACGCCGCCCGCCGTCTCGCCCAATGTGCGCGCGGCGTGATCGAGCGAGGAAGACAGGCGATGAAGGCCGTTCTCGACATTGCCGGTGGAGATAGTGAGAAAGCGTGCGACATAAGCATAGATCAGAGCGGCGCCGCTCGCCGACATCATCAGCCCCGTGTTGCGTCCGAAAAACGCTCCGATGTGAAACGCGAGATCGTCGATCAGCGCAATCGGGCCCAGCAGGCCCAGCGCCAGCACCGTGCCGGGAATCGCATAGCCCAACGACGCGACGCGCAGGATGAAAGCCACGACCGGCCCGCGCACCGCGCGCGCCGTGAAGGCGAGCGTGAGGCCGAGGGCGAGCGTGATGAGCGTCGCGACGCCGGAGATCAGCATGGAGTTTCCGGCCTGCGCCACAAGGCTCGATGATATTCCTGCAAAGCGCACGCGCGCGATGGCCTCGACCATCAGATAAGACGCCGGCAGCACGAAACCGATCAGCACCGGAAGCGCGCAGGCGGCAAACGCCAGCGCTGCGCGCCAGCTGTGCAAGGGCTCGGGACTGAGGCGG
>JANXTB010000341.1 GCA_025356415.1 Hyphomicrobiales bacterium
CGCATGAAAACGCTCAGGTTCAAAATTGCCTGCATCCTGTTTGTCTCCATCATGTTTGTTGTGGGACTGGCAACAGCAACGACAATCTTCTTCGTTCATCCCCCGGAAGTGGAGCGGATGCTGGCACCAACAGCTGCCCAGATCACGATGCTGCGCAACGGGCGCGAACGAATTTTCAACATCCGCGTCTCCACCGAGCCGTCATCGCATGTCGAGCAATCCTACGTGGTGACGCTCGACGACATCACCGATCTCGTCTCCGCGCAGCGCACATCCGCCTGGGCCGACGTGGCGCGACGCATTGCGCATGAGATCAAGAATCCGCTGACTCCAATTCAGCTTTCCGCCGAGCGCATCAAGCGCAAATACGGCAAGCTGATTACGGTCGATCGCGAAATCTTCGACCAATGCACCGACACGATCGTGCGTCAGGTCGACGACATCAAACGCATGGTCGATGAGTTCTCGTCCTTCGCACGAACGCCGAAACCACGACTCGAAGAAGAGGATGTCACCGTCACGGCGAAACAAGTTTTGTTCCTGATGAAGGTCGGCCATCCTGAGGTCGAATTTGTAGAAGATATCCCCGACGAACCACTGCGTGCGAAGTTCGACCGGCGCCTGATTTCGCAGGCGCTCACCAACATCATCAAGAATGCGACCGAAGGTCTTGGTGCGCTCGAAGGTCCTGGCGCCCTCGAAGAGCCGAAAGAACCCGGTCGCATCAAGGTGCATGTGCATGAGCAACCGGAAGGCGTCGTCTCGATTGAAGTGAGCGACAATGGCGTCGGATTTCCAACTGAAAACCGGCAGCGTTTGCTTGAACCTTATATGACGACGCGCACGGAGGGCACAGGCCTTGGCCTGCCCATCGTCGCCAAGATCCTCGAGGATCATGGCGGCGGCATTGAACTGCTCGACGCGGAATGGGGCCGCGGCGCGCGCGTGAGATTGTATTTTCCAATTCAACGGGACGGATCGGGCGCCGCGGCGGCGTCGGATTCCTCCCCCAATGAGAAGGCGTGACGAACCATGCTCAGCGACATCCTGATCGTCGATGATGAAGCAGACATCCGTGAAGGCGTTTCCGGCATCCTGTCCGATGAAGGCCATTCCACGCGCACGGCGCGAAACTCGGACGAGGCCTTGGCTGCGGTCGAGGCGCGGCGCCCGCATCTGGTTTTCCTTGACATCTGGCTGCAGGGTTCGCGCCTCGACGGCCTGCAGATTCTGCAGGTGCTCAAGGAGCAGCATCCGACTCTGCCTGTGGTCATGATCTCGGGTCACGGAAACATCGAAACAGCCGTCAGCGCGATCAAGCTCGGCGCCTATGACTTCATCGAGAAGCCATTCAAGGCCGACCGCCTCGTGCTCGTCGCCGATCGCGCGCTCGAAGCCTCGCGCCTCAAGCGCGAAATCACCGACCTGAAATCGCGCAGCGCAACGAGCAGCCGCATCGTCGGCAAGTCGAGCATCATCAACCAGCTTCGCACCACGATCGATCGCGTGGCGCCGGCGAATTCGCGCATTCTCATCACCGGCGCTCCGGGCGCGGGCAAGGAGCTTGTTGCGCGTTCGATTCACGACGCGTCCAACCGCGCGAGCGGCCCCTTCATCATCCTGAATGCGGCGACCATCACGCCGGAAAACATGGAGATGGAATTGTTTGGCGCCGAGGGCGCGGAAGGGCGCCTGCGCAAAGTCGGCGCGCTTGAAGAAGCCCATGGCGGAACGCTCTATCTCGACGAAATCGCCGACATGCCGAAGGAGACGCAAGGCAAGATTCTGCGCGTGCTCGTCGACCAGAATTTCCAGCGCGTCGGCGGCGCCACGCGCGTGCACGTCGACGTGCGTATCATCTCTTCGACGAGCCGTGATCTGCAGGGCGCGATTGCGCAAGGCCTGTTCCGCGAAGATCTCTTCCATCGTCTCTCGGTGGTGCCGATCCGCGTGCCGTCATTGTCGGAGCGTCGCGAGGATATTCCCGAACTCGTCTCGTTCTTCATGGATCAGGTTTCGCAGACAACCGGCATGCCGCGCCGGAACGTCGGCGACGACGCCATGGCCGTGCTTCAGTCGCATGATTGGCCGGGCAACATCCGGCAGCTCCGCAACAACGTCGAGCGGCTGATGATCCTCACCGCGGGCGATCCCGAGGCGACCATCAACGCCGACATGCTGCCCTCCGAAATCGGCACGATGGTGCCCACAACGCCCAATGGCGCGGGCGGTGAAAAGCTGATGAGCCTTCCGTTGCGGGAAGCGCGCGAAGTGTTCGAGCGTGAATATCTCGTTGCGCAGATCAGCCGATTCGGCGGCAACATCTCGCGTACGGCCGAGTTTATCGGCATGGAACGCTCGGCGCTTCACCGAAAGTTGAAGTCTCTGTCGATCGATTAAAAGAGGTCCGTCTAAGCCGAAAGCCGTATTGGTTGAGCGAACTTTGCCTTGCTTGGCGGAACATGGTTCCGCTAGGGTCGAAGCTCCTCAACCCCGTCACGAGCTCGGGGACTGGACTGAAAGAGAAAAAAGATGGCTGCTGAACGCACCCAAAACCTGCAGGATACGTTCCTGAACTTCGTACGCAAGAACAAGGTCCCGCTCACGATCTTTCTCGTGAACGGCGTCAAGCTCCAAGGCGTTGTTACCTGGTTCGATAATTTTTGCGTCCTTCTTCGCCGCGACGGGCATTCCCAGCTCGTCTACAAGCACGCGATCTCGACGATCATGCCCGGCCATCCGATCCAGATGTTCGAGGCTGACGATTCCATCGAGAAGTGATGCTGGCAGGGGCGGCGCTTTGGCGAGGTCCCTGTGAGCCCGGTTGATATCGGCAAACCCATCGTTGAACCCGAAAAGGCTCTGGCGCAGGCGACGCGTGCGCTTGTCGTCGGGCCATACCTGAACGACCGCGCGGCTGCGCGGCTCGAACGCGGTTCGCTGCGTGCTCCCGAGGCGCGGATCGCCGAGGCCGAAGGCCTTGCGTTGGCGATCGATCTCGATGTCGTCGGCCACGAGCTGGTGATGCTGACGCAGATCCGTCCCGCGACGTTTCTGGGCAAAGGCAAGGTCGAGGAAATCGCCGAGCGCGTGAAGGCCGAAGAGGTCACGCTCGTGATGATGGATTGCGCATTGTCGCCTGTGCAGCAGCGCAATCTTGAAAAGGAATTCGGCACGAAGGTCATCGACCGCACGGGCCTGATCCTGGAAATTTTCGGTCGCCGCGCGCGAACGCGTGAAGGCGCGCTGCAAGTTGAACTTGCGCATCTCAACTACCAGAAGTCGCGTCTCGTGCGGTCATGGACCCATCTTGAAAGACAGCGCGGCGGCTTCGGCTTTCTTGGCGGCCCCGGTGAAACGCAGATCGAAACCGACCGGCGTCTCATTCAGGAACGCATGACGCGCATCGAGCGCGATCTTGAAGCCGTGAAGAAAACGCGCGGCCTGCATCGCAAAAGCCGGCAGGCTGTGCCTTATCCGGTCGTGGCGTTAGTCGGTTATACGAACGCCGGCAAATCCACGCTGTTCAATCGGCTGACGCGCGCCGAAGTGCTGGCCGAGGACATGCTGTTTGCGACGCTCGATCCGACGTTGCGCGGATTGAAGCTGCCGCATGGCGCGCGGATCATGCTGTCCGACACGGTGGGCTTCATTTCCGACCTGCCGACGACGCTCGTCTCGGCGTTCCGCGCGACGCTGGAAGAGGTGATCTCCGCCGACGTGATCCTGCATGTGCGCGACATTTCGCACGAGGACACGCAGGCTCAGTCCTCCGATGTCGAAGCGATCCTCGCCGACCTCGGCATCAAGCCCGAGGATCACAACCGGATCATCGAAGTCTGGAACAAGCTCGACCTGCTCGACGATAACGCGCGCGAGGCGCTCACCGACACCGCCGGAAAGCGCCGGCCGGACGAGCGTCCGTACATCGTCTCAGCCTTGACCGGGGAGGGGACCGACAAGCTGCTTGAGGGCATCGAGGACAAGCTGGCGCGCGGGCGCTCGCGCTTCCTCGTGACCATAGCGCCGGCGGACGGGCAGGGGCTGCATTGGGTTTACGAGAACGGGGAAGTGCTCAAGCGCACAGCCTGTACGGACGGTTCGCTCGACATCATCGTGCGCATTGCGCCGGAGAAGATAGAGCGTCTGGTGCAGCGTTTTCCGGATGCGACGCGCAATGAGGAAGTTCCGGAAAGCACGCTGCTGCCGCCTGTGGATGAGGAATAATTCCGCTCGTCATTGCGAGGAGCGAAGCGACGAAGCAATCCATCTAGCGGCAGCCATCCGAAGATGGATTGCCGCGTCGCCTTCGGCTCCTCGCAATGATGAGCCTACCGCTCCTGCCCCTTCGCCTCGTTCCACAAAGCGTCCATTTCCTCGAGCGTCGCGTCTTTCAACGCGCGTCCGCGCTCTTCCAGTTTGCTCTCGATATACGCGAACCGACGCTCGAATTTAGCGTTCGTCACGCGCAGCGACTCTTCCGGATCGACCTCCACATGCCGCGCGAGATTGGCGACAGCGAACAGCAGGTCGCCCATTTCCTCGCGCACATGCGCGGCGTCGCCGGCATCGATCGCCTCCTCGCATTCGGCGATCTCTTCCTTGATCTTTTCGAGCACGAGCCGCGCGTCGTTCCAGTCGAAGCCCACCGTGGAGGCTTTCGCCTGCAGCTTGATGGCGCGCGTCAGGCCGGGCAGGGCGTGCGGGATGCCGGCCAGCAGACCATGCGGTTCCGGCGGCGCATCGGATGCGCGGCGGGCGCGGCGCTCGGCCTTTTCCTCTGCCTTGATCTGCCCCCAGAGTTGCTTCACTTCCGCGGGTGAGAGATCGCGCGCATCGCCGAAGACATGCGGATGGCGGCGGACCATCTTGGTGGTGATCGCCTGGACAACATCCGCGAATGCGAAGTGCCCGGCCTCTTCGGCCATGCGGGCGTGGAACACGACCTGCAACAGAAGGTCGCCGAGTTCGTCCGCCAGATCGCCGAAATCGCCGCGCTCGATGGCGTCGACGACCTCATAGGCCTCCTCGATCGTGTAGCGCGCGATGGAGGCGAAGTCCTGTTCGATGTCCCACGGGCAGCCGGTCACGGGCGAGCGCAACGCGGCCATGATTTCGAGGAGGCGCGTGATGTCGCGGGCAGGTTTCATGCGGGATCCAGAGCAGGGGACAAAACGAAAAAAGGCGCCCGAAGCCGAGCGCCTTGAGCCGGCCCCGTGGGACCGGCTTTTCTGTCTGGCGTGAGATCAGGCCAGATCGATGGAGACGGCCTCGCGGCCCTTCGGCGTCTCGACAACGCGCATCGACACAGCCTGGCCCTCGGGGAGGTGGGCGATGCCGGACGGGCGCAGGATCGAGATATGGACGAACACGTCCTTGCCGCCGTCGTTCGACGCGACGAAGCCGAAGCCCTTGGTGTCGTCGAACCACTTGACCGTGCCCGAAAGCTCGGTGGCGGTGGTCGGATCAGGCATGCGGCGCGCAGGACGCGGGCTGTCGCCGAACGCACGCGGCGCGCGCGGCTGTTCAGCAGCGGTGGAGGCGTCGACTTCAAGGACGCGCGTGACCTGGGCGCCCTTCATGCCCTGGCCGACGAGAACCTTGAGTTTGGCGCCCGGGGGAACCGTCTCGTAACCGGCGGATTGCAGAGCGCCGATGTGGAGGAACGCGTCGCCGGTGCCGTTGCCGAGCTCGACAAAGCCGAAGCCCTTGTCGCCCTTGAACCACTTGACGGTTGCGTCGATCGGGTTGCCAGCAGGTGCGCCGCTGGGCATTCCGCCGGCCATGCCGCCGCCCATTCCGCCCATGCTAGGCATCGGGGAATCGAACGAGGGAGCGCCGAATGCGCGGGCAGGACGGCTAGTGGGACGCGGCTCGTAACCCATCGGACCATCGTCATCGAAGCCACGCTTCCTGGGGCCCCGGAAATCTTTACCTTTGCTCATGTTAACCTGCTCGTCTCCGCCGTTTCGGCAACTAGTCCTGCGTCCGCCTCTGAATTCAAACGCAACAAGCCAGCCAGGAGGTGCCCCCGACTGGTTCCGATCTCCCCGGTGATAAGCCGGGTTTCTCGTATTCTCACATGGTCTGCGCGCACCTTCGATATTTGTAGCAGCAATATGACGACTACGCTATGGCTTTTACACAGGCTGCAGAAAAAAGACTTGACGTGGAGAAACGAGGCAGACCAAGGCTGAATCGCACCATTTGGTACGGATTGGCGGCTTCGGGGCGCCGCTCGCCGACGGGTCCGATTTAAGTAAATACTTGCAACAAAATAGAAAAGCGCTCCGGTCGCAGCAATGTTCGAAATTCTGGCAATGTTTCTATGGTCGGGTTCAGCTGAATGCGTGGGCATAATTGCGGAAAAGCCGCCGGATCAGGCCGTGACCGAAGTAGAGGTTGTAACGCGCCACCATGCGCGCCCGCATGCCGGCTTTTTGCAGATGAAACTGCTTCGAGCGGAGCCTGTCATGATGGGCGCCCTGAAGAATGTCGCGGACGTCGAGCGCCAGATCGCGCTTGTAGCGCGCATACCATTCCACCAGCGCGCGCTGCCTTTCGCGCAGTGCTGACGGATCGGTGAGCAGCGCGCGGACGTGGTCAGCCGCTTTCGCCCATGTGCTCGCCACGACGAACGGATGACCTCCGTAGACATAGCGGAAATAGTCGTCGCCAAGGAAGGTGACGACAACGGGGATGCAGCCGTATTCGAGACATTCCATGACCCGAAACGAGTCCGGATGACGGTAGCCGAACGGGCAGGGCGCAAAGATCGAGCGCCGATAGACCGACGCCATTGCGTCGACTGAAAGCGCGTTCGGATCAGTCCATTGCGTGGTCAGATGCACTTTGCAGGCGGTGAATTCGGTGAAGGCCGCCAGCATCTTCTTGCGGTTGCTCTTCATCTGGCCAGCGAAGCACCAGACCATATCCTTGGCATCCAGATCGACGTCGCCGGAAGTGTTCAGGAACCCGGATTGGAAGCCAAGCGGCAGGGTGAAGACGTGGTCTTTCCGCGCGCGGGGATCGTAGTAGGATCGCAGGACCACGCGCGCTCGCGTGTATTGGGCGGGGTCATGTTGCAGGCGCTCGTCGGAAATATGCACGAGACTGTGTCCCGGGCTGCGCGCAAGGTAATCGCGCAGCGCTTGCGGCGGCCTGGCGTCGAAGCTCGAATAGACGATGAGGGCATTTTCGGCGGGCGCGACGCAAGAGCCCGCATCGAAATGCGCTTCGTGAGGCGTTTCGGCGAAGACGACCTCGCGAAGGAACTGCTGCTCGAAGTCCGTCGGCTGCCCCGATGCGGTCTGCCAGATGATGCGCATGGATTGGCCCGGCCTCACGTCTTCGCCAGGATGGCCAATGTCACGCTGATCTTGCCGGAAAACCGCCCAGCGCTCTGCCACATGGCCCTGATCAGCTCGCGCTTGTTTCGCAACTTCCGGAGCTGATTCCTCGTGAGTTCGCGGCGGATGATGCTGGCTGCGTCGAGCCCGGGGAAATTCATTTCATTCAACTGCGCCAGCAGCCGACAGACCTGCTGCCGGTGCGCCTCCCGTTGCTCGGCGGTCCGCGGCCGTCCATGGAAACCGTTCTGGCCGTGGACCCGATACTCGACGCTGGGCTTTCCGATCTTCAACTTCCGCGCGCCGCTAACGCCCGCGCCGAAAATCACGACATCATCCGCGCGCAACCGCCATTCCTGCAGCGCCTCGTGCTGAAGCGTTTCGAGGAAATTCAGCGAGGACCGCCGCACGACCAGGCAGCTGGTCGCGGCGCCAATCCAGTCGCGTGTGAGGCCGGAGAGGGTGGTGTAGCCGAAGTCGATGTCGCCGGTCGGGCCTTCGGCGTCAAAGCGCCGGTCGTTCTCGACATAGACCTGGCTCGCGATGATGAAGTCGGCGCTCGGCTCGGCGTCGACCCGCGCCGCCGCAGCGGCCAGATGATGCGGCATGAAGCGATCGTCGGCGTCGAGAAAGGCTACAAAATCGCCGCGCGCTTGCCGGACGCCTAGCCGGAGCGCGCTGAGCTGGCCCTGATTGTCGCTCCGGATCAGCCGAACGCGGTCGCCGTAGAGCGCCTCTATGTGGTCCGCCGAGCCGTCCGTGGACCCGTCATCGACGACGATCACCTCCAGAGGCGGGTGCGTATGCGCAAAAGCTGACTCGATGGCCTCGGCGACAAAACGTTTGTAATTGTAATTGTTGATCGCAACCGAGAAATGCAGCATCGCCGAAATCCGAAAAGGCAAAGCTTAAGGTTACGGTTCAGCTGTGTAAAGGCGGGGCTGCGTTCTTCCCGCGGATGGCTGGAGAGGGCGCATGTCGTTGTCGCTAGATGGATGGCTCAGTCGCTTCGCTTCTCGCAATGACGACGCCAGCTGAGGGACCTAGCGCTTTCGGATATCTGCGATTCGCATAAGGTATATTATGGAACTAAAACATCTATCTCAGGAGATGCTCACAAGCCTCTGACACTGAAAGGCTTTAGCCGTCCACGTCTTCCTCGGCCAGTCGTCGCGCCAGAACTTTGTCGATGCGGCGGCCGTCGAGATCGACGACTTCGAAGCGCCAGCCCAGCGTGTCGATATATTCTCCGGTGGACGGCAGATGGTGCAGCTTGTCGATGATCAGGCCGGCCACGGTCTCGTAGTCGCGCGTGCGCGGCAAATTGATTCCCAACTGGTCGGACATCTCATCCACGGGCATCCAGCCGGCCAGCAGCCAGCTGCCATCTTCGCGCTGGACTGCCTCCGGCTCGGTTGCATTGTCGTCGGACTTGAAGGCGCCGGCGATGGCGTCGAGGATGTCAGCCGGCGTCACCAGGCCTTCGAAATGGCCATATTCGTCATGCACCAGCGCCATGGGCACGGCGGCCTCGCGCAGCACGTTCAGGGCCTCCAGCGCATCGATACGGTCCGGCACGACGGGCGCCTGGCGCACGAAGGCGCGCAGATCGACGTGCTCGCCCCGCATATAGGCCGGCAGCAGGTCGCGAAGATGCAGGATCCCGATGATGTTGTCGGGCGATCCCTCGCCGACCGGCAGACGCGAATGGACGGAGGATGTCAGGCGCTCGCGCGTCGTGGCGTCATCGTCGGCCAGATCGACCCAGTCGACATCGGTGCGCGGCGTCATCACAGCGCGCACGGCGCGATCGCCGAGGCGCAGGACGCCCGAAATCATGCGGCGTTCGTCGACTTCGATGATGCCAGCCGTGGTCGCTTCCTCGACCATGCTCTTGATCTCTTCTTCCGTCACCGCGCTCGCGGCGGGCTCATGAAGACCAAGCGATCTGAAAATCAGCTTCGATGAGACATCGAGCAGCCAGACAACGGGAGCGCCGACGCGCGACAGGCCCAGCATCAGAGGCGCGACCGAACACGCGATCGCCTCCGGGTTGCGCAGCGCCAGCTGCTTGGGCACGAGCTCGCCGACGACCACCGACAGATATGTTATGGAACCAATGACGACGCCATAGGCGACCGGCTCGGCCAGCCCCGGCGGCAGCCGCGTTTCGCGCAGGATGGCCGACAGGTCCGCGCCGAGAGCCGCGCCCGAGAAAGCGCCGGCCAGAACGCCGATGAGCGTGATGCCGATCTGGACGGTCGAGAGGAATTTTCCAGGGTTTTCAGCGAGATCCAGCGCTGTCTTGGCGCCGCGACGCCCGGATTCCGCAAGCATCTTGAGCCGTGCGGGCCTGGCCGAGACAAGGGCAAGTTCGGAGAGAGCAAAGACGCCATTCAGCGCGATCAGGACCGCGGCGACTATCAGTTCGACCAAGGAAAAATCAAAAACCCCTGCGGGCTCCTTCTGTGAAGCGTCGCATCTTAACGCAACCGCGCCAAAAGGCGAGGCGACGTTTAAGCGACCCCTGCCCGGTCAGAACGCGATGCGCATCCCGTCATAAGCCGGCTCGACGTTGGGCGGCAGTTCGGCGGCCAGACGCGCGAAATCGAGATCGGTGTGCAGGTTGGTGAGAATGGCGCGACGCGGCTTCAGCCGTGCGATCAGCTCGAGCGCTTCCGCGACCGTCAAGTGACTGGGATGGCTCGTGTATCGCAGCGCGTCGATGATCCACAGATCGAGCCCCATCAGGCTGTCGAGACTATCCTCTGGCACGGCGCGCAGGTCTGGCGTATAGGCGACGTCGCCAAACCGGAAGCCGAGCGCGTTGATGTCGCCGTGATCGAGGAGGAACGGCAGCGCCTCGATGGCGCCTCCGGGACCCTCGATCGTGCAGGACACGCTCGGCGTCAGCGGGTTCTCGATGAGCAGCGGCGGATAATTACTGCCCGGCGGCGATTCGAAAATGTAGCCGAATTTCGAGCGCATCTCGCCGGTCGTGTAATCGTCCATGAAGACGTTAATGCGTCGCCGCATCTTGATGACCAGCGGGCGCACATCGTCGATGCCGTGCGTGTGGTCGGCGTGCGCATGCGTCATCAGGATGCCGTCGAGCCGCTCGACTTTTGCGTCGAGCAGTTGCTCGCGCAGATCGGGCGAGGTGTCGACGAGCACGACGGTGCGCTTGTCACCTTGCATGCGCTCGACGAGGATCGAGCAGCGTCGGCGCCGGTTGCGCGGGTCAGCGGGATTGCACGCGCCCCAATCATTGCCGACCCGCGGGACGCCGCCGGAGGAACCGCAACCGAGGATCGTGATCGCATAAGTCATGCGGCGGCGGGCTCCGTCAGCGGCGGCATTTTCGAGAACAGCCGCAGCACGTTTTGCGTGGTCGCGCGGGCCAGTTCGTCGGGGTTGACGCCTTTGACTTCCGCCAGCGTCGCGGCGGTCGCGGCGACATAGGCCGGCTCGTTGCGCTTGCCGCGATACGGCACGGGCGCGAGGAACGGCGCGTCGGTTTCAACCAGAATGCGATCGAGCGGAACGTCGCGCGCGATGTCGCGCAGTTCCTGCGAGTTCTTGAAGGTCACGACGCCCGAAAAGGAAACATAAAGCCCGAGTTCCAGCCCGGTCTCGGCGAGCATCCGCGAGGCGGTGAAACAATGGAGCAGGGCCTTGAAAGCCCCCTTCCCCATTTCGTCACGAAGGATGTTCGCCACATCCTCGTCAGCATCGCGCGCGTGGATGACCAGCGGCAGGCCGGTCTCGCGCGCCGCCGCGATATGCGTGCGGAAGACGCGCGCTGCGATGTCGCGCGGGCTGCGGTCGTAATGGTAGTCGAGCCCCGCCTCGCCGATGCCGATGCAGCGCGGATGTTGTGCGAGCTCGACCAGCTTTGCGAGCGGCGCCTCGGGCTCTTCATGCGCTTGGTGGGGATGCGTGCCGACCGTGAACCACACGTTGTCGTAAGCTTCGGCAATCGCGCGATAGCGGTCGTAGCGGCTGACGAATGTCGAGATGGTGATCATGCGCCCGACGCCAGCGGCTTTCGCGCGCGCGACAATGGCGTCGCGTTCTTCGGCGAAATCCGGAAAGTCGAGATGGCAATGGCTGTCAATCAGCATCAGGCTTTCGGAGCCTCCGTCTCGGGCTCGACGTAGCGCGGGAAGATCGGCGCAGGCGCCGGCAGCGGCGCGCCGGATGTGAGCGCGAAAGCTTCACCGACATGCGCGAAGTCGCGCGCGTCCTCGGCAACCCCAAGAATGTCGAGCAGCTTCTTCATCGAGGTCGGCAGCACGGGCTGGGCGAGAATGGCGACGATGCGCAGCACTTCCGCCGTGACATAGAGCACCGTCGCCATGCGCGCCGGATCGGTCTTGCGCTTCACCCACGGCTCTTCGCTGGCGAAATAACGGTTGGCTTCAGCCACAACGCGCCAGATTTCGCCCAGCATCGTATGCAGCGCGAATTCCTGCATGGCGCCGCGCGATTTGTCGAGCAGCGCGCGCGCGTCCGCGAGGATGGCCTTGTCGGCGTCAGTGAAGTCGCCAGCGGCGGGCACGGCGGCGTCGCAATTCTTGGCGATCATCGACAGCGAGCGCTGTGCGAGATTGCCGAGATCGTTCGCAAGATCCGCATTGATGCGGTTGACGATGGCCTCATGCGAATAATTGCCGTCCTGTCCAAACGGCACTTCGCGCAGGAAGAAATAGCGCAACTGGTCGACGCCGTAATGATCGGCGAGAGTCTGCGGGTCGATCACATTGCCGACCGACTTCGACATTTTCTCTCCCTTGTTGAAGAGAAAACCGTGCACGACGATTTGTTTCGGGAGCTCGACGCCAGCCGATATCAGGAAGGCCGGCCAATAGATCGCGTGGAAGCGCGTGATGTCCTTGCCGATGACATGCGCATCGGCAGGCCAATATTTCGCGCGCGGTGATTGCGCATCGGGGAAGCCCGCGCCCGTGATGTAATTGGTGAGCGCGTCAACCCACACATACATGACGTGCTTCGGGTCGCCGGGAACCTGCACGCCCCAATCGAACGTCGTGCGGCTGATCGAGAGATCCTTCAGGCCGCGCTTCACGAAAGCGACGATCTCGTTCTTGTATTTGTCGGGCGTGATGAAATCCGGCTGCGCCTCGTAAAGCGCGAGCAGCTTGTCCGCGTAGGCCGAGAGCTTGAAGAAATAGCTTTCCTCTTCCACCCATTCGACCGGCGTGCCCGTAGGCGCAAAACGCTTGCCGTCGCGCTCGGTGAGTTCGCCTTCGTCGTAATAGGCCTCGTCGCGCACCGAATACCAGCCGGCGTATTTCGACAGGTAGATGTCGCCGCGCGCCTGCATGCGCCGCCAGATTTCCTGCGACGCCTGCTTGTGGCGCTCCTGCGTCGTGCGCACGATGTCGTCGGCGACAGCGTTCAGCTTCTCGCCCATAGCCTCGAATTGCACGGCCGTGCGATCGGCCAGCGCCTGCGGCGTGAGGCGTTCGCGCGCGGCCGTCTGCTGCATCTTCAGGCCATGCTCGTCCATGCCGGTGACGAACAGCACATCGCGGCCGTCGAGCCGGTGAAAGCGCGCAATGGCGTCAGTCGCAATGCGCTCGTAAGCGTGGCCGATATGCGGCGCGCCGTTGGCGTAAGGAATGGCCGTGGTGATGTAAAAGGTCTGGCGCGCAGCCATCTAGAATTCCTGTCGGTCGGCCTGTCTGCGCTCAGGAGCGAGCGGTGCGCGTCGCGGCGGCGAGATCGGCGAAGATCGACATGATAAGCGGCCGTCTATCGAGATTATACGCCTCAATTTCGCGCGCTGACGCGGCGATCTTTTCCCATACCTCGGCGTAGGGCGCAAGGCGGACGGGCCCTGCCCCCGCAGACGCGCGCACCACGCCGTCGATCCAGTCGAAAACGGCGGTGATCGTGGTCTCGAAATCCTCCGTGCCGTCGCGCCCCGCGAGCGTGTCGGCGAGATCGTGGACGGCGAGCCAGTCGACATCCGGCAGGCGTCCCAGAAGCCCCTCAAGCGTGCGCGCCAAGCTCAGGCCCGAGCCGTCGAGCAGGCGCATGGCCTCGCGCACCGAGCCGTGGCCCCGCTCGGCGGCGGCGCGCAAATCGGGCTCGGTCATGCGGCCCCATGGATCGCCCGCCTGTTTCAGCGCGCGCACCGTGTCGTCGGTCGAGAGCGGTTCGAGGATCAGCATCCTCGAGCGCGAGCGGATGGTTGGGATGATGTCCGCCGGCCGGTGCGCGACGAGCAGGAACAGCGAGCGCGACGGCGGCTCCTCGATGAGTTTCAGGAGCGCATTGGCGCTCTCCTTGTTGAGGTCGTCGGCGGCGTCGAGAATGGCGACGCGCCAGCCGCCCTCGCCCGACGCTTGCCGGAACAGCTCGATCAGGCGGCGCACTTCATCGGCGCGAATGCGCGTGAAATGCTTCTTGGTCTTCGTGTCCCATTCACGGCGCACCAGCAGCAGATCGCCGTGCGACAGCGCCGCGATGCGCTTGGCGGCGGGATGATCGGGGCTGACGGAGAGATCCGTCGCATTCTGCACGGCGGCTGATTTCGGATCGGGATTGGCGAGGATGAACCGCGCGAAACGCCAGGCGAGCGTCGCCTTGCCGATGCCTTCGCGTCCGCCAATCACCCAGGCCTGCGGCAGCCGCCCCGCGCGATAAGCGTCGAGAATTTGCGCCTCGGCGCGCGCGTGGCCGAACAAAGCTTGCGTCTCGCGGGGATGCGGCGCTTCGAGAAAGCGGTCGCTTTCGGGCGGCGCCTCGATGTCGCGGGCGCGGCTCATGCCGAAGCTTCCTGGCCAAGCAACCGCGTTTCCACTTCGCGCCAGATGTCGGCGGCGACGTCGTCCGGCGGGCGGGTGGCGTCGATGATTACGCAGCGCTGCGGATTGCGCTCGGCGATGTCGCGGAACGCCTCGCGCAGCTTGCGATGGAAGTCGATGTTCTCGGCCTCGAAGCGATCGACGGCCTCGTCGCCGCGTCGTTTGCCCGCGCGCGCGAGTCCCTCTTCGGCTGGCACGTCGAGCATGAAGGTGAGGTCTGGCATGTTGTCGCCCACCGTCACGCGCTCCAGACCGTCGATAAACTCATCAGACAGGCTGCCGAGCGCGCCCTGATAGGCGCGCGTCGAATCCGCGAAGCGGTCGCAGACGACAAACGCGCCGCGCGCCAGCGCCGGCTTGATGAGAATGTCGAGATGATCGATGCGCGCCGCCGAAAAGATCATCGCTTCGGCGGCGGGGCCGAGCGGCGCCACGAGGCCGGCCAGCAGCGCTTTCCGCAGCTCTTCAGCGTTGGGCGAACCGCCCGGCTCGCGCGTCGCGACAGTCTCGAGCCCACGCGCGCTCAGCGCCTCGACGAGCTTGCGCACCTGCGTCGATTTTCCGGCGCCCTCGCCGCCCTCAAACGTAATGAAGCGCCCTGCACGGGCGCTTTTGGAAACCGGCATGGGCGCGTTCATTTCTTGAGGACGTATTTGTTGAACAGGGCGAGGCTGAGTTCCCAGCCGGCGTCCATGGCCCGCTGATGCAGCGCGCCCGTCTCGATGTTTTCGGCGGCGACAAGCGGCGTCTCCAGCACCAGCGCCTTGCCGCGCGTGACGCGCAGTTTCGCAATCTGCGCGCCCTCCTTCACGGGCGCAACGATCGGCCCCTGATAGACGATCTGCGCGACCAGCCGCTCGCTTGAACCGCGCGGAATGAGCACTTTCACCGGGCGCTCGGACACGAGCTCCACGCTGCGCTTGGCGCCGCCGTAGACGCTGGCCGTGCCGACCTCAGCATTGGCCTCGAACAATTGCCGCGACTCGAAACTGCGCAGGCCCCAGGACAGCAGCTTGCGCGCCTCGTCGGCGCGTTCGCGCGACGTCTTGGCGCCCACGATGGCGACGATGACGCGCTGCTCGTTCTCGACCGCCGATCCGACGAGAGCAAAGCCTGAATCCTCGACATTGCCGGTCTTCAGGCCGTCGGCGCCAATATCCATGAACAGCAGAGGATTGCGGTTCTGCTGCCTTATCTTGTTCCAGGTGAATTCTTTCTCGCCGAAGTAATGGTAATATTCAGGATAGATCCTGATGATGTGCTCGGCGAGCAAAGCCAGCTGCCGCACAGTGACCTTTTGCTCCGGGTCGTATTTGCCCCAGGCGTTCTTGAAGGTCATCTTGTCGAAGCCGAGCTCACCGGCGCGACGCGTCATCAACGCGGCGAAGTTTTCTTCCGTTCCGGCGATGCCCTCTGCAATGGTGATCGCCGCATCATTGCCCGACATGATGATCAGGCCGCGCAGCAGATCCTCCAGCCGGATCTGGCTTCGCACGACCGCGAACATGGCCGAGCCGCCGGCTGGCGCGCCGCCTCGCCGCCACGCGTTTTCCGAGACAGTGAACGTGCGGTCGAGCGTAAGGCGGCCCTCGCGCAATTCGCGGAAGACGATCTCAGCGGTCATCATCTTGGCGAGCGAGGCTGGCGAGACGAGCTGGTCCGCGTTCTTTTCGAACAGGACGGACTTGCTGTCGTAATCGAGGAGGATCGCGTTGGTGACGGGCGTCTGATAGGCCTGCTGCGCGCGCACGGCGCCAACGCTCATCAGGACCGCGGCCACGAGGCCGACGACGATCGAAAGAGCCCGCCCTGCCCGCACTTTCAAGCCGCCCATTCCCTTTTCATGACGAGATGCAAATGTGCACCGTCGCACCGCGAAACGCAATCGGACTGCAAGAGAAATGCAACGTCGCGGTTCAGTGGAACGAGAGCGGACGAACCGGCGGCAGCGGCGGGAATGAAGATGGCGCGGCGCTCGAGGCGATCGCCTGAACCGGCGCCGCGGACGCAACCTGCGAAGATTGGCCGAGCGCCGACGGACGCGCGGGCGGCAGAGGCTCGTTGTTAGACCAAAGGGGATCCGGCTGCTGGCGGGCGACGACAGTCGTCTCGGCTGCAGGCGCGGGTTCAGGCTGGAAGAACGACCAGCGCGGGCCCTCGGGCTGCGTCGGTTTATGCTCGGGCTCGGCTGCCGCGATCATCGTCGGCTGGGCGCCATCCAGGACAGCGGGGCGGCCATCGGTGCGCAGGCTCGCCATCAGGATCTGGTCATCGGAGCCGGCGAGGCCCGCCTTGCCGACATAATCGATCTTGATGTTCGCCGTGCCCATACGCTTGAAATCGAGAGCGTCGGCGACGCGCGAGGACACGTCCATGATGCGGCTCGAATGGAACGGGCCGCGATCGTTAAGGCGCACGATCATCGAGCGGCCATTGCCGGTGTTGGTGACGCGGACGTAGCTCGGCAGCGGCCATGTCGGATGGGCCGCCGTCAGCGAGCGCATGTCATAGACTTCGCCATTCGAGGTGCGGCGTCCGTGGAAAGCCGCGCCATACCAAGAGGCCTTGCCGGTCTGCGATGCGTTCATCGCCACTTCTGTCGGCGTGTAGACGCGCCCGGCGATCGTGTAGGGCTTGCCGACAAGATAGCGCCCGCCGCCTCGCGGAACAGCCTCGCCATCCTCGACGACTTTCGGGCTGGCGGCGCCATAGACGGATGTTGGGAAGAATTCCTTGGAGCGCTTGGCGCCCGGCGCCTGCGAACAACCCGCCAAAGCCGTCGCGACAAGCACGGCGACGCCGGCCGACCGGAGGGTGGGTGTCGTCAGGGACAAATTTTCAAAACGCATTGGGCGGCACGCAACACCATTTTTCCACCGGATGCGCATGGACGGCTGCCCCAAAATTTCCACCCGTGCATGTGCAAAGAATCGAAATCGCGGGACACGTCCACGGCGATCCACACCTTTGCGCGATGTGGGTTAAGGAATGGTTTTTGTCCGGGGCGCGGATGCGTCTCGGAAGCTCTGCGGACGGACGAAATCCGTCCCGCCGAGCTAGGCCTTCCAATTTAGACTAAAATGGGGCGAACGGAAGCCGGGCCGGGTCTCAGCCCCTTAGCAATGATGTGGAAAGCCTCAGCGGCCGACGCGCGCAAGGCCCGCAAGACCATCGTCCCGCCGCCATGAAAGCTTGTCTTCGCTGATCTTGCTCAGAGTGAAACAAAACACCTTGCCGTCGTACCAGGTGGTCCATTTCTGACAGAGTTTCGGGCCGCTCACCCACCATCGGCCGCTGTCGGTTGGCCGCATGATTCGCCCGAGGCCAGCCGCCTCGCCCTGCCCGTCGACGCGACCGTCGGCATGATAGTTGAGCGGAAATTCGCCCCCGAGCGGGATCGCGAGATAGATTCGGCGCCCAGACACGGCGCGATCGAGCGCCGATCCAGCGAGCGGCTGGTCGGCGTTGACGACGCCGGCGGCCAGAAGCAGGGCCAGCGCAGGTCCAAATCGCAGAACGCGTGTCATGCGCATAAATCAGATCCTCCATGCCGCCCCTTCGGCTCTACGCACCGGGCGCCAAGTGGATCGAACACGAAAGCGCGAGGATTGACCTCGCCGCCCTCCCCTCCTAGACAGACGCCATGCGGAAGGGTGGCCGAGTGGTTTAAGGCAGCGGTCTTGAAAACCGCCGTAGGTGAAAGCCTACCGTGGGTTCGAATCCCACCCCTTCCGCCAGCAACCGCCAGCAAGCCACTGGCGCAGTTTTAGGCTGTGGAGCTACGCGACGTCTGGCGTCGCGTGCGTTTTCAGGCTCGACGCCAGATCCTCGAATGCGACCGTCTGCACGCGTGGATCGGTCTTGCGGATGCGGCCTGCGTCGGTGTCGGTCAAGACGTTCAGGATGCTGCGGCCCTCGTTGGCCAGCGCGGATGCGATGCGCTCATGCAATTCGGCGCTGTCTGAAACCTTGCGCGCCGCAAAGCCGAACGCCGCGCCGACCAGATGATAATCGCTCTTCCCCAGCAGGCAATTATAGCTGGAGCCCAGGGCTTTCAGCTGGCCATGATGCTCAGTGCCCCAGGCGCCGTCGTTGGCGATGATGATCGTGATCGGCAGATTGGCGTGCTCGAAAGAATGCAATTCACCGCAGTAAAATCCGAAAGCGCCGTCGCCGGTCAGCAGCACAAGTTTGCGTGGAGGTTTGCCGGCAGCGCGCGCTTCGTCGCGAAGCGCCGCTGCGGCGCCGAGCGCGAGGCCCGTGCCGACGCCCATCGAGCCGAACGGGTAATGATCCATATATCCGCGCGGCGCCTTGGCGAAGTAGACGCCGTGAAGCCAGTTCAGGATATCGGCGCCATCGCCCACCACGACTGCATCTCGCGGCAGCATGTCTTCCAGCGCGCGGCCGATCTGGTAGGGGTGAATGTCGGCGGCGGGATCGCGGCCGAGTTCATCAATGCGGGCGCGGCGCGCAACCATCGCGTCATTCACCCATTGCGTGGAGCCGAAGCCCGCGAAGCCGCACGCTTTCAGGCCCTGCTCCAAGGCAAGCAGAGCCGATCGCGCATCCGCGATGATACCGAGGTCGATCGGGCGATTGCGGCCGATCTCCTCGGCATGAATGTCGATCTGCACGAAAGCCGCAGATTTCGCAAAGCGTGGTGGCAGGCCATAACCAAGGCGCTGCGTCATGCGAATGCCAGCAGCGATGACGAGATCTGCCTCTCGCGCAGCGACCTGCGCCAGCGCCCATGAGAAGCCAAACTCATTGTCCTCCGGCACAAGCCCGCGGCCGAGCGAATTGCCGAGCACGGGAATGTGAAACGTGCGGGCAATTTCGTTCAGCACTTCGCCTGCGCCCGACGCCAGCGCGCCGCCGCCGGTGAGGATCATGGGCCGCTTGGCCTGCATGACGCGCTCGACCAGCGCGGCCGAATCCTCCGCCGAGATCGCCGGCGGGCGCATGGGCGGATGCACGAGTTCTTGCTGGGGCGGCGCGGTCTTGAAGCCCTGAAATTCCTGCGGGACGCCGAGCACCGCGACGCCCGGGCGCCCGCTCTGCGCCTGATGAAAAGCCATCGCGACATATTCCGCGAGCCGCTCGACGGAAGGCACGACGCGCACCCATTTGGCGACCGGCTTCACCATCTCGAGCTCGGTGAATTCGCCGTTGCATTCGATGGATGACGACGGGCTCAAGGACGATAAAACCACGACCGGCGAGCAGGCGGCGTTCGCTGTGCAAATGCCCGTCATCGCATTGGGCAAGCCCTGATCATTTTTCAGAAGCGCGACGCCCACTTTGCCACTTGTGCGCGCATAGCCGTCAGCGGCCAGAACGCAATTGGTTTCATGGCGCGTGCTCACCACCTCGACGCCGAGCGGCGCGAGCGCTTCGAGCAGATAGGTATGCGCGGTGCCCGCAAGCGAGAAGAGCGTCGTGACCCCATGCTGCTGGATGCTGCGCGCGATGATCTCGCCGCCCTTCATCTCTGTCGTCACGGTCATGCATCCTCCTCGCCTTACGTCGCGTTGCGCTCGTCAGTCGATGGCGGCGGCGCGCTTCAGTCCGTCGAGCATCGAGCTTTTATAAAGGTAGTCGCGCATGCGGGCGCGATCGGACGTGATGGCCTGAAGACCAGCCAGCAATTCACGACGTTTTTCCGGATCGCGTTCGCGCATGCGCGCGCGATTGCGGTCGGCTTGCGCGAGGATTTCGTCGCGGGCGATCGGCCGGCGCCGTCGGTCGTATAGATCGAGCCGAGACTCGTCGGCGCCATCGACGAGCACCGCAACAAGCGCGCGTGAAAGCTCGAACGCGTCATGCAATCCGCCATTCAGGCCCATGCCGCCCGAGGGACTGTTGAGATGCGCGGCGTCGCCCGCCAGCAGTACGCGACCGGCGCGATAGTTCGGCACGATGCGCATATGCACTCGATAGGGCCGGCGCTCCATCACCTCGTAAGGCTGCGGTTGCGGAATGATCTCCTGAAGCGCCGCGTTCAACGCCTCAGGCGTGATCTGCTCTTCGATCGAGAGGCCTTCTTCCGGATAGATGGAAACGCGCCAGCGGCCGGGAACTTTCAACAGGCTGAAATTGCCGCCATGGTCGCGCCAGCAATAGCTGACGTTCGACAGGCCCTCGAGATAATCTTCGAAAGGAAACAGCGTCGTCGCCAGCAGCGTCGTCTCCGGATACGTCTGGCCTGCGAATTCGAGGCCGATGCTCTTGCGCACGACCGAGCGTGCGCCGTCGCAGCCAGCGAGATAAGGCGCGCGGAAGACGCGGCGGTCGCCCGCGACATCAACAGTCACGCTGACGCCTGTATCATCCTGCGTGATCTCCTGAGCTTCGGCGTCGAACATGATTTCGACATTCGGCAAGGCGGCGACGCGCTTGTAGAGTGCGCGCGACAGCTTCCATTGCTCGCATTGCAGGCGGAACGGATAGGCCGTGAGATCGGAGAGAACAGAGAGATCGAAAACAGC
>JANXTB010000343.1 GCA_025356415.1 Hyphomicrobiales bacterium
CGCTGTCACCTGGCGGTGTACGACCTGAAATACGCCGTACTATTTGGCCGCCAATCCATCAGACCTAAATCCGTTCTGCTGCCGCTGATACTGCGCGACTAGAACGACGCCGAAAGACCTGTGGTCAGCACATTATCGCTAGCCGTGATGAGCGAAGGATCGTTCAATCGCGGCAAAGGCGATCCCGGTGTGATTGCCAAGTTCGCGGCGCGCAGCAAGTTTGACGAGGAGTTGGTCGGAGCGATCAGATCGCGATTGATCGAACGTCAACTCATAGCGACTGCCCTGCAGCCCCCCTCCTTGGATAGAATCGAGATTCCGGCAAGTCTGTGGGCCGATCTGGAGATGAGGTTTGCCAAAAACTCAGCGAGCAATTCGGATTTCAGATTCACCAACATCGAGGTTCGCCACGCTTCCGATGATACCGAAGGCCGAGTTGCGGCTTGTGAAGCTTGGCTGAAAAATCAACCTCGGAGCAAGAGAGAAGCGCTTCTTCAGCAAGCCATTTCGGCCATTCCGGGGCTGAAACATCGCGAGTTTGACTCGGCGTATAAAGCGGTTTTCGGCGCCCAAAGAGGGCGACCCAAAAATCATGCAGAAATTCAGCAGGAGCCGCCGATTTGTTGATTTTCTGAGACCGCCGAAACTCGGCCATATGGGCTTCCAACTAGCGAAACGCGCGCTCCTGCGCGTGCTAGTTTGGAGACGCAACAATGGCAACGCATCCGGGTCAGACCCTGGCGGTCGAATACACCGCCCCCTCGCACCTCAAGTTCAACCCGAAGAACGCGCGCTCGCACAAGCCGCCGCAGATCGCGGCGATTGCGCGTTCGATCAAGACTTTCGGTTTCAATGTCCCGGTGGTCGCCGACGGGGAAGGTCAGATCCTCGCCGGCCACGGCCGGGTTGCCGCGGCGCTCAAGCTCGGCATGGACACTGTTCCGGTCGTGCGCATCGCGCACCTCAGTCCGGCGCAGCGCGAGGCTTTCGCAATCGCCGACAACCGCCTGACCGACACTTCGCACTGGGATGACCAGCTGCTCGGCGAAGTGCTGCGCGATCTCAGCCTCGCCGACCTCGACTTTGAACTCGACGCGATCGGCTTCTCCGTCTGCGAAATCGACCTCAAGATCGAAGCCGCGATGACGGTGGGGGAAGGGCCGGAACAGGACGACGAGCCCGCCGAGCTGATCGAAGGTCCTGGCATTGCTTCGCCGGACGACATGTGGCTGCTGGGCAAGCATCGCATGTTCTGTGGCGACGCACTGCCCCCCGAGAACTGGGTCACCCTGATGGGCGGCGCGAAAGGGCACATGATCTTTTCGGACCCACCGTACAACCTGCCGGTCGATGGGTTCATCAGCGGTCTCGGCAAGATCCGTCACAGGGAATTCCATTCCGCTGCAGGCGAAATGGACCGGGACCAGTTCACCACCTTCCTCGCTGATGTGTTCCGTCAGATGGCTCGCAATGTGGAAGGCGGTTCGCTCGCCTACATCTGCATGGATCACCGCCATCTGGTCGAGATGATGGCCGCGGGTGAGAGCAGCTTCTCTGAATTCAAAACGCTGTGCACCTGGGTCAAGCAGGCCGGCGGAATGGGCGGGCTGTACCGCAACCAGATGGAGCTGATTTTTGTCTGGAAGGCCGGCCGAGGGCGCAATCGTGACAACGTGGCCCTCGGAAGGTACGGGCGGAACCGGACCAACGTCTGGAACTACCCCGGAATTGCGGGCTTTCGCTACAGCGAGGGCGGGGATCTTCTGAAAACGCACCCGACCTGTAAGCCCGTCCGCCTTGTAGCTGACGCCATCCTAGATGTCACTGCACGCGGCGAGATCGTGATCGACCCCTTCCTTGGATCGGGTACGACGATCATCGCCGCAGAGCGCACTGGGCGCATCGCCTACGGCATGGAGATCGATCCGCTCTACTGCGATGCGATCCTGCGCCGCTACCGCGATCTCACCGGCGACGAGCCGATCCTCGCTTCCACCAACCAGACCCTCGCCGAGCTCGAAGCTGAGCGCGGCGCGACCAAGGAGTAGATAGCCATGAACAACGAACGCAAGGCCAACGGTCAGTTTGGCGCGGGCAACCGCGCCAACCCCACGGGCCGACCCCGCAAGGGCAAGTCGATGTATGACGAGGTGGCGCGCGAGCTTCAGGCCAAGGTGAC
>JANXTB010000348.1 GCA_025356415.1 Hyphomicrobiales bacterium
AGCGGCGGCGGGCGCCGGCCACCTCACGCAACAATTGGCGACCAACATCACGGTGTCGGAAGAAGCAGATTCCACCTATCACGCCTATCATCTCTACCAATTCTCGCAGGACGTCGTGGCCTGGACGGAATTCATGGCGGACGTGATCGAGAAAGGCGACTTCAAGCTGAAGGAGCTCGACTCCAAATCCCGCCTCGGCTTTGCAGGCGCGCGCGAGGCGCTCGACGTGCTCGTCTACGAACATGCCGTGCCTTATCGCTACGCGCACCGGGTGTGCGGCGAACTCGTGCGGCTCGGAAGCGACGGCGCATCGCACGACGAGATCGTCGCGCAGGTCGCCGAGCGCCTGAAGGATCATCCGGAAATTGACGCGGACCGCCTCGTGCGCATCGCGACGGGTGAATCCAAGGATGCGATCTGCCTAAACTTGGACGCCTTCAAGCAAGTCCATTCCGACATCAGCCAGCACCTGAACGCCATCGCCGCCGAAGCGCGCGAGAACGTCGTCGAGAAGGCGATCGAGAACCTGGTCGCGGAAGCACGCGCGCTGGCTGCCCCGGGATCCGCTGCATGAAGAAGCGCATCCTGCTCGTCCATGCGTATGGCCCTTCGATCCCGCCCATCGTCGAGGCGTTCAGGACGCAATGGCCGGAAGCCGAGGTCCTGAACCTTCTCGATGAAGCGCTTTATGCCGACGTCGGCCCCGACGGCGTGCTGGCGCCGGACATGTTCGGGCGTGTCGAACGGTTGCTGAGCCATGCCGCGCAAAGCCGCGCCGACGGGATCATCTTCACGGGATCGACCTTCGGGCCGGCTGTCGACGCCGCCCGGGCGCAACTTTCCATTCCGGTCCTGAAAGCTGACGAGGCGATGTGCGACAGGATCGCGGCCAGGAACCAGCGCGTGCTGGTTGTCTGCACGGCCAAACGCGCGTTGCCGATCATCCGCGCCAACATTCTGGAAGCCGCGGAACGCAGGGGAACGCGCCCTGCCCTGACCGAGCTTTGCCCGACCGGCGCGAAAGACGCGATCTCTGCGGGGGATCACGCGACGCACGACCGGCTGATTGCCGAAAGCGTCGAGGCTGCCGGGGACTACGATGTCATCGCGCTCGGCCAGATCTCGATGGTTCCCGCCATCAGCCTGCTCACGCTCGCGACAGCGGCGCGCGTGCTTGCGACGCCGCAATGTTCCGTGGAACGAATGCGGGAACTCGTCAGCGCGTAAACTCCAGAACACGAGGACGCCATGCTGAACATGTGCAAACCGATTGTCGCGACGCTGCTCGGATTACTCGCCGCCGCCCCTGCTTTCGCGCAAGCGAACGGCCCCGCCGATGCGCGCCTCGCGCCGTCATGGGCCTTCATGCAGCAGCAGATGCCGGGCGCGCCCGCCAGCCTTTTGGAAGCCGCCTGCAAGGAAGGGACCGTGATGATCTATCACGGCACATGGGTGGACGCGCAGGAGGCGCAGATCGCCGCCTTCCAGAAACGCTTCCCTTGCGTGAAAGTAGAGAAGTTCTCCGCGGACACGGGCCAACGGCAGGAGCGCTGGGTTTCGGAGACGCGCGCCGGACGTCGCATCGCCGACATCATCCAGGACAGCGATCCCGGCTTTCTCGACAAGCAGGCAAGCGCGGGAACGCTCCTGAATTACAAGATCTCCAACGATTCCGCCTTCGACGACGAGGTCAAAAAGGAAGGCTATTGGTACGCGCTGCGCGCGGCGCTCGTCGGCATTGCGTGGAACACCGATCTCGTCAGCGACGACGAAGCCAAACTGCTTTCGACATGGGAAGGCGTGACGAATCCCAAATGGGCAGGACGCGCCGCAGTTGTCGATCCCTCGGCCGGCGGCGTCGCCTATCTGCCTTGGTACATCTGGCTCAACCGCTTCGGTCCGGAATTCCTGCAGAAGATGGGCGCGCTGAAGCCGCGTATCGTCGCCGCCATCGTGCCCGCATCAGCCGCGCTGGCCTCGGGCGACATCGCCGTCATTTTCAACGCCAGCGAAACGGGTCTTTTGCCGCTCTACCAGAAAGGCGCGCCGATCCGTTGGTCGCTTCCGGAGCCGGGCATCGGACCAATGACCGGACAGGCGATCGCCGCCACAGCGCCCCATCCAAACGCCGCGAAGCTCTATCAGGAATATGCCTTTACGGAAGAAGGCTACGGCATCTGGCAGAAGCTCGGAGGCGCGCCGGCCAAGCGCGGTTTCAAGGACCAGCGTCCGGTCGCGCAGGAGCCCTGGTACAAGATCCCGAAAACCTTCGCGCCCTACGATCGCGCCGACGCCTCGGAGAAAGTGAAAGCTGTCACCGAGGCCTATCACAAGTACATCGGCAATGCGCGGTGACGTGGCGACGTGCGAATGACGCCTGAAACAACGGACAAGCACGCGCGCCCGCGCCGATCGAGGATCGAGGCCGCGATCCTCCCGATGCTGTTGCTCGTGGTCATCCTCGCGCCCGTCGCCTCGGTGTTTTACGGCTCCTTCCGCACGGGCCCGCCGGGGTCTCCCGACGCCGGCTTCACCCTGCAGAACTGGGTCACCGCCTATTTCTCGCCGAGCTATGTGTCGGCGCTAATCAACACCGTCTGGCTCGGCGCTACAGTGGCGGCCTTGTCTCTGGTCGTCGGCGGCACGATCGCCTGGATCATCGCGCGCACCGACACGCCGGGACGCATGCAGCTCGCGCTCCTGATGATCGTGCCGCTGATGATCTCGAACCTGATCACCACGCTGGCGTGGATCGCGCTCGCGGCGCCGAACGCCGGCTTCATCAACGCCTATGTGCGCGGCTGGACGGGCGTACGGACGATCTTCAACATCTATTCGTTCGCGGGCATCGTGCTCGTTCACGTGCTCCACTATGCATCCTTCGCCTTCCTGGCGCTGTTTGCCGCGCTGAAATCCGTCGACGCATCGCTCGAGGAAGCTTCCTACATGGTGGGCTACGGCCCGGTCCAAACCAGCGCGCGCATGACGCTGCCACTGATCGCACCGACCATCGCCACGACCTTCCTGGTCATCTTCGTTTTCGTGGCAGAAAACTTCTCCGTCCCGACTTTGCTCGGAACGCCGGTCGGCTTTCAGACGCTGCCGTCGCTCATCTACTACAACATGGCGGTCACTCCCTCGCAGCCGAACCTTGCGGCGGCGTCCGGCACCGTGCTTGTCTGGGTGGCCATCATCGGGACGATCCTGCAGCGCAGGTTCACGCGCCATTCCGACCGCTATGTCACCGTGACCGGCAAGGGATCGCGGCAACGCGAAGTGCGGCTCGGTCAATGGCGTTACGCGACCTTCGGTCTCGTCGCGCTCTATCTTCTGCTCGCAGTCGCCCTGCCCTACCTCGCGCTCGTCATCGGGTCATTGCTTAATTTCCTCACGCCGAACCTGCGATGGAGCGCCTTCACGCTCGACAACTACCGTGTTCTCTTCACGGAGGACAATCTGACGGCGGTGACCAATTCGCTCCTGCTCGCTGGTGGCGGCGGGCTCGCGCTGACCGCGATCTATGTGCTGATGAGCTTCGCTCTTGGACGCGTGCGAGGCGCCTGGGGACGCGTGACGGATTATGTGACGATCATCCCGACCGCCGTCCCCGCCCTCATCCTCGGCGTCGGCCTCATCTGGACCTTTGTCGGCCTGCCCGTTCCCATTTACGGCACGATGGCGATCCTTATGATCGCCTATTTCCTGCGCAACATCGGTTACGGCGTCCGGCAGGCCGACAACGCCTTCAACCAGGTCTCGGGCGATCTCGTCGAAGCCGCGCGCATGACTGGCGCATCGCGCCTGCGCGCGTTTCTCGACGTGTCCGTCCCCATCATCAAGCCCGCGATCTTCTCGCTCTGGACGATGCTCTTCATCTTCATTTTCATGGAGGTGAGCGCCACGATCCTGTTGTACACGCCCGCGACGCGCACCATGCCGACGGTGCTGTGGAATTACATGGGGTCGGGCTCGCAGCCGCGCGCGTTCGCGATCGCAGTCGCGCAAGCAAACATCATCTTCATTGTCCTTTATCTCGCGGAACGCTGGTTCAAGACATTGAGGACATCGCTCGACAAATGAGCGCCGCGTCGGAGTGACATGAATGGCTGTCCTGAAGGTCGAGAACCTGACGAAAGTCTTCGGCGCGACGCGCGCGATCGACAACATTTCCTTCGATGTCGAGCTGGGCGACATTATGGTGATCGTTGGCGGCAGCGGCTGCGGCAAGACCACGACGCTGCGCTGCATCGCCGGGCTGGAAGATCCGACGGACGGCGTCATCACGGTCGACGGCAAGGTCGTGGCGGCTCCGGGCCGTTCCGTGCCGCCAGAGCAGCGCGGCATCGGCATGGTCTTCCAGTCGTACGCGCTGTGGCCGCACAGAACCGTCTTCGAGAACGTCGCCTATGGGCTTCAACGCCGGAATTTGTCCGCCGACGCCGCGCGCGAGAAAGTCACGGGCATCCTGAAGCAGGTCGGGCTCTCTGGTTTCGAGGATCGCTATCCGTCGACCTTGAGCGGCGGGCAGCAGCAGCGCGTGGCGCTGGCGCGCAGCGCGGTTCTGCAGCCGCGCCTCCTTCTGCTCGATGAACCGCTCAGCAATCTCGACGCCAAGCTTCGCGAGCAGATGCGCGACGAATTGCGCGAGATGATCAAGATGTTCGGGATGACCGCCGTGCACATCACGCACGACCAGGCCGAAGCGATGGCGCTGGCCGACACGATGATCTGCATGCGCAGCGGCCGCATCGAACAGGTCGGCTCACCGCGTGAGATCTATCGCACGCCGGCGAATTTCTACGTCGCCGACTTCATCGGCGCCTGCTCGTTCCTGACCGGCGTCGCGGTTGAAACCGATGATGAGAGTTCGACATTCCTGATCGGAGATGCGATGCGCCTTCGCGTCCGAACGCGGGCGCCCGTGCAGCCGGGATCGAAAAGCGTGATGGCCATTCGTCCCGATGGGATCCAGATTGGCGGCGCCATGGAAGCTAACGCGGAAAACCAGTTCACCGCGACAACGCTGCGCGAGACCTTCCTGGGCAGCCACAGCGAGTATCTGCTGGACGTGGGAGGCCATCGGCTCAAGGCGGACAGCAGCGCCGACCTGACCGTGGGCCAAGCCTGCCGCGTCCGCATCGACCCGGCAAAAATCGTCCTCGTGCCGGGTTAAGCAGCATCGCTTGTAAGAATTTTTGTCCTTGGCTGATAATGGGCAGGGTAAGTACACGTCACCGAGAGGCGTCAGCTGACGGGAGGATCATATGCGCGTCGAAGGACAGTGCCATTGCGGGGCGATCCACTACGAGGCGGAGGTCGAGCACGGTTCCATGCGCCTCTGCCACTGCCTGGACCGCCAGACGCTGACGGGCGCTCCTTTCCGGGCGAGCATCCAGGCTCCAGCTGAAACATTTCGCCTGCTGGCGGGCGAGCCCAGGAAATATATCAAGACAGCAGATAGCGGCGCCAAGCGAGTGCACGCTTTCTGCGGCGAGTGCGGAGCGCCGGTCTTCGCTTGCGCGCCAGTCGCCCCGACGAGTTATTCGTTACGCGTCGGAGCCCTAAAGCAACGATCCGAACTCGGCAATCCCGCTGGGCAGATATGGACGAAACGCCGCCTTCCGTGGGCGCCACCGCTTAATGGTGTTCCGGAAAGTGAGGGACAGCCATGATGGGCGCATTGCTGAGTCGTATCGCCAGTGCGTAAGCGATCCATCTTGCGACCGAGATGTCCGCTTCTGGCGCAAAGCGGACCGGGTCGCACGCTCGCTTCCGACCCTGAGCGGCTGTTCGCTGAGGTCTGCTTATGATGAGTTAAAGCGGAGGTTGGTCATGCCCTCGTTCTCAGGCGCCTAGACCGATTGCGAGTGCAAATTTCGTTCCCCGAGGACTGCAAGCATCGTACCTTCCAAATTTCACGCAGTTTCTTCAAGGATTTTCTCGATGCGAGATCTAAGCCTGAATCACTCGGATATTATTGGTTGAGCCCGCCTGCCCGAAGGGGATGCCGGCCACCACTACAATCTGATCGGTTGGCCGGGCGAAATCCTCGTCTCGCGCAAGTTTCGCCGCGCGCGCGACCATCTCCTCATAAGAGTGCACGTCTTCCGAACGGACGCTGTGTGCGCCCCAGGTCAGGCACAAGCGTCTTGAGACCGCCTCGTCGGGCGTTATGGCCAGGATCGGTGTGGCAGGGCGTTTGCGCGCAACGCGCGCGGCTGTTGTTCCACTCGATGTGAAAGCGACGATCACCGGGGCGCCGATGCAGGTCGCAAGGTCTGCCGCCGCAGCGGCGATGGCGTGTGGCGGCGTGGTTTCCTCATTCAAGGGAGCCGCTTCCACGATCGAGCGATAAAGCTTGTGGCTCTCAGTGCTACGGATGATGCGGTCCATCATTTCGATCGCTTCTACCGGGTATTGACCGGTCGCAGATTCTCCGGAGAGCATGACGGCGTCGGCGCCATCATAGATCGCGGTAGCCACGTCGGACGCTTCCGCGCGCGTCGGCGTCGGCGCCGAAATCATGGACTCGAGCATCTGCGTCGCGACGATGACGGGTTTGACGGCCAATCGGCACGCGCGCACGAGTTCCTTCTGCCGACCGGGCACGTCCTCGTGCGGGATCTCCACACCGAGGTCGCCGCGCGCAACCATGACAGCGTCCGACAGTCGAATGATGTCATCGATGTGCTGGAGCGCCTGCGGCTTCTCGATTTTTGCAACCAGGCCGGCCCTGTCGCCGATGAGGCCGCGCGCCTCGATCAGATCTCCGGGCTTCTGCACGAAGGAAAGAGCAACCCAATCGACTCCCAGTTCAAGCCCGAAGGCGAGGTCCTCTCGATCCTTTTTGGTCAAGGGTGAGAGATCGAGCATCGTGCCCGGCAGATTGACGCCCTTGCGGTTTGTAATCACGCCGCCGACCATGGCCTCGGCCTCGATCACGCCGTCGGAGAGGCGCCGGACCCTTACGCGGATGCGGCCATCGTCGATCAGCAAATCGTCTCCAGGCGCCACGGCTTGGAAAATTTCCGGATGCGGAAGCGGGATCATTCCCGGCGCGGCCTGCAGCGGATCAAGCACGAAACGAAGCGTGTCGCCAACTCGTAGGGAGTGGGCGCCGTCATGCACCACACCGACGCGGATCTTCGGACCTTGCAGATCCTGAAGGATCCCGATGGGCCGACCGATGTCCGTCTCGAGCTGCCGGATTGCACGGTGGACGCGCGCATGATCCTCGTGCGTTCCGTGGCTGAAGTTCAGGCGAAACGTGTCCGCCCCGGCAAGAAACAAGCGTTTCAGCATCACTGGCGATGCGCTTGCAGGACCGATGGTGGCGACAATCTTGGCTCGACGGTGACGGCGCATGTTTTTCTCGGCCTTGCGGCCGCCTCAGGTGATCAGGATGGCGCGAATGTCATTCACGTTGGTCAGCGTCGGGCCCGTTCGCACGAGATCGCCGATGGCGTCGAAGAATGAATAGCTGTCGTGGGCGGAAAGCAGCGCGCGGGCGTCGAGGCCCGCGTGACGAGCCCGTTGGAGCGTATCCGGCGCAACGATGGCGCCGGCCGCGTCTTCGGTGCCGTCGATGCCATCGCTGTCGCCGGCCAGACCCCAGATACCGGGCGCGGCCTTAATGGACACAGCGAACGAAAGCAGGAATTCAGTGTTCCGGCCGCCACGACCGGCCGGGCCGTTGCCGAGGGTAACAGTCGTCTCGCCGCCGGAGAGCAGGATCGCCGGAGCCCCGATGGGCCAACCATTGTGCGCGACCGATGCGGCGACGCCCGACAGGATGACGCCGAGCTGGCTGCTCTCCCCTTCGATCGCATCGCCGAGGATCAGCGGAGAAAGGCCTTCCTTGCGCGCGGCATCGGCCGCTGCCGACAGCGCGAGCGATGGCGCCGCGATCAGCCGGACGTCGGTTTCGAAGTCTCCCGCCTTCGGCGTTTCGCGACCGGCTGCAAGGGCGTCTCGCACCGACACTGGAAGTTGCAGGCCGTAACGGTCGATGATTTTGCGAACATCTGAAAGCGTGCTCGGATCTGGAACGGTCGGCCCCGAGGCGATCGCCGCTGGGTCGTCGCCTGGAACGTCACTGATGACGAGAGTGACGACGCGCGCCGGGCGGGCGACAAGCGCAAGACGTCCGCCTTTGATCGCCGACAGATGTTTGCGAACCGCATTCATCTCGTCGATCGTCGCGCCGCTTGTGAGAAGCGCCCGGTTGACCGCCTGCTTGTCGGCCAATGTCAGACCTTCGCCCGGCAGGCACATCAATGCGGAGCCGCCACCGGATATGAGCGCGATGACCAGATCGTCTGCCGTCAGATTCGTGACGGCGGCAAGGATGCGTCGCGCCGCCATTTCACTGTTGTGATCCGGCACGGGATGCGCCGACTCGATGATCTCGATCCGGCCCGCCGGAACGGCATGACCGTATCGCGTGACGACCACGCCTGACACGTCGACATCCGGCCAGGCCGCGTCGACCGCAGCCGCCATCGCGGCGGACGCCTTTCCGGCGCCTACGACGATGCAGCGGCCGCGCGGCTTCTCTGGCAGATGCCGCAGAACGGCTGGACCGGGCGCGGCGCTCTCGACAGCGGCGTCGAAGATGCGCCGCAGAACCTTGCGCGCCCGCTCGTCGGTCCAGTTGGGTGACATTGCAGCCTCAGACGTTCTCGGCGCGTATGGCGCCGATGACAGCTTCCGTGACCTTGCGTGTATTGGCCGCGCCGCCGAGATCGGGCGTATGCAGGTCGGGATCGGCGGTGACCCGCTCGATCGCTTTCATGAGGCGCGTCGCGGCAGCCGGCTCGCCAAGATGTTCGAGCATCATGACTGCCGACCAGAACGTGCCGACAGGATTGGCGATGCCCTTGCCCATGATGTCGAACGCAGAGCCATGGATCGGTTCGAACATCGACGGGAATTTGCGTTCCGGGTTGAGGTTCGCCGTCGGCGCAATGCCGAGCGAGCCAGCCAGCGCAGCCGCAAGGTCCGACAGGATATCAGCGTGCAGATTTGTCGCCACGATGGTGTCCAGCGTCTGCGGCTTGAGCGTCATCCGCATCGTCATGGCGTCGACGAGCATCTTGTCCCAAGTGACGTCCGGAAATTCCTGCGCGACCGATACAGCGATCTCGTCCCACATCACCATTGCATGGCGCTGTGCGTTGGACTTGGTGACCACCGTCAGCAGCTTGCGAGGGCGGCTCTGTGCGAGCTTGAACGCAAAGCGCATGATGCGCGTCACGCCGGCACGCGTCATCAGCGAGACATCGGTGGCGGCTTCTTCAGGAAATCCCTGATGAACGCGACCGCCGACGCCTGCATATTCGCCTTCCGAATTTTCGCGGACGATCACCCAATCGAGTTCCGGGCCGGAGACGTTGCGCAGCGGCGATGTAATGCCCGGCAGGATGCGCGTGGGACGAACGTTTGCGTATTGATCGAACGGCTGGCAGATGGCGAGCCGCAAACCCCAGAGCGTGATGTGATCGGGAATATCCGGATGTCCAGCCGATCCGAACAGGATCGCATCATGATCCTTTATCTGTTCACGGCCGTTTTCAGGCATCATCCGGCCGTGCTTCTGGTAATAGTCGCCGCCCCAATCGAAGTGATCGAAGCGCATGGCGAATGAACCATCACGTGCGGCAAGCGCCTTCAAAACTTCAACGCCCGCATCAATAACTTCGGTACCGATGCCGTCGCCCGGGATAGCTGCGATCTTGTAAGTTTTCATAACAAGTCCTCTTGGATAATCAGGATGCCTGAACTGTTTTCGTGACGGCCGGGCTACGTCCGGCTGAACGTGCGAGCACCAGAGTGAGAGCCGCGGAGACAACGAGCAAGCCGCCGACAAAATAGAGTCCGCCGGCAAAACTTCCGGTCAGGTCCTTGATCCAGCCGATCATGGCGGGGCCGACGAAGCCGCCGAGATTGCCGATTGAGTTGATGGTTGCGATGCCAGCCGCGGCGGCAGGACCGGTGAGGAACAACGTCGGCATCGACCACAGCGGCGGCTTCGCCGCGCTGATGCCAACGTTGACGAGCACCAGCGCAGCCACCACGGCGACGACCGTGCTGGAAAGGCCAGCGAGTGCGAGGCCGGCGGCGGCCACGAGGCAAGGGATGACGACGTGCCACGTGCGTTCATTCGTGCGGTCCGAATGCCACGACCAGAGATACATGGCGATCACCGCGACCGTCGGCGGCACGGCGTTCAGGAAGCCAACCGCCATGGTCGACATGCCGAAGCCCTTGATGATTTGCGGAGCCCAGACACCAAGCGTGTAGAGGCCGGCGGATGTGCCGAAGTACACGAGCGAAAGCGCAAGCACGCGCGGGTCCGAAAGGCCCTTCCAGATCGAGTGATTGGACGTCGCGGACTTTCCGGCGCGCTCGGCGTTCATCGCCTCGACGAGCCAGGTGCGCTCATCGTCCTTGAGCCACTTCGCCTGCTCGGGCTTGTCGGTCATGTAGGCCAGAACGACAAAGCCGAGGATGACCGCCGGAATCGCCTCGAGCAGGAACAGCCACTGCCAGCCCTTGTATCCGAGGATGCCGTCCATCTCGAGCAGAGCGCTCGACAAAGGCGAACCAAACACGGTCGAGAGCGGCGCCGCCGCCATGAAGAGCGAGGTGGCGGACGCACGCTGGCGCGCCGGGAACCAGTAGGAGAGATAGAGAATGATGCCGGGAAAGAAGCCTGCTTCGGCGGCGCCAAGCAAGAAGCGCAAGACGTAAAAGCTCGTCTGCCCCTGCACAAAGGCCATCATCGCCGAAACAATGCCCCAGGTGATCATGACGCGTGCGATCCAGATCCGCGCGCCCACCTTCTCCAAGATGATGTTAGAAGGCACCTCGAAGAGCAGATAGCCCCAGAAGAAGATGCCGGCGCCGAAGCCGAAGACGGATGCGGTGAAACCGAGATCCTTGTTCATCGTCAGCGACGCAAAACCGATGTTGACGCGATCGATGAAGGCGACGAAGTAAAGAAGCATGATGAAAGGCACGATGCGTAGC
>JANXTB010000350.1 GCA_025356415.1 Hyphomicrobiales bacterium
TGTTGGTCGGCGCCTGCTCCAGATGGATCACCGCGCGCGCGCCGTCCGGATAATATTGGGATGTCTCTTCCGGCATGTCAGCCATGATGGCGGGATCGTTGGGGCCGCATGTCTCGATCTGCTCGATGCGCGCGATCCGGAGGAAACGTTCCAGGTCGAAACACATGCCGTGTAAGATCAGAACGGGCGTGTCGCCGGTGTTGAAATGCTGGTGCGTCGCCCAGAACGGAATTTGCAGCGTGCTGCTCTTGTGCCAGTTGAAACGCTGGCCGTTGATGATGCTGAAACCCTCGCCCTCGAGGATGTGCATCGATTCTTCGCCATGCCGATGCTTGCCCGTGTGCCAGCCGACGGGGATTTCCGATTTCAGAACATTGCTGCCCATGGTCGCAAAACCGAGATGGTTGGCGACCATCAGTTTTACTTTTGCATCATGGGGCGTGGAGATCCAGGGGATGTCCTTGTCTCGCGCGACGAGGAACGTCTCTTCGAGTTCATCCTGAATCTTGTTCGGCGCTTCGAGCCATTCTTCGTAGAAGTTTTTAGCCATGTGACGTTCCCTAACCAGCGATGCGCCCCAACACGTCAATCCGCGTGTCTTTGAGCCATGGATTCTTTCTTCAGCAATTTGGCTACGAAGTGCCGTAGCGCGAACCGTTGCGCATCGCGCATGCTGCGCACGGCGCCGTCCTTTACGGCTGCGAAGAGATCGTTATTCATGTTCGTCTTCTCCGAGCCGGAGAGTTCCTGCAGCGCGGGGATTTGCTGAATCATCTGGATGAGCGTGTCGAGATCCGGATAATCGACGACATAGCTGAGGAAGCGATCGCGGATCGCCTCGTCGATCAGATCGGGACGATTGCTGGTCAAGATGATCGTCGCGCGCGAAGTGTCGAGATCGTCGATTGAATGGAAGAACACGCTGTCCTGCGAGAAATGCCATTCCTTCGCGTGCTGGCTGCCGCGCGACATGAAGATGGATTCGACATCGTCGAACAGAAGGACCGAGCGCTGGCCCGGCGCCGTGAAGCCCGATCTCGCGTGCATGAAAATATCGCGGATGCGCTCTTCGCTTTCGCCATAGCGCGAGCGAGAAATTTCGCCGCCATCCACAAAGGCCAGCACGATCGGCGGTTCGTTATCCGCCTGGAATCTGAGGCCGAGTTCGTAGGCCAGACGTTTGGCGAGCGTGGTCTTTCCTGTTCCGGGAGGGCCACTGAGCATGAAGCCCTTGACCAGGCCGCGCGTCGATCCGGAACGCCATTGGTGTTCCGTGATGGCGGTCATCTCCGCCAGAAGATCGAGGTAATTGCTGCCGACAATGTCGCTGCCACGAACGACGCCGGCGTCATCCTTGGCGCCAAATAGCAGGGACAGCTTCTCGAAAGGTACAACGTTTCCTGCGGAAATATGATGATGGCCTTCGTTTGCACGCATTTATTCGCCCCGCACACAAAGTCTCAAAAAAGATACATTACTTGCAGCGTCGCGCAACCGGGCGATTTCAGCAACCGGTTGCGTCGATTGCGCAGTCAATGCATCGGTTCGATCAGATCCGGGGAGAGGCTCGATGTCGAGCTCATGCGTGCCGGGACGCCGTGGAGGGTCACCGTGACAAACATGGGCAAGCGCGCAAGGAACATGTCTTGCGGGCTGCCTGCAAACCTTTTCATCGCAAGGCCCTCCCATTGCCCGTCAGGGCGACTTCGCCGAACACATCTTCAGGGCAATAATATCGTTTTTATGCCGATCTAAAGATTTGTCAACGCAGCCAGAAGCCCTGCGGCCCGGCTTGTTTCAGTCGCGGGGAGCACAGCCCTCCGCGATCTATAATTCATCTCAGAATGGCTGATTTTAAAGGCGAAATGGGCATTCGGACGCCAGTGTATTTGGCCGTAACTAGAGCGCTTGACGGGACTTATTACCGCGCATACCGTCAAGTGACGTTTACGGCCGTCAGTCAGTTTTCTCTAGAAAGCGCTGGGGTGAAATATGCGTAAGTCTCTTGGCAGCGTCGCATTCATTCTGGCATCGATAACCGCCCCGGCGCTCGCCGTCGCGCAGGATGATGCAGGCGCGTCGTCGACAAAAAGCGTCGCGGATTTCTATCGAGGAAACACCATCTACATGGTGATCGGTTCGGCGCCGGGTGGCGGCTTCGATTACTACGCGCGCACCATCGCCAAATACATGTCGCGAACGATACCAGGCGCGCCGTCGGTCGTTCCGCAAAACATGCCGGGAAGTGGCGGCATCGCGGCCGGTTCACGCGTTGCCGTGACGGCCCCGCAAGACGGGACTTACATAGGCGCCATTCATCCAACCACGATCGTGGATCCAGTGCTTGGCGATCCGTCCAAGGGAACCAAGCCGCTTGCTTTCGCCTATCTTGGAAGCGCGAGCACGAATGTTGAAGCCTGCTTCATGCGCACGGACGCGGCGGCGAAAACGTTCGAAGATCTTTTCCATACGGAAGTGGTGTTCGGCGCCGCCAATGCTTCATCTTCGTCGCGTGAATATGTTTCGCTTTTGCAAAACGTTCTCGGAATGAAGATCAGACTCGTGAGCGGCTACAAGGGATCCAACGAAATCATGCTCGCCATGGAGCGCGGCGAGATCAAGGGAACATGCGGCGCCGGATATCTGAATGTACTCTCGTCCTATCCGCGGTGGTTCAGCGAGGACTTCGTCAGGCTTGTTTCCTATCAAGGCTCCAAGGTGCTGCCTCCGACCAAGGAGCTGGCGTTTGCAAAGCCCACTGTCTCATACGCGAGAAATGACGAACAGCGGCAGATCTTGAGCCTGTATGATTTGCAGGAAGAGTTCGGTCGCCCTTACGTGACCGGCGCGAAAGTTCCGGCGGATCGTGTGAGCGCCTTGCGCAAGGCCTTTGCCGACACGCTCCACGATCCGGAATTCCGTCAGGAGATCGAAGGCCGGGGACTCGACGTCTCTCCGCTGTCGGGCGAAGAACTCCAGCAGATCGTTGCATCCATCTATGACGCGCCGCCGGACATCTTGGCGAAGGCGCGGCGGAGCCTCGGGTATCAGTGATATGACAACGCCGGATGAGGCTTAAGCCACCATCCGGCGATAAGTCAGAAGCCGCCCTTGCGGGCGGCTGGATGCCTCAGGCCGGGAGCGGGCGTTCGACGCCCTTCAGGAACATGCGATAGCCCGAGCGCACGTTCGGCCAGTAATCCCAGATCGCCATGTGTTGCGTGCAGCGGTTGTCCCACATCGCAATGGAATGATCGTGCCAGCGGAAACGCATCTGCCAATGCGGGCGCTTCAGGTGCTCGTAAAGATATTGCAGAACGTGCTCGCTTTCGGCCGCCGGAACATCGTTGATGTGGCTCGTGAAGCTTGAATTGACGAACAGGAGCTTGCGGCCGCTTTCCGGGTGGACCGTGACAACAGGATGGACCACGGCAGGACGGGAGCCCGGGATCTTGTCGAAGGATTTGCCGCCCACATGCGTCGCGGTCTTGCCTTCGAGATAGGCCTTCATTCCGGGGCTGAGTTCTTCATACGCCTTGCTGGCCGACAGGAACATCGTATCGCCGCCGCCGTTGGGCGGAACCTGCTCCTGGTAGAGAATGCTGAACGTCGGCGGGATTTCGCCGTAGCTCTGATCCGAGTGCCAGTCTTCGCCCGCGACGCGCGCGGAATTGGCGTCGAAATATTGCTTGCGGATTCCCGGGAAGTTGGGGATGCGTTTCGACGCTGTGTAGTCGCCGCCGATATGTTCGTGAGGCTGACCGAAATAACGCACGAACCGGTCGTGTGATGCGAAGTCGATCTTCTGGTCGCGAAAGAAAATCACCCCATGGGCGATGACGGCCTTGTGGATTTCCTTCACCTGCGCCTCTTTGAGCGGTTTGGTGAGATCGACATTGCCGATTTCGGCGCCGATATTAGGCGTGCACTGCGTCACGGTGATGGTTTCGTATCCCATATCGGACCTCCATTTTCGTCATGTCGAGTCTAAAACGATAAAATTGAAAAAAATCGTTTTTGTCAATCAGGCGCCCGGTTTGCGCGGATGTGTGACGCCAATTCCCTTCGCATGGCTCGTTCCTTGCTTCGGCCTCGCTGAAGTATCCATAACCGGGCAGGGAACACGCATGTCGAAGGTTGCTGACAAAAATTCATTCAAGACCGCTTCACTGATTGCCGCCGCCGTTGCTGGAGCCTTTGCGCTGGGCGCATCACCAGCCGCCGCGGCGCCTGCCGCCTGCGCCGGCCCGATCAAAATCGGCCTCACGACCGCCCTCACGGGCAACCTCGCGCTTCTGGGCATTCAGGCGCGCAACGGCGTCGAATTCGCCGTAGACGAGCTCAACAAGGCGGGCGGGATCGCCGGCCAGCAGATCGCGCTGACGTCGGAAGACACCGGCGCGTCCAGCACCGACGCGCTCAACGCCATGAACCGCATCATCGAAGGCAAGCCTCTGGTGATCTTCGGTTCGATGATCAGCCCGCATGTCTTCGTCCAGACGGAGCCGGTCTCGAAGTCCGAGACCCCGTTCCTCGTCGGCGCCACCAACGCCAAGATCACTTCGCAGGGCAGCAAGTGGCTCTACCGCATGCATGTGCATGACGGCCAGCTCGCCGATCTCATTCCGCGCTATCTCGTCTCCACGCTCGGCAAGAAGAAGCCCGCGATCCTCGTCGTCGCGGACGATTACGGCCTCGGCGCCTCCAAGGGCATCCAGGAAACGCTGGAGAAACTGTCGATCAAGCCGGCCGCCATCAGCTCCTACGCGCCTTCCGACAAGGACATGACCGCTCAACTGCTGGAGTTGAAGGACAAGGGCGCCGACAGCCTCATTCTGTTCGGCCGCCCCGCGGACGTGGCGCTCGTGCTGAAGCAGATGGGCGACCTCGGCATCAGCCTCACGACTATCGGCAACGCCAGCATGGTCGCGCAGACGACCCTGAACAATCTGAGCGCGGCTGAGGCAGATGGCGCCTACGCAATTGGCGGAATGATCCCCCAGACAGCAAAAGACGCCAAGATCATCGACTGGTCTGCCCGCGTGATGGCCAAATACAAGGTGCCGGCCGACAATTTCACCGTCGGCTATTACGACACCGTCTATCTGCTGAAGAGCATCATCGAGAAGGTCGGCTGCGACAAGGCCGCGATCCGCGACGAACTGGCAGCCACCAAGGACTGGAAGGGAACCTTCATTCCCTACACGGCCGACAAGCTCGGCGACCTGACGCATCAGCTCGGCATCTATCGCAACAAAGGCAAGACGCCCGAGTTCGTAGGCCCAATCAGCGAAACCGGCTTCTGAGCCGCCATACATGGGACAGCTGTTCATCAACGGCCTCGCGCTCGGGAGCATCTATGCTCTCGTAGCGCTGGGACTTCTGCTGATCTTCAACACGGTGCAGATCGTCAATTTCGGTCAGGGCCAGTTGTTGATGATCGGCGCCTTTTTCGGCATCAGCGCCGTTACGCAATTCGAGCTGCCAGTCACGGCGGCGTGGGGCGTGACCGTGCTGGGCATGGCGCTGGTCGGCATCGTGTTCATGGTGCTGGTCTACTTCCCCTTGAGGGGCCGGCCGCCATTCCTCGTGATCCTGACGACGATCGCCATGGGGGTCATCCTTGAAAATCTAGCGCTGATCGTCTGGGGGCCGTTGCCGGTCTCGTTGCCGTCGCCCGTGCGCGGGGCTCCGTTCCGTTTTGCCGGCATGGTGGTGTCGATGCACCAGGCGTTCATCTTCGCGACGCTCACTGTCGTTCTCGTCACGCAATATCTGTTCTTCACGAAGACGCGCTTTGGCATCATGATGCAGGCGACCGCGCAGGATTTGAACATGGCGCGGCTTGTCGGCATTCGCGTGAACCGCACCATCGCGGTGGCCTTCGCGCTCAGCGCAATTCTGTCGGGCATCGCGGGCCTTCTCGTCGCGCCGATATTCTTGGCGGAACCGACGATGGGCGGAAGCCTCGGCCTCAAGGGCTTCATCGTCAGCGTAATCGGCGGTTTCGGCAATCTGCCGGGCGCCGTCATCGGCGGGCTGCTTCTTGGCCTCATAGAAACCTTCGGCTCGCGCTACATATCGTCCAATTTCCGCGACGCTTATTCCTTCATCATCATGATCAGCGTGCTGATCGTCTGGCCGCGTGGGTTGTTCGGCGAGAAGAGCAGCGAGCGCGTATGAAGAAACAGCAACGTCTTTTGGCGCCATTGCTCGTCGCCGCCGCACTTGCGGCGCCTGCGCTCGCGGGCGACGGCTATGCGCTGCAGGTCCTCAACATCGCGATCCTGAATTGCATCGTCGTGCTGGGACTGAACTTCGTGACGGGATGGACCGGACAGGTCAATTTCGGGCAGGCCGCATTTTATGGGCTCGGCGCCTACACGACCGCGATCGCCACGAAAGCGGGCCTTCCGTGGATCACAACCCCGTTCCTATCCGCCCTGGTCGCGCTCATCGCCGCGTTGGTTCTGGGCATGCCGACGCTGCGCCTGCGCAGTTATTATCTCGCCATGACGACGATCGGTTTTGGCGAGATCGTGAGGCTCATCATCGTGCATTGGGAGCCGGTGACGGGCGGCACATCGGGCTTGCGGGCGATTCCTGGCATCAGTCTGTTCGGCTTCACGGTCGAAGGGCAGATCGCGCATTTCTATTTGCTGTTCGCGGCTCTGGCGCTCGCGGCGCTCGTCGCGCATCGCATTCGCCACTCATCGCTCGGCCGCGCCATGCTGGCGACGCGCGACAGTGAGATCGCCGCGGAATTGAGCGGCGTCGACACCGTGCGCACCAAGATCCTCGCCTTTGTGATCGGCTCAATCTACGCGGGACTTGCGGGCTGCCTCTATGCGTCTTCTATCAGGTTCATCAGCCCCGACAGTTTCACCGGCACGCAGGCGGTGCTGTTCATGACCATGCTGATCATCGGCGGCATGGGCTCGATCCCCGGCTGCATCATCGGCGCCATCGGCCTAACCATTCTGCCTGAGCTGCTGCGCTTTCTCGGACAATGGTATCTGGTGCTCTACGGCGCCGGCGTGATCGCCGTGATCGTGCTGGCTCCCGGCGGGCTGGCCTCGGCCTATCCGCGCATCCGGCAGCGCATGGCGGGTTTTGCGAAATGAGCGCGGCTCCCATTCTTTCCATCAAGGGCGTGGTGAGGCGCTTCGGCGGCCTCGTTGCGCTCGATGGCGTCGATCTCGATGTCATGCCGGGCATCGTGCAGGCGGTGATCGGCCCCAACGGGTCGGGCAAGACCACGCTGCTGAACACGCTCAGCGGCGCCTATGTCCCCGACGCCGGCTCGATCCGCCTCAACGGCGCCGAACTCGTGCGTCTGAAACCCAATCGCATCGCGCGGCTGGGACTGGCGCGCACGTTCCAGAACATACGGCTCTTCGCGGGCCTCAACGTGCTGGAGAACGTGAAAGTCGCGGCGGCGCGCCACGCGCCTGTGTCGCTGTTTTCCATCATGGCTGCCAACGCCGCCAAGCGCGCCGCGGAAGCGGAGATTGAATCCATCGCATATGCGGCGCTGGAAACGGTCGGTCTCGCCCATCGCGCACATGACGCCGCAACCTCGTTGCCCTATGCGCAACAGCGCCTGCTTGAAATCGCGCGTGCGCTGGCGGCGCGCCCGACCGTGCTGCTGCTCGATGAGCCTGCCGCCGGCATGAACATGAGCGAGAGCATGGTGCTGCTCGACACGATTTCGAAACTGCGGGAAACCGGCCTGACCATTCTGCTGGTCGAGCACAATGTGCGCCTCGTCATGGGCATCAGCGATCGCGTGGCCGTGCTCGACTTCGGCAAGAAGATCGCCGAAGGCCCGCCAGCCGAAGTCCAGAAGAACCCCGCCGTCATCGAGGCCTATCTGGGACGCCGCCGCCATGTTGCTTGAAGTCCAGGACATCATGGTTTCCTACGGCCACATCGAGGCCCTTCGCGGTGTTTCCTTCAATGTCGATGCGGGCGAAATCGTCGCGCTGATCGGCTCCAACGGCGCCGGCAAGACGACGGCGCTGAGTACGATTTCCGGCCTCATACGCCCGACGTCTGGCGCCATTCGGTGGAAGGGCGAGGACATCCAGAACCGCGCCGTCGAGCGCATCGTGCGCGACGGCCTCGCGCATTGCCCGGAAGGCCGCCGCGTGTTTCCCGGCCTCACGGTGCTTGAAAACCTGATGAGCGGCGCCGCGGCTCGTCCTTATAAAAAGAGCGAGATCGATGATGATCTGGCGCTCGTGTTCGAATTGTTTCCGCGCCTTTCCGAGCGCATCAAGCAGGGCGGCTGGTCGCTGTCCGGCGGCGAGCAACAGATGCTGGCCATTGGCCGCGCGTTGATGAGCCGGCCGAAACTCCTCATGCTCGACGAGCCGTCGCTGGGCTTGGCGCCGATCATCATCGAGCAGATGTTCGACCGCATTCTCGAACTGAACCGCCGAACAAAACTCGCAATCCTTCTCGTCGAGCAAAATGCAGCCATGGCTCTGGAAATCTCGCATCGCGCTTTCGTGCTGGAGACCGGCTCGATTATCCTGTCGGGACCGGCTGCGGAGCTCGCGGACGATCCGCGTATTCGCGAAGCCTATCTGGGTGTTTGAACCATGATACGACACTTCAATGCGCCGGACTGGTCCACGCTCGATCAGGAGGCTCGCGACCGCGCCTATAACAATGCTGCCGCCGTTGCCGACAGTTCCGCGATTGTCGCGCAATGGGAAGAGCGTTCCGCTGCGATGCGCGAGAAATATCCGGCGTCGCTCGGCCTGCGCTACGGGTCGCGCGAGCGTAATACAATCGACTTTCTGAAGGCGGCTGAGGGCGCGCCGACGCTCGTGTTCATTCACGGCGGCTATTGGCAGATGCGCTCGAAGGAGACCTTCACCTTCTGCTCCACCGGCCCGATGGCGCATGGCTTCAATGTCGCGCATATGGGCTACACGCTCGCGCCCGACGCCACGCTCGACGATA
>JANXTB010000397.1 GCA_025356415.1 Hyphomicrobiales bacterium
TCTACGACGCCGAGCTGGCGTGAAAGGCGTGCGGGGTCGAGACCGTTCGTCATCGCAAGACGGCGGCTGTGGTCCGTCAACGCCATATATTCGTAACCAGCGGCCTGCGCGGCCTGAGCCATGGCCGCGATGCTGGCCGTGCCGTCGGTCCAGTCCGAATGGACATGGAGATCGCCGCGAATGTCAGCGGCCGTCACCAGACGCGGCAGACGCCCCACCTTGGCGCTTTCGATTTCGCCGCGATCCTCGCGCAACTCAGGGGGAATGTAAGCGAGCCCGAGCTTTGCGTAGATATCCTCTTCAGTCGATCCCGCGATCCTCTGCTGGCCCGCAAACACGCCATATTCGTTGAGCTTCCATCCGCGCTCGTTTGCAAGCGCGCGCAACGCGATGTTGTGTGGTTTCGACCCTGTGAAATAAAGCAGCGCAGCGCCGTAGCTTTCCTCCGGCACGGCGCGGACATCGACCTGCAGGCCCGATCGAAGGACGACCGTCGTGCGCGTAGGGCCACGCGCCAGAACCTCCGTCACATTCTCGTAGCGCACGAGCTTTTCGCCGACACCACTGCCGTCGGTGGCCGTCACGACGATGTCGAGATCCCCCACAGTGTCGCGGCGACGGCGATAACTTCCGGCAACGATGACCCGCCCGCCGCCCTGAAGGAAAGCGACCAGCGCTTCAGCCTCGGCCTCCGCCACCGACAGCTTGAACCGCTTGTGCGCCTGGGGTTTCCCGAGCGCCGCCACAAGCTTCTTTTCGATGACTGGACCAAATCCGCGCAGCTCCCTCAGGCGCCCACCCGTGATCACGCGGCGCAGATCGGCGAGCGTGTTCACCCCGAGCTTGTCGTGCAGGAGCTTCACACGTTTGGGTCCAAGCCCCGGCAAGGCTGCGATATCACCGAGCTGGCCCGGAAGCTTCCTTTTCAAACTGTCCAGCAGATCGAAGCGACCAGTCTGGACGATGCTGACGATCTTGCCCGCAAGATCCTTGCCGATGCCGGGAAGTTCGCGCAGATCCGTCCCGGCCGAGAGCAGAGCTTTAATGCTTTGCGGCAGCCCCTCGAGCGTACGCGCGGCACGGCGATAGGCACGCACGCGGAATTGGTTCTCGCCCTCGATCTCGAGGAGATCGGCGGTCTGATCGAACATGGCTGCGATTTCGGCGTTCTGAACCGGCATTTGCGTGCACGTGGTTAGAGCCCGAGCCAAAGGCATCTAGTTCATACCGGGGGCTGCTGCTTTGATGCACATCAGCCTCCGGCGTTATCCCTTAACGCAGATCAGCGGGCGCAGGCGTGCCACCCGCCGGGCAAGCCCCGCCTGCTCGGCCGCCGCCACAACGGCGTCCACGTCCTTATAAGCGCCGGGAGCTTCCTCGGCCACACCGCGCGTCGAGGGCGAACGGATGAGAATTCCCTTCGCGGCGAGATCATCCACGACCCTCCGCCCGGCCCATTGTTTGAGAGCTGCGTGGCGCGACATCGCACGGCCCGCTCCGTGGCAGGCAGAAGAGAGCGACTTCGCCTCGCTGCTAGCTTCACCAACGAGAACATACGAGCCGGTTCCCATGCTGCCGCCAATGAGAACCGGCTGACCGACAGGCCTCAAGGCTTCGGGAAGGCTTTTGTGACCAGGCCCGAACGCCCGCGTTGCGCCCTTGCGGTGAACGAACAGGTCTCGTCGCCTTCGGCCGACAAGGTGAGACTCGAGCTTGCAGGTGTTGTGAGATACGTCGAACAGAAGAGGCAGATCGCTGCCGGGAAAAAAATGTCCAAAAACGCGACGAGCGTAGTGACAAAGAATCTCGCGATTGGCCAGTGCGCAATTGATGGCTGCGCGCATCGCGCCGAGATAACGCTGGCCGACTTCTGAATTGATCGGGGCGCAGGCAAGTTCGCGATCGGGAAGCTCTATGCCGGCCTCCTTCGCAGTGACGAGCATCTCCTTCAGGAATTCCGTTCCGATCTGATGTCCGAGGCCGCGTGAGCCGCAATGAATGCTGATAACCACACGGTCCTGCGCAAGGCCGAATACATCGGCGACGGCCGCATCATAGATCTCGGCAACGGCCTGGATCTCGAGATAATGATTGCCGGAGCCGAGCGTACCCATTTCCATGCGCTGACGCTCTTTGGCGCGGTCGGAAACAAAGTCGGGCCGTGCGCCGGCCATGCATCCCTGTTCCTCGATCCGCTCAAGGTCGCGCAACTCGCCCCAACCCTGTTCAATGGCCCAACGCGCGCCACCGGCCAGCATCGCGTCCATCTCTGCCGGCTCCATCGTGATCGTGCCCTTGCTACCGAGACCCGCGGGGATTTGCTGGAACAGGGAGTCGGCGAGCGACTTCTGCAGCGGAAGAATATCGCCGACAGACAAGCCGGTCAGCATTGCGCGCACACCACAGGAGATATCGAAGCCGACGCCGCCAGCGGAAACAACGCCACCGCGATCAGGATCAAAAGCCGCCACGCCGCCGATTGGAAACCCATAGCCCCAATGCGCGTCTGGCATGGCATAAGAGGCCTGCACAATGCCGGGCAAGGTCGCCACGTTGACAGCCTGCTCGTAGACCTTGTCATCCATGTCACGGATGAGGTTCTCATCGGCATAGATGACAACGGGGACGCGCATTGCCCCTGAGGGTTCGACCCGCCACGTCGTGGCGTCGACACGCACAAAACGAGCAGGATCCATCGGCAGTCTCCCTTTACACATCGACGATGCAGGCAGCCGACCATCTGCCATCGGGCTCCTGGGCAACCCTCAGGGCGGTATAGGTCGCCCCTTTAGGCTCGCACGCTGGAGCGTGCCGCGCGACATCGATCATCTCGCCCCAAAGCGTTCCCTTGAGGTGACCGTCCTCGATTTGGACTGCAAATCGTCCGAACAGCATATGACGGACCGCCATCTCGTAGATGACGGCGTTGAGCCATTCGACGAACAGGAGTTCAAGATCAGGCGCCTCGCATTTCACCTGAACGGACGTACACGGGATCACCTCGGCGTAGGTGACAACGGCGGTCAAGGCGCAGGCAGCCCTTTGAAATGCGTCCGCGGGTGTCGCGCCCCATCCGCGCAATCCGACATCGGCGTCGTGTGGAAAGTGCTCCCACTCCCGCCTTTCCTCTACCGATGCGTTGGAACAGCTTTCAACCATGTTGCAAAAACGGGCTCTCGTGATTGCTCGATCGCGGCCATTTTTATGCGACTTAAACGGGTTTCGCGGCAACTTCCAAAGCTGTGTCTTCGTGAATGCCGACTGATTTCAAAATATCCCACATTTCGCGCCGTTTGATTTGATCCACATCAACACGTGCGTCCTCAACACGCTCAGATGATAATTTGGAAGTTGTTCGACGTGCAGCAATTCGACGACCGTGACCGGTGCATTTGTGTGAGTGAGCAGGATCGGGCCATGGCAAAAGACTCCACGACTGCGCCGGCTTCTGGCGAAACCGGGACCGCGCAAGACTTCACACGGATATTCGGGGCATTGGAAGAAGCCAGGTTGATGGCAATTTTAGATCGGCGTCCAACAGTGCTCGAAGTAGAGGGAAGCATCCATGTGGCTCGCTGGTGATACTGATATCTTTGGGGCAGGCCAACCTCTCAAGAGCATCCAAGGCGACATCGTACGATCTTGACTGCCGATGATTACGATGAAGCGGCACACCCGCGTTAGGGCGCTGTGTTGATCCGAATGGCTACGACGCGGGAAAATTTGGTCAAGGAAAAGAAGTCCATATCCTCGTCGATACGGTAGTATTGCTGTTGCATGCGGTAGTCCATCCCGCCGGAATTCAGGATCGCGACGGCGGCGTACTGGTGCTGTCGACATTGTGGTCTCCACCCTTTTTTAGGTGAGCTTGCGAGGCGAGTCGATGATGACATCGGAAGCACGCCAGTCAGAACCGGTTCCACTCAATTCTCTTGCGCGCAAGGTGCTCGCGCTCCAGAACCCGCTGACTTATGCGCATGCAGCACATGATTTTGTCTGTCGCGAAACGCACATGTCCTACATATTCCTTGCAGGCGAGTTCGCTTACAAGCTGAAGAAGCCGGTTCGCTACGCGTACCTTGATTTTTCGACGCTCCCGCTTCGCAGAAAAGCCTGTGTCGCCGAAGTCGAGCTCAACAGACGTCTCGCGCCAGACGTCTATCTCGGCGTGGTGGCGCTTGTCGGATCCCCCACAGGACCGCGGATAGGGAGCGAGGGCGAGGGCGAGATTCTCGATTGGCTTGTGAAGATGCGCCGGCTCGACGAGAGTCGTACGCTGGAGAGCGCGCTGCACGACGGAAGCGTGACGACGGGCGATCTCGATCGCGTCGCCTCACTTTTGCGGGACTTCTACAAGCGCGCAAAGCGAGTTCGCCTCACCGGCGCCGCGCATGTGGCCTCTTGGCGCCGCAGTCTCATGAATAATCGCTGTTTGCTCGTTGAGCCCGCGCTTGGACTCCCGCGCGGACTCGTTCATTACGTTTGCGGCGTGCAGCAACGATTTTTGCGGACAGAAAACGAAAAAATATCTTCTCTTTCGATCGTCGCGCCATGATGAAAATCAAGGACTGGTCGGCCGTATCGCGCTAAGAGGCACAAAGAGCTCCAGGTCTGACCGGTGCTGGTTCAGAATGCCGAAAGCGCTTCCGCGCGCGCATACA